>NZ_BBWH01000030.1 GCF_001463705.1 Aureimonas sp. AU12 | reverse complement strand
CGGACGTGCGGCGCATCGTCGAGCCCTTCATCCGCGAGGCGGTGGGCGAGCTGCCGATCGCCGTGGATTGCGTCTGGCACGTCAACCCGACCGGCAAGTTCGTGATCGGGGGCCCGGACGGCGACGCCGGACTGACGGGGCGCAAGATCATCGTCGATACCTATGGCGGGGCGGCACCGCACGGCGGCGGCGCGTTCTCGGGCAAGGACCCGACGAAGGTCGACCGCTCGGCGGCCTATGCGGCGCGCTATCTCGCCAAGAACGTCGTCGCGGCGCGGCTGGCCGATCGCTGCACGATCCAGCTCTCCTACGCGATCGGGGTGGCCGAGCCCCTGTCGGTCTATGTCGACCTGCACGGCACGGGGCGGGTGGACGAGGCGGCGCTGGAGACGGTGCTGCGCGAGGTGATGAACCTGACGCCGCGGGGCATCCGCGAGCATCTGCAGCTGACGCGCCCGATCTACGCCAAGACCTCGGCCTACGGGCATTTCGGCCGCAAGCCCGGCCGCGACGGATCGTTCTCCTGGGAACGCACGGATCTGGCACCGAAGCTGAAGGCCGCCCTTGGCCTCTGAGCGTCGCACGAACGGGCCGCGGGCGCGCGTCCGCGAGAACTTCTTCGGCCGCTCGCGCGGCAAGACGCTGCGCCCGCTTCAGGCGGGCTTGCTGCGCGACGTGCTGCCCGACCTCGGCCTCGACCTCTCATCGCCGGCGCCCGCCGACCTCCGCGAGCTCTTCGCCGATCCCGTCGACGGGGTTCGCCTCGAGATCGGCTTCGGCGGAGGCGAGCACCTGCATCACGAGACGGGGCGCCATCCCGGTACCGGCTTCATCGGCGTCGAGCCCTTCGTCAACTCGATGGCCAAGATGCTCGTGGCGCTCGGCGAGGATCCCCGCCGCAACCTGCGCCTCTACGGCGACGATGCGACGCTGCTTCTCGACTGGCTGCCGGACGCCTCGCTTTCGGGCGTCGATCTCTTCTATCCCGACCCCTGGCCGAAGCGGAAACACTGGAAGCGCCGCTTCGTCAACGAGCGCACGCTGGCGCGCCTCGCCCGCACGATGCGCCCCGGCGCGCCGTTCCGCTTCGCCTCCGACATCGAGACCTATGTCGACTGGACGCTGCAGCACCTGCGCGATCACCCCGAGTTCGAATGGATCGCGCACGGGCCGTCGGACTGGCACACGCCCTACGAAGGCTGGCCGGGCACGCGCTACGAAGCCAAGGCGCACCGCGAAGGACGCAAGGGCGCCTACCTGACGTTCCGCCGGGTCTGAGGCGCGGTGCGGGGTCCTCCCCCGTCTCGCGCCCGCACGCCGGCTTGCCATGGCGGGCGTGCGGGCGTATAGAAGCGTCATATTCTCTTCGATCGGTCGTGAGAGTGGGTCCCCCCGGTCCCGCTCTTTTTTGTTGGGATCAACCCTTCGGCGATCGTTTCGAAGCGGGAGCGTGGGACGGGCCGAAGCTCGGAGCGCTCCAGTCGTGAAACAGACGCCGGAGTGGCCGTGACGGATAAGCGCATCATCATCGAACAGGGTCTGGAGGCGCGCGTCGCCGGGATCGTGGAGCCTGCGATCGAGCAGATCGGCTATCGACTGGTGCGCGTGCGCGTCTCCGCGATGAACGGCACCACGCTGCAGATCATGGCCGAGCGCCAGGACGGCACGATGACGGTGGAGGATTGCGAGGCGGTGAGCCGGGCGGTGTCGCCCGTCCTCGACGTCGACGATCCCATGGATCGCGCCTACCATCTCGAAGTCTCCTCGCCGGGCATCGACCGCCCGCTGGTGCGCAAGGGCGACTTCGAGACCTGGACCGGTCATCTCCTCAAGCTCGAGACCAACCGGCTGATCGCCAACCGCAAGCGCTTCCGCGGCGTGGTGACGGCGGTCGAGGGCGACACGATCCGCCTGGAGCGCGACGGTGTCGCGGCGGGCGAGGACGCGAGCGCGGAGATCCCGCTCGACGCCATCGCGGAGGCCCGGCTGATCCTGACCGACGAACTGATCCAGGCCTCGCTGAAGGCCGACAAGGATGCGCGGCGCGCCCGCGGCGTGCCCATCGAGGGTGAAGACGATGTGGGAGCCGCCGAAGCCTCGGCCCCCTGACCTATCGGTTCCGAAAGGGAACGGCGTGTCGCGCCGTTCGTTTCGGAACCGGCAACCGACGACGGCCGCCTCGTGTGGCGCGTGACCATTCACCGCTCCGGCGGCAAGCGGCAGGACCTCGACGCCGACGAGACCCGAGAGCGGGGCGGCGTTCGACCAGGAGAACATCAAGATGGCAGTCAGTGCGAACAGGCTCGAGCTTCTGCAGATCGCGGACGCCGTCGCGCGGGAGAAGTCGATCGACCGCGAGATCGTGATCGCCGCGATGGCCGACGCCATCCAGAAGGCGGCCCGCTCGCGCTACGGCCAGGACACTAACATCCGCGTCGACATCAACCAGAAGACCGGCGAGATGAAGCTCCAGCGGCTTCTCGAGGTGGTGGAGGAGGTCGAGGACCCCAACACCCAGATCTATCTGGAGCTGGCGCGCGACAAGAACCCCGACGCCGAGCCGGGCGACTTCATCGCCGAGCAGCTGCCGCCGATGGAGTTCGGCCGCATCGCCGCCCAGTCGGCCAAGCAGGTCATCGTGCAGAAGGTGCGAGAGGCCGAGCGCGACAAGCAGTATGACGAGTTCGTCAACCGCGTCGGCGAGATCGTCAACGGCACGGTCAAGCGCGTCGAATACGGCAACGTGATCGTCGATCTCGGCAAGGGCGAGGGCATCATCCGCCGCGACGAGCAGATCCCGCGCGAGCTGTTCCGCTACGGCGACCGCGTGCGCGCCTTCGTCTACGACGTGCGCCGCGAGCAGCGTGGCCCGCAGATCTTCCTGTCGCGCACCCATCCCCAGTTCATGGCGAAGCTCTTCACCATGGAAGTGCCCGAGATCTACGACGGCATCATCGAGATCAAGTCGGTGGCCCGCGACCCCGGGTCGCGCGCCAAGATCGCCGTGGTCAGCCGCGACAGTTCGGTGGATCCGGTGGGCGCGTGCGTTGGCATGCGCGGCTCGCGCGTGCAGGCCGTCGTGGCCGAGCTGCAGGGCGAGAAGATCGACATCATCCCCTGGTCGCCGGACGCCGCGAGCTTCCTCGTCAACGCCCTGCAGCCGGCGGAAGTCTCGAAGGTCGTGCTCGACGAGGACGCCGAGCGCATTGAAGTCGTGGTCCCCGATGACCAGCTTAGCCTTGCGATCGGCCGTCGCGGACAGAACGTGCGCCTCGCCTCGCAGCTGACGGGCTGGGACATCGACATCCTTACCGAGCAGGAAGAGTCCGAGCGCCGCCAGAAGGAATTCTCCGAGCGTTCCTCGCTGTTCATGGACTCCCTGAACGTCGACGAGATGGTCAGCCAGCTCCTCGCCTCGGAAGGCTTCACTTCGGTCGAGGAGGTCGCCTATGTCGACACGTCCGAGGTCGCCGCGATCGAGGGCTTCGACGAGGACACGGCCGCGGAGATCCAGAACCGCGCCAAGGAGTTCCTCGAGCGCCGCGAGACCGAGCAGGACGAGAAGCGCAAGGCGCTCGGCGTCGCCGACGAGTTGCGCGAGATCGACGGCCTGACGACGCCGATGCTGGTGGCGCTCGGCGAGGACGGCGTGAAGACGATCGAGGATTTCGCGGGCTGCGCCGCCGACGATCTCGTCGGCTGGAGCGAGCGCAAGGACGGCGAGACCAAGCGGTTCACCGGCGCGCTGTCGACCTTCGAGGTCAGCCGTGTCGATGCCGAGACGATGATCATGCAGGCCCGCGTGAAGGCCGGCTGGATCACCGAAGAGGAGATGGCGAGCGAAGAACTCGTCGATGAGGAAGGCGAGGCGGCCGAGGCCTGATCCCCGCGACGGGATCACAGCCGGTTGCCCGCCAATGAGCGAAACCCGGGACGCGCATGAGCCAAGTTGATGGCAACGAGGACGACGGATTGGAGGAGGCTGTCATGAACGGGCGCATGTGCATCGTGTCGCGCCAGTCGCTGCCCGCCGATCAGCTCGTGCGCTTCGTCGCCGATCCGGAGGGGCGCGTCGTCGCCGATCTGAAGCGGCGGCTGCCGGGTCGCGGCGCCCATGTCGAGGCGCGCCGCGTGGTGGTGGAGCTCGCAGTCAAGCGCCGCCTGCTGCCGCGCGCGCTCAAGCGCGAGCTCTCGGGTGTCGATGAGGTGCCCGGCGAGCTCGATGCGACCCTCGTGCGCTCGGTGACGGGCGCGATGGCGATGGCCCGCAAGGCCGGTCAGATCGTCACGGGTGCCGCCAAGGTCGACGCTGCTTTGCGCTCCGGCAAGGCGATGGCCTCGATCCATGCGAGCGATGCGGCGCCGGATGGCGTGCGCAAGCTCGACGGAGCCCGTCATGCGGGTGAACAATCGGGTCGGGCCAAGCCGACTCCCACCTACCGACTTCTGGGTTCGGTGGAATTGGGTTTGGCCTTCGGCACCGAGAATGTGATACATGCGGCCGTCCTGTCCGGTGAAGCGGGTTCGGCTCTCTTGCGGCGCTTCGAGGCGTTGCGGATCTATCGGGGCGAAAGCCCCGGCGCAGAGCCCGGGCCGACACCCGGCGAGACGGCACCATCATGAGACGAAGAACCCGATCAACAGCAGAGCACGGTTGCGAAATGCTCTAGGCACGGATAGTGGGCGCGAGGATTTATCCCGCGCAGGAAGCGGAAGCGGTAATGAGCGATACGAAATCAGGGGACGACAAGACGCTGAGCGTCACCCCCAAGAAGACCCTGACCCTGAAGCCGGCTGGCGCGGCACCTTCGACGGTGCGGCAGAGCTTCTCGCACGGGCGCACGAACAACGTCGTCGTCGAAACGAAGAAGCGCAAGTTCACGCGCCCCGAGGATGCGGCCAAGGCCGCAGCCCCGGTTGCGCCGGCAGCGGTCGCGCCCGTCGCAGCGGCACCCGCCGCTCCGCCGCCGCCCGTGCGCCCGACGCTGACGCCGGCCCAGGCCGCGGCGCTCGCGCATGCCGCTCAGAACCCGCAGGCCCCCGTCGTGCCCGACCGCCTGCCGACGCCGCCCGCCGCGCCCGCAGAAGCCGTCGCGCCGGCCGCAACAGCAGCCGAGCCCGTGGCTGCCGCGGCGTCCGTCGTCGCCGAGGTCGCAGCGCCGGAAGCCCCTCAGGCCCCCGAGCCGAAGGCAGAGGCGCCCGTCGCCGTGCCGGCCGCGGCCCCTGAGCCGGTGGCGGCTGCACCCGAAACGCCCGTATCCGCCACGCCCGAACCGACCGCGAAAGCCGAGCCCCTGAAGCCGTCCGCCACCGAAGCCCCGTCCCAGCCCGTCGCCAGCGCGGCCCCCGCCGCGCCTGCCGCCCCCGCGCGTCCCGCGCAGGGAACGGTGCGTCCAAACCCGGCCGCGCCTGCCCGTCCCGCCGGCTCCGCGCCGACAGGCGGCGCAGCCCGTCCGCAGCAGCCCGTCCGTTCCGGCATTCCCTCGGGCTTCAGCCAGAGCCGCTCGGGCCCCTCGGGCGGCTACGGACAGAACCGTCCGGGCCAGCCGAGCCGTCCCGGCCAGCCGGGTGCGCGCGACGATCGCCGCGCACCCCAGCAGCAGCCGAACGCGGCCGCTGGGGCGCGCCAGCCCCGTGGTGCGGTTCTGTCGGATCTCTCCTCGAAGGAAATGGACGCACGTCGCCGCGCCCTCGAACTCGCCAAGCAGCGCGAGGTCGAGGATCGCCGCCTGTTCCAGATCGAGGAGGCGCGCCGCGTCGCCGAGGACGAGCGTCGCCGTTCGGAGCGCGAGGAGTCCGAGCGTCGTCAGGCGGAAGAGGCTGCACGCCTCGAACTCGAGGCCGCGGCTCGAAAGAAGGCCGAAGAGGATGCCAGCCGCCGCGCCGCCAACCGGCCGCAGGCCCGTCCCGGCAGCGCCGGTGCCAATGCCAACGTCATTCCCGGCCCGCCGCCGGTGGACGACGGTCTGGGTCTTCGCCCGGCCGGTCGCACCGACCTGACGAAGAAGACCCGAGCCGACGAGGACGACGACCGTCGCCGTCCCGGTGGCGGTGCCAATCGCGGCCCGGCCCGTGGCCCGACCGCCGATGCGGCCAAGCCGACCCGCGCCCGCACGCCCGACGATCGTCGCGGCGCCGGACGCGTCAACGTCGAGCGTGCGCTCTCCGACGACGATGCCCGCGGCCGTTCGCTGTCGTCGATGCGTCGTCGCCAGGAGAAGTTCAAGCGCTCCCAGCAGAACCAGCAGCGTGAGAAGATTGTCCGCGAAGTGATCCTCCCAGAGACCATCACGATCCAGGAACTCGCGAACCGCATGTCGGAGCGGGCCGTCGACGTCATCAAGTTCCTGATGGCGCAGGGCCAGATGATGAAGCCGGGCGACGTCATCGACGCCGATCTCGCCGAACTCATCGCGTCCGAATTCGGCCACACCGTGCAGCGCGTCGCCGAGTCCGACGTCGAGACCGGCCTGTTCAACGTCGCCGACAACCCGGAGAACCTCGTCACCCGCCCGCCGGTCGTGACGATCATGGGCCATGTCGATCACGGCAAGACCTCGCTTCTCGACGCCATCCGCAAGACGAGCGTCGTGTCCGGCGAAGCCGGCGGCATCACGCAGCATATCGGCGCCTACCAGGTCGAACAGAACGGGCAGAAGATCTCGTTCATCGACACGCCCGGCCACGCCGCCTTTACGGCGATGCGTGCCCGCGGTGCGCAGGCCACCGACATCGCCATTCTCGTGGTGGCGGCCGACGACAGCGTCATGCCGCAGACCATCGAGTCGATCAGCCATGCGAAGGCGGCCGGCGTGCCGATCATCGTGGCGATCAACAAGATCGACAAGCCGGGCGCCGACCCGCAGAAGGTGCGCTCCGCGCTCCTCCAGCACGAGGTGTTCGTCGAGACGATGGGCGGCGAGGTGCTCGACGTCGAGGTGTCGGCCAAGAACGGCACCAATCTCGACAAGCTGCTCGAGGCGATCATCCTGCAGGCCGAACTTCTCGACCTGCGGTCCGATCCCGACCGCACCGCCGAGGGCGTCGTCATCGAGGCGCAGCTCGATCGCGGTCGCGGCCCGGTGGCCACGACGCTCGTCCAGTCCGGTACGCTGCGTGTCGGCGACATCGTGGTGGCCGGCGACCAGTGGGGCCGCGTGCGCGCGCTCGTCGACGACAAGGGCAAGCAGCTGAAGACGGCGGGTCCCTCGACCCCGGTCGAGATCCTCGGCATGTCCGGCACGCCGCTGGCGGGCGACCGCTTCGCCGTGGTCAAGGACGAGGCGCAGGCCCGCGAGATCACCGAGTACCGTCAGCGTCTGACGCGCGACAAGGCCGTGGCCAAGTCCGCCGGCCAGCGCGGCTCGCTCGAGCAGATGATGAGCCAGCTTCAGGATAGCGGCCTCAAGACCTTCCCGCTCGTCATCAAGGGCGACGTGCAGGGTTCGGTGGAAGCCATCCAGGGCGCGCTCGACAAGCTCGGCACCGACGAGGTGCAGGCTCGGATCGTCCATTCGGGCGCCGGTGCCATCACCGAGTCGGACGTGCAGCTCGCCGCGACGTCGAACGCCGCCATCATCGGCTTCAACGTGCGTGCCAATGCGCAGGCTCGTCAGGCCGCCGAGCGCGAGGGTGTCGAGATCCGCTACTACTCGATCATCTACGACCTCGTGGACGACGTGAAGCAGGCGATGTCGGGCCTCCTGTCGCCGGAGCGTCGCGAGACCTTCCTCGGCAATGCCCAGATCCTCGAGGTCTTCCAGATCACGAAGGTCGGCAAGGTCGCGGGTTGCCGCGTCACCGAGGGCAAGGTCGAGCGCGGTGCGGGCGTGCGCCTCATCCGCGACGGCGTGGTCATCCACGAGGGCAAGCTCTCGACCCTCAAGCGCTTCAAGGACGAAGTGTCGGAGGTCCCGGGCGGCCAGGAGTGCGGTATGGCCTTCGAGCGCTACGAGGACATGCGCGTCGGCGACGTCATCGAGTGCTTCCGCGTCGAGCACGTGGCTCGCACGCTGTAAGACCTTCAGCGAAGGCCGGTTCGGCCGGCCTTCCAGCGATCGGTTCAGCGACAGGCCCGGCGGCGACGCCGGGCCTGTTCCTTCCTGCGTCCGGCTTTCGCGCGACCCGGCGCTCCGTTGGTCCATCGATCGCCGCAATGCGCCGCTGTAAGGGCGGGCTCGCGGGACGAACGACACGGCTTGCCCGCTCGGACCCGATCCGATTTTTCGACCGATCGTGCGGGCCGCGCCCCGAACCGTTCCGAGGATACGACCACCATGGCCAAGACCCGCAAGATCCCGAAGGGCCCCTCGCAGCGCCAGCTGTCGGTGGGCGAGAAGGTTCGCCATGCGCTGACCGAGATCCTGGCGCGGCGCGAGATCCGCGATCCGCTTCTCGAGCGCGCCGTCGTCACCGTCGGCGAGGTGCGCATGAGCAACGACCTGAAGCTCGCCACCGCCTATGTCACCGTGCTCGGCGAGAGCGAACTGAAACCCTTCGTCGCGGCGCTGAACGCCAACGCGAAATTCCTGAGGGGCCGGCTCACGCCCACCCTTCGCACGATGAAATACATGCCGGAGGTCCGCTTCCTCGAGGATGAAAGCTTCGACAACTACGCTCGGATCGACGCGCTGCTGCGCTCGCCGGCGGTGTCGCGCGATCTCGAGAGCGACCCCGAGACGAACGAGGACGAACGATAATGGCGCGACGCGGCAAGAAGCCGAAGGGACGTCCGATCTCGGGCTGGGTGATCTTCGACAAGCCGGTGGGCATGGGCTCGACCGAGGCGGTGTCGAAGATCAAGTGGCTCTACTTCGCGCAGAAGGCGGGCCATGCCGGCACGCTTGATCCGCTGGCCTCGGGCATGCTGCCGATCGCGCTGGGCGACGCCACCAAGACCGTGCCCTTCGTCATGGACGGCCGCAAGACCTATCGCTTCACCGTGCGCTGGGGCGCCGAGACCACGACCGACGACACGGAAGGCCCGGTGACGAATTCCTCGGACACGCGCCCGTCGCGCGAGGCGATCGAGGCGCTGCTGCCGAACTACACCGGCGACATCAGCCAGGTGCCGCCGAACTTCTCGGCGATCAAGATCGAGGGCGAGCGGGCCTATGACTTGGCGCGCGCCGGCGAGACCGTCGAGATCGCCGCTCGCACCGTCAGCGTCCACCGGCTCGCCATCACCGGCATGCCGGACGAGGCGACCACCGTCTTCGAGGCCGAGTGCGGCAAGGGCACCTATGTGCGCGCCATCGCGCGCGATCTCGGCCGCGATCTCGGCTGCTTCGGGCATATCACGGAGCTGCGCCGCATCTCCGTCGGCGGCTTCGGCGAGGACGATCTCGTCACGCTCGACGAGCTGATGGACGCCGCCGAGGAAGGCCTGGAGGTGCTCGACGCCGAGGCGATCGAGGCCGGCTCGAAGCCACGCGTCGTCCGGTTCGAGGCGCTCGACGAGTTCGTTCTGGATGCCGCCACCGCGCTGTCGGACCTCTATGAGGTGACGCTGACCGAGGAGCAGGCGGGGCGGGTGCTGTCGGGCAACCCGGTGCTGCTGCGCGGGCGCGACGCGCCCGCCTCCTGCGACGAGGCCTATGCCACCGGCCACGGCCGGCTTGTCGCGATCGGCTCGATCGACCAGGGCTCATTCCATCCCAAGCGCGTCTTCGGCGGCCGGGGCTGAAAGGCCGCGTACGGACCTGAGACGGGCCGCGTCTGGTCAAGCCGGGACCGATCGGCTATAGGAGCGCCACGGATCGGCGCTCTCAAGGCGCCTCGATGCGTTTTCACGGCCCCGGCTGGACGACATCCTTGCCGCGGGCGACTTCTCCCAACACACCCGATCGAAAGGGACATCCGATGTCGATCACTGCAGAGCGCAAGGCCGAACTGATCAAGGAATTCGCGACCGTCGAAGGCGACAGCGGTTCGCCCGAAGTGCAGGTCGCACTTCTCTCCGAGCGCATCAACAACCTGACCGACCATTTCAAGTCGCACAAGAAGGACAACCACTCGCGTCGTGGTCTCCTGCGCATGGTCGCCACCCGCCGCAGCCTTCTGGATTACCTGAAGCGCAAGGAAGAGCAGCGCTACACCGACCTCGTCGCGCGCCTCGGCCTTCGCCGCTAAGGCTTCCGAAATCGCGAGCGGCGGACCCGGTCGGGCCTCGCCGCCGCGCCCCATCAAGATTGCCGCCGGCTGACCCCAGCCCGCGGCCACTGCCCCGGCGGGGCGCGCCCGAACGGACGCCGCCCGTCAGACGCCGAAGAGCCGAACGCTCGCGGGGCAGGATTGCCGGAGGCTTCCCGGCATGATCCGAAGGGCCGACCCGCCCCGGACCGCATCGTGCCGAGGCGCCGCGCCATCCTGCGGCGCGCGCCTCCCGGAAGCCTCCCGCTGTCTTGCCCGTGCGCGTTTCAACGCCAACGGCCGCACCGCTTTTCGAGCGGTCCCGCGGCCTGCACGAGAGGCATATCTCATGTTCCATACCCACAAGGTCGAGATCGAATGGGCCGGCCGCACGCTGACCCTCGAAACCGGCAAGATCGCCCGCCAGGCCGACGGCGCCGTGCTTGCCACCTACGGCGAGACCACCGTGCTAGCGACCGTCGTGTCGCAGAAGCAGCCCAAGGTCGGCTTCGACTTCTTCCCGCTGACCGTGAACTACCAGGAAAAGGCCTTCGCGGCCGGCAAGATCCCAGGCGGCTACTTCAAGCGCGAGGGACGCCCATCCGAGAAGGAGACGCTCGTCTCCCGCCTCATCGACCGTCCGATCCGTCCGCTCTTCGCCGCCGGCTACAAGAACGACACGCAGGTCGTCGTCACCGTCCTGCAGCATGACCTCGAGAACGATCCGGACGTCCTGGCGATGGTCGCGACCTCGGCGGCGCTGACGCTGTCGGGCGTGCCCTTCATGGGCCCGATCGGCGGCGCGCGCGTCGGCTGGATCGATGGGGCCTACAAGCTCAACCCGCATGTCGACGAAATGGCGGAGTCGAAGCTCGACCTCGTCGTCGCCGGCACGCAGGACGCCGTCCTCATGGTCGAGTCGGAAGCCCACGAGCTCGACGAAGCCACGATGCTCGGCGCCGTGATGTTCGGCCACAAGGGCTTCCAGCCGGTGATCGACGCGATCATCCAGCTCGCCGAGCACGCCGCCAAGGAGCCGCGCGAGCACAACCCGGCCGACAACTCGGCGCTCGAAGGCGAGATGCTGCTGATCGCCGAGGGCGAACTGCGCTCGGCCTACAAGAACACCGACAAGATGGCCCGCTACACCGCCGTCGACGCGGTGAAGGCCAAGGTCATGGCCCACTTCCTGCCCGAGGGCGCGGACCCGAAGGCGCCGAAGGAAGTCGTCGGTGCCGTGTTCAAGGACCTCCAGGCCAAGATCGTGCGCTGGAACATCCTCGACACCAAGAGCCGCATCGACGGACGCGACCTCTCCACGGTCCGTCCGATCGTCGCGGAAGCCGGCATCCTGCCGCGCACCCACGGCTCGGCGCTGTTCACGCGCGGCGAGACGCAGGCGCTGGTCGTCGCCACGCTCGGCACCGGCGAGGACGAGCAGTACGTCGACAGCTTGACTGGCACCTACAAGGAGACCTTCCTCCTTCACTACAACTTCCCTCCCTACTCGGTCGGCGAGACCGGCCGCATGGGTTCGCCCGGCCGCCGCGAAATCGGCCACGGCAAGCTCGCCTGGCGCGCCATCCGTCCGATGCTGCCGGCCAAGGAAGCCTTCCCCTACACGATGCGGGTCGTCTCCGAGGTCACCGAGTCCAACGGCTCGTCCTCGATGGCCACCGTCTGCGGCACCTCGCTGGCGCTGATGGATGCCGGCGTGCCGCTCGGCAAGCCGGTGGCGGGCATCGCCATGGGCCTGATCCTCGAGGGTGAGCGCTACGCGGTCCTCTCCGACATCCTCGGCGACGAGGATCACCTCGGCGACATGGACTTCAAGGTCGCGGGCACGGAAGCCGGCATCACCTCGCTGCAGATGGACATCAAGATCCAGGGCATCACCGAGGAGATCATGAAGGTCGCTCTCGAGCAGGCCAAGGGCGGTCGCCTGACGATCCTGAACGAGATGGCCAAGGCGCTGTCGACGAACCGCGCCGAGCTCGGCGAGTTCGCGCCGCGCATCGAGGTCATGCAGATCCCCACCGACAAGATCCGCGACGTGATCGGCTCGGGCGGCAAGGTGATCCGCGAGATCGTCGAGAAGACCGGCGCCAAGATCAACATCGAGGATGACGGCACGGTGAAGATCGCCTCCTCCTCGGGCAAGGAGATCGAGGCGGCCAAGAAGTGGATCCACTCGATCGTGGCCGAGCCTGAAGTCGGCGAGATCTACGAGGGCACCGTCGTGAAGTGCGTCGAGTTCGGCGCCTTCGTGAACTTCTTCGGTTCGCGCGACGGCCTCGTCCACATCTCGCAGCTGGCTGGCGACCGCGTCGCCAACACGAAGGACATCGTGAAGGAAGGCCAGAAGGTCTGGGTCAAGCTGATGGGCTTCGACGAGCGCGGCAAGGTCCGCCTCTCGATGAAGGTCGTCGACCAGGCCACCGGCGAAGAGATCAAGAAGAGCCAGGACGACGCCGCCTGATCGGCAGCGTTTGAATGGACGGTTGAGAGGGGCGGGCCGCGAGGCTCGCCCCTTTTTCGTTGTGGGGAGGGAGGGTGGGGGAGGCGGGGCAACCGAACGGTCCCATGCGGTCCGACGATCGACCACCAACCCCACCGGTTCGTCATCCCGGCCCCCGAGCCGGGATCCATACCGCAGTCGTCGGTTAAGGCGGATCGGCGTCCGTCAGCCGACGTTCGGTCAGCGGGAAGCCGCACGCGTCAGGGCATGGATCCCGGCTCGGGGGCCGAGATGACGAGCTTGAAAGATTGAGATTGAATTTGGCGTGCCGAAAAATGGGATCCGCTCTCCGCTCTCCGCTCTCCGCTCTCCGCTCTCCGCTCTCCGCTCTCCGCTCTCCGCTCTCCGCTCTCCGCTCTCCGCTCTCCGCTCTTGAGCCAGACTGCGCGAGGCTGGCAGCGTCATCCGCGAGCCGGCAACGGAACCCGCAAGCGTCTCACCTCACGGTCGCGCCGCGACGGCATAGCCACCGCCGATCGACGTGCACCGACCCGACGCATGCCGCCGCTGTCTCATCGCAACCCTCAATCCACCGCCGCCGCCTGCGGCCCGACGACCTCCACCAACCCCAGCCAGCGGGCGAGGTCCGCGAGTTCCGCCTGCAGCTCGTGCAGCGTCTCGGGCGGGGCGTCGGGTTCGAGATGGACGGCGGGGACGAGGAGGCGGGAGGTGGCGCGGTCGGACTTGAGGTCGACGCGCGCCACGAGGCGGTCGCCGAGAAGGAAGGGCAGGACGTAGTAGCCGTGGAGGCGCTTGTCGGCGGGCGTGTAGATCTCGATGCGGTAGCGGAAGCCGAAGAGGCGCTGCGTGCGGGCGCGCTCCCAGACGAGCGGGTCGAACGGGGCGAGAAGCGCGCGGGCCGCGATGCGGCGCGGCAGGCGGACGTCGCGATGCAGGAAGGCGGCGGGCCAGCCGGGCACCGCGGCCGGCACCAGTACGCCCTCTTCGACGAGCCCGGCCACGGCGCGCGCGGCGTCCGCGGGCCCGAGGCGGAAATAGTCGCGGAGTTCAATGAGCGTGGCGATGCCCAGCGCCCGCGCCGCCCGCTCGATCAGGGCGCGCTGCGCTTCCCCCTCGCTCGGCGTCGGCAGGGCGAGGATCGCCGGCGGCAGCACGCGCTCGGGCAGGTCGTAGACGCGCTCGAACGAGCGCCGCCGCGTCGCCGTCGTCACGTGGCCGGCATAGAACAGCCATTCGAGCATCCGCTTGGGCTCGCTCCACTCCCACCAGCCCGGGCGGCCACGATCGAAGTCGGAGGCGGCCAGCGGCCCCTCGTCGCGGATGCGTCCGAGGATCGCCATCGCCTCGCCGCGGCGCTCGCCGGCAAAGACCCGCATGCCCGCATAGCCGGCTTCGCCGCGATCAGCCCGCGCCATGCGCCAGCGCAGATCCGGGTGCAGCGCCAGCGGCAGGAGCGAGGCCTCGTGCGCCCAATATTCGAAGAGACGGCGCTCGGAGCGCCGGCCCCAGGCGGCCCGATCGATCAGCGTGGCGTCGTAGGGGCCGAGCCGGGAGAAGGCCGGCAGGTAGTGCGCGCGCGTCAGGACGTTGACGCTGTCGATCTGGTGCAGGCCGAGCCGATCGACCGTGCGCCGGAGGTGGCCGGCATCGACGCGCGCCGGCCGGGCCGCACCGAAGCCCTGCGCCGCCAGCGCGATGCGGCGAGCCTGCGCCGCGTTCAGATGCTCCGTCATCGGCCGATCCGCTCCTTCGCGCCCCACAGGTTCGCGCGCCGGGGTAGACTAACCGATTCGTCGGCCTCGAACGATGCGGCGTCGCTGAACGGGTCGGGCCGGCGAAGCGATGGGCGTCCCGCCGGCCTCGCAAGTTGCGTTACGGCGCGGGGTTGCCGACGCGCTGGTGGACCTCGTCCACCGCCGCCTGCATCTCGTCGGTCCAGACGACGTCCTCGGCGGCGAGGCACTCGTCCAGCTGCTCCAGCGTCGTCGCGCCGATGATCGTCGCGGTGACGAAGGGCTGGGCGAGGACGAAGGCGTTGGCGAAGGTCGCCGGCGCCAGATCGAACCGCCGGGCGAGCGCGACATAGGCGTCCACCGCCTCCGCCGTGCCGCGCTTCTCGTAGCGCTGCAGCCGGTCGAACAGCGCCTTGCGCGAGCCTTCCGGCAGCACGCCGCCGGCATACTTGCCGGTGAGGTAGCCTTGGGCGAGCGGCGAATAGGCGAGGAGCCCGACGTCTTCGCGCAGGGCTACCTCCACCAACGCCGGCTCGAACACGCGGTTGAGGAGGTTGTAGGCGTTCTGGATCGACTGGACGCGGGGGCCGCCACTGCGCTCGCTCTCGGCAACGAAGCGCATCGTGCCCCAGGCGCTCTCGTTCGACAGCCCGATATGGCGGACCTTGCCGGCGCGCACGATCTCACCGAGCGCGTCGAGCGTCTCGGCGATCCCCACCTCGTCGGGATCGCTCTCCGGCGTCTTCCAGCGCGTCGGCACCGAGCCGAAGCCAGCGGTCGGCCTGTCCGGCCAGTGGATCTGGTAGAGGTCGATGTGGTCGGTGCCGAGCCGCGCCAGCGACTTGTCGACCGCCTCGAGGATGTTGCGGAGATCCAGCCGCGGCTTGGCGCCGTCGTCGCGGAACCAGCGCGAGTCGGATCGGCCGACCACCTTCGTCGCGATCGTCAGGCGATCGCGCCCGCCGCGCGCCTTCAGCCAGGATCCGATGAAGCTTTCGGTGGCGCCTTGGGTCTCGGCCTTCGGCGGGATCGGGTAGAGTTCGGCCGTGTCGATAAAGTCGACGCCGCGATCCAGCGCGCGGTCGAGCTGCGCGTGTCCCTCGGCCTCGGTGTTCTGTTCGCCGAAGGTCATCGTGCCCAGGCAGATGCGGCTGACATGGAGTCCGGTTCGCCCGAGCGGTCGTTTCTGCATGGGAAGGGGTCCGTTGCGTGGAAAGGGGTTGCGGCGAGTCCTACAGGCGATGCGGCGGCGCAGCAAACGGCGGATCGCGTCGCACTTGCCGTCAGGCGCCCTAGATGACGAGGCAGCTGCAACGAACCCCGACGAGCCTTCCCATGCTGCTTCTTCTCGTGCCCGCCTTTGCCTGCGACGGCGATCTCTACGAGCCGCTGATCCCGCTGCTGCGGTCCGATTTCGACTGCGAGACGGTGATCGCCGAGGCCCCGGATATGGCGGCCTGCGCCGCGTCCGTGGTGGAGGCCGCCAAGGGCCGCTCCTTCGTGGTGCTCGGCACCTCGTTCGGCGGCCATGTCGCGCGCGAGGTGGCGCTGCTGGCGCCGGCGCAGGTGCGGGGTCTGGTGGTGATGGGCGCGGGGGCCGGGGGCGCCGGGCCGCGCCAGTCCTATGACGAACGCCGAGGCGTGATCGAGGACGATGGCGGCGCCGCGCTGTTCGAGGCGATGGCGCGCGGCATCGTCTTCGAGCCGGAAGGGCGGGGACAGGAGGCCGCCGACAGTTTCCGGCTCATGGCCGGGCGGGCGCCGCTCGACCGTGTGCTGGCGCAGAACGAGGCGCTGATGACGCGCGCCGAGCGGCTGGAGGCGGTGGCCTCGATCGGCTGTCCGTCGCTGCTGATCTGGGGCGAGAACGACGCCTTCTCGGCGCCGGCCGACGGGCGCGCGATGGCGGCCGCGATGCCGGACGCCCGTTTCGTCGGCCTGGAGGAATGCGGCCATCTGCCGAGCCTGGAGTCGCCGATGCGGGTGGCCGCGGAGATCCGCGCCCGCTTCGTCGAGCCGCCCGTCGCCGGGTGAGGCAAGGGACCCGTACGAGCCCGCCTTACTTGGCGGGCTCGGTCACCGTTTCCACTTCGCCGACGATCTCGGCCCGGCGCTCCTGCGCCTTCAACTCGTCGAGGGCCGGCATCGACATGATGTTGTAGCCGGCATCCACGTAGTGGATCTCGCCGGTGACGCCCTTAGACAGGTCGGACAGGAGGTAGAGGGTCGAGCCGCCGACCTCCTCGTGCGTGACGTTGCGGCGCATCGGGGCGTTTCGGCGCTGGTAGTTCAGCATCAGCCGCGCGTCGGAGACGCCGGCGCCCGCCAGCGTGCGCAGCGGCCCGGCCGAGACGGCGTTGACGCGGATGTCGCGCGGGCCGAAATCGGCCGCGAGATAGCGCACGGAGGCTTCGAGCGCGGCCTTCGCGACGCCCATCACGTTGTAGTTCGGCATGACGCGGGTGGCGCCGCCATAGGTCAGCGTCACCAGCGAACCGCCATTGTTCATGATCGCCGCCGCCCGCTTGGCGATCTCCGTGAAGGAGAAGCAGGAGATCAGCATGGTGCGGGTGAAGTTCTCGCGCGTCGTGTCGGCGTAGAGACCCTTCAACTCGTTCTTGTCGGAGAAGGCGATGGCGTGAATCACGAAGTCGATCTTGCCCCACTCGGCCTTCAGCGTCTCGAAGACGCGGTCGACCGAGGCGATGTCCTCGACGTCGCAGTCGACGAGCAAAGTCGAGCCGATCTCGGCGGCGAGCGGCTTCACGCGCTTGCCGAAGGCGTCGCCCTGATAGGTGAGCGCGATCTCCGCGCCCTGCGCGGCCAGCGCCTTGGCGGCGCCCCAGGCGATGGAATTGTGGTTCGCGACGCCCATCACGAGCCCGCGCTTGCCCTTCATCAGGTCGCCCATGGCGCCGTTCCCCCGAATGGTCAATCTCGCACGCGCTGGAAGACCAGCGTGGCGTTGGTGCCGCCGAACCCGAAGGAGTTCGACAGCACGGTGTCGAGGCGCACGTCGTCGCGGCGTTCACGCACGATCGGCATGTCCGCGAACTCGGGATCGAGCTCGTCGATATGGGCGCTGGCGGCGATGAAGTCGTCCCGCATCATCAGGAGCGAGTAGATCGCCTCCTGCACGCCCGTCGCGCCCTGGCTGTGGCCGGTGAGCGCCTTGGTGCCGGAGATCGGCGGGATGGCCTCGCCGAACACCTCGCGGATCGCCTGCACCTCCATCCGGTCGCCGACCGGGGTCGAGGTGGCGTGCGGGTTGATGTAGTCGATCGGACCCTTCACGTTGGCGATCGCCTGGCGCATGCAGCGCGTGGCGCCCTCGCCGGACGGGGCGACCATGTCGGCGCCGTCCGAGGTCAGGCCATAGCCGACGATCTCGGCGTAGATCTTGGCGCCGCGCGCTTTCGCATGCTCGTATTCCTCGAGCACGAGGACGCCGGCGCCGCCCGCGATGACGAAGCCGTCGCGCGCCTTGTCGTAAGGCCGCGAGGCGACCGACGGCGTGTCGTTGAAGTTCGACGACATGGCGCCCATCGCATCGAAGAGCACCGACAGCGTCCAGTCGAGATCCTCGCAGCCGCCGGCGAACATCACGTCCTGCAGGCCGAGCTGGATGAGCTGCGCGGCGTTGCCGACGCAATGCGTCGAGGTCGCGCAGGCCGAGGAGATCGAGTAGCTCGGGCCCTTGATCTTGAACCAGGTGGAAAGCGTCGCCGAGGCGGTGGAGCTCATGGCCTTGGGCACCGCAAGCGGGCCGACCTTGCGGGGACCCTTCGTGCGCGCGATGTCGGCGGCCTCGATGATGGTGCGGGTGGACGAGCCGCCCGAGCCCATCACCAGCCCGGTGCGCTCGTTCGAGACGTCAGAGGGCTCGAGGCCGGCGTCGGCAATCGCCTCGTCCATCGCGACGTGGTTCCAAGCGGTGCCGCCACCGTGGAAGCGAAGCGCCCGGCGGTCGAGGATCGTTGTGGGATCCAGCGTCGGCTTACCGTGGACGCGCGAGCGAAAACCCAGTTCCGCATAGTCGGGCGCGAAGGTGATGCCGGAGCGCGCGGCTTTCAGCGAGGCGGCGACCTCGTCGGCATTGTTGCCGATCGAGGACACGATGCCCATTCCGGTCACGACGACCCGTCTCATGGCAAACTCCGTCTGGGATCCGCATCGAGCGCGATCCGTTCATGCTCGTCTGAGGCGGCCGCGGTTCAGCCCCCGGCCGGCACCGCGCCGTCTTCGTCCTTGAACAGGCCGACGCGCAGGTTGCTCGCCCGATAGATGACCTCTCCGTCGGCTTTCATCCAGCCCTCGGCGATGCCGAGCTTCAGCTTCGAGCGCATGACCCGGCGAAATTCGACGCCGTACTCGACATGCCGGACCTTCGGGGTCACCTGACCGCTGAACTTCACCTCGCCGACGCCGAGCGCCCGGCCGCGGCCTTCCTCGCCCAGCCAGCCGAGATAGAAGCCCGTGAGCTGCCAGAGCGCGTCGAGGCCCAGACACCCCGGCATGACCGGATCGCCCTGGAAGTGGCAGGCGAAGAACCAGAGGTCGGGCGAGACGTCGAACTCGGCCTTGATCGAACCCTTGCCGAACTCGCCGCCGTCGAGCGTGATCTCGGTGATGCGGTCGAACATCAGCATCGGCGGCAGGGGAAGCTGCGCGTTGCCGGCGCCGAACAACTCGCCCCGACCGCAGGCCAGAAGCTCGTCCTTGCCGAAATGGGTCTTCTTCGTGTCCATCGCTCCGCCCGTGTTCGCTCGGCTGTCCCTGCCGCGCCGAATTTTCGTGGACCGAGCCCTTAGCACGGGTGCGGGCGGGGGCAAATGCGTTAACTGTCCGCCGACCGGTCGTGCTGCGTGTGCCGACGCCGCCGGCTCGCGTTTTTCATGGGAGCCTTCAGCCGATGTCGTGCCCGCGCCTTCCCGTTCTCGTGATCGCCGCCTGCGTGGCCGCAGGTTGTCTGCCCGCCGGGGCGCAGGAGTGGCGCGCGGGCGAGGGCGCCGGTGGAGCGCGGGCCTTCTTCACGCTGGGCGGTCGCCCCGCCGGCCTCGAGTTCGCCTGCGAGGGGCGGGGCACGATCCGCACGATCGTCGCGGGCAACGGCGCGCAATTTCCCGGCGGGCGCGACCTGACGCTCGCTCTCGTCGTCGACGGCACCGCGCATGTGACGAGCGTTCGCGCCGAGGCGGAGCCGAACGGCGCGGGCTCGCGCTTCGTTCGCTGCGACGCGGCGGCTGCGCTGGCGCCCCTGATCGCGGCGCTGGCGAAGGGAAAGACTCTCGAAGTCGCGGGACCCACCGGCCTCGTGGCGCTGCCGCTCAAGGGATCGGGCAAGGCGATGGCGCGGCTGGCCAGCGGCTGCGGCGGCTAGCGACAAGGCGCCGAATTGTCCTTCGCGGCGATTGCGATTATATTGCCATCGCGAAGGGGACTTGCGACAAGACCATCGCTCTCGCTAAAGTAGATAAACGAACTCAAGTTTTAGATGGCGACCATCATGGACCACCGGGCCCCGTCCCACACGCTGGATGCACGATCCGCATCGAGGCAACAGAGCTTCTGCGTCTTCGAGCGTCTGCGCGCCGCGGGCCTGCGTCCGACGCGCCAGCGCGTCGCCCTGTGCAATCTGATCTTCGGGGCCGGCGACCGCCACCTCTCGGCCGAAGACCTGCACGACGAGGCGCACAAGGCCGGCGAGCCGGTGTCGCTCGCCACCGTCTACAACACGCTCCACCAGTTCACCGATGCCGGCCTCGTGCGCCCGCTCTCGGCCGAGGGGCAGCGGACCTATTTCGACACCAACACGTCCGACCATTTCCACTTCTTCGTCGAGAACGACAACACGATGATCGACATTCCCGACGGGACGATCTCGGTGAGCGACCTGCCCGAGCCCCCCGAGGGCATGGAGATCGTGAACGTCGACGTGGTGGTGCGCCTGCGCCGCAAGGCCGTGCCGGCGGCGTGAGCCGTCGCGGCTGGTGGGCCGCGGGGTGAGACCTCGGCGCTCGAAGCTTGAGAGTCCGACGAAAAAAAGGGCCGGGATCACGATGATCCCGGCCCTTTTTTTGTGAGTGATCGTTCTGATCCGTAGCTTACCGAATGCCTGAAGGCGTTCGTCTAGCCGAACGTCGAAAGGCCCGCGGCTGGATTCGCCGAATGCCGGGGGCATTCGTCGGGGGGTGGGCGCTGACGAACGCGTCTATCGTCCGGGCCGGGCCTGACGTCAGAAGCGTTCGTCGGGATAAACCCCCCACATCTCGTTCTGCGAGACGAACCCGCGACGGCCGGCCGCTTCCACCTGGCACCAGCCGAAGGAGCACTCGCGCACCTTCGTCACCACGCCCGGCTCCATCTCGGCCACCACCGCGCCGTCCTCGGCTGCGGCGCGGTGCATGGCGATCGTCGCGTCCTTCTTGCCCTTCAGCCACGGGGCGGCCAGCGCGGTGCGCTCGCCCGAGAGCAGCGAATGATAGACCCAGCCCTCGGTGCCCTCCGAATCGCGGATGCGGCGCCAGAGGTCGTATTCCTGGATGATCTCGACCGGCAGGCCCGGCTTGGTGAAGAGCCAGGACACCGCATAGTCCTTGCCGGGACCGACGCGCAGGTTCACCCGCGCCGACTTGAGCGAGACGAAGCGCGGCAGCGGCAGCTTCTTCGACATTTCGGCGTCCTCGCCGGTCTCCTCGGCGGCGGCGGTGGCCGCCACCGCCTCGGGCAGCGTTGCGGCTGCGGCGGGCGACTGGGCGTGAGCCGGCAGGACGGCGAGAAGGGCGGCACCGGAAACGAGCGAGACGAGCGTGCGGCGAAGGGCGGCGGACGGGGACAGCAAGGCCGAAAACTCCAGGCAGGACGGGCGGCGCGGGGGCGCCGGAAGCGATCGCGCCTCTCGCCCGTGCCGCCGCCCCGGCCGCGCCCGCGTGGGGGGGAGGGGAAGCGAGGCGAGAGGCCGGATCGTGACCTCCACTATCGCCGATTGCGGTTAACAGACCCTTCCGCAAGCACCCTGTCGCGACGGCGATGCACAACGCGGGAGCGCAGCTGCGGGACGTCTTTCGGTTGCGTCGCAGCCCGCGCCGCAGCACCATTCCCCCGATCGCCTCGGGTGTTCTAAGGCCGGTCCATCCATGTGATGGCACGGCCGATCGACGCCGGAGCCCCATTCGCCGCGAAGACCGGAAACCATCGGCGCGCGGCCTTGTCGAGGAGGAACAGGCATGAGCGAAACCCTGGAGCGCAGCGCGGCAGCGCCCGTCCACTCCGCGCCGGGCGCGAGCGACGACGTCGCGCGCTGGCTGGCGGCGTTCGAGACGGCGCTGGCGGCGGGCGACGTCGATGCCGCCACGGGCCTCTTCACGGAAACGAGCTTCTGGCGCGATCTCGTCGCCTTCACCTGGAACCTCAAGACGGTGGAGGGCCGCGCCGGCGTGCGCTCGCTTCTGGAGGGAACGCTCGAGGCGACGAAGCCCACCCGCTTCCGGCTGGACGGCGAGGCCAGCGAGGCGGACGGCCTCGTCGAGGGCTGGTTCACCTTCGAGACGGCGGCGGCGCGCGGGTTCGGCCACATCCGCCTGAAGGGCAAGCTCTGCTGGACGCTGCTCACCACGATGCGCGAGCTGAAGGGCTTCGAGGAGAAGAAGGGCCGCGCCCGCGAGAAGGGCGTCCATCACGGCGCCGAGGCCGCGCGCAAGTCGTGGCTGGAGCGCAAGGAAGAGGAGGAGGCCAAGCTCGGATACGAGACGCAGCCCTATGTCGTCATCGTCGGCGGCGGGCAGGGCGGCATCGGCCTGGCGGCCCGGCTGAAGCGGCTCGGCGTGCCGACGGTCATCATCGAGAAGAACGAGCGGCCCGGCGATTCCTGGCGCAAGCGCTACAAGTCGCTGCATCTCCACGATCCCGTCTGGTACGACCACCTGCCCTACCTGCCCTTCCCCGACGACTGGCCGGTCTTCGCCGCCAAGGACAAGATCGGCGACTGGCTGGAGCACTACACCCGCATCATGGAGCTGAACTTCTGGGGCTCCAGCACCGCCAGGTCGGCTGCGTTCGACGAGGCGAGCGGCGAATGGACCGTGGTGGTCGACCGCGACGGGCAGGAGGTGGTGCTCCATCCCAGGCAACTCGTGATGGCGACCGGCCTCTCGGGCAAGGCCAACAAGCCGCGCTTCCCCGGCATGGAGACGTTCAAGGGCGACCAGCACCATTCCTCCGAGCATCCCGGTCCCGACGCCTGGACGGGAAAGCGCGCCGTCGTCATCGGCTCGAACAACTCGGCGCACGACATCTCGGCCGCGCTCTGGGAGGCCGGGGCGGACGTCACGATGGTGCAGCGGACCTCCACCCATATCGCCCGCTCGGACTCACTGATGGAGCTCTCGCTCGGCGGGCTCTATTCGGAAGACGCGGTGGAGCGGGGCATCACCACCGACAAGGCCGACCTCATCTTCGCCTCCGTGCCCTACCGGATCATGCCGGACTTCCACGTGCCGGTGTACGAGGCGATGAAGGCGCGCGACGCCGACTTCTACGCCCGGCTGGAAAAGGCGGGCTTCCTCCTCGACTTCGGCGAGGACGGCTCCGGCCTCTTCATGAAGTACCTGCGCCGGGGCTCGGGCTACTATATCGACGTCGGCGCCTCCGAGCTCGTCGCGGACGGGAAGATCAAGCTGAAGTCCGGCGTCGGCATCGCCGGGATCCGCGAGCATTCGGTGGCCTTCGACGACGGCACGGAACTGCCGGCCGACCTCATCGTCTACGCCACCGGCTATGCCTCGATGAACGGCTGGGTCGCCGATCTCATGGGCCAGGACGCTGCCGACCGGGTGGGCAAGTGCTGGGGCATGGGCTCGGGCACCACGAAGGATCCCGGCCCCTGGGTCGGGGAACTGCGCAACATGTGGAAGCCGACGGCACTGCCGAACCTCTGGTTCCACGGCGGCAACCTGCACCAGTCCCGGCATTACTCGCAGTTCCTCAGCCTGCAGCTGAAGGCCCGCATGGAAGGGCTGGACACCCCCGTCTGGGGCCAGGACGAGGTGCATCACACCAGTTGAGGGACCGTGCCGTTTCGAGATCGGGGCATCGTGGATACGCCGACACGGGCTCCGATCCTCGGATTTGGAAGGCAACTAATGGCGGGCTGGGCGCTGCCGTTAGGGAAGTCTGTGGTTTGTCGGCATGTTGGGTCCTTCTCTCCTTGCTCTCCACGCCTTTCGGTTGTGATATCGACGTATTGTGCGATCCGTCCGCTCGTTTTGCCCGTTCGTCCGCTCTGGACGCCGGGCGACAGGGGAGGGCGGATCGATCCGTGAGGGGATGACGTCGCGTGCGTGACTGGTTGCGAATGAGCATGGCGACGACGGTTCTCCTGTCGGCCTCTCCGGTGGTCGCCCAGACCTTCGGCGATTATGCTGCGGGGGTCCTTCAGGAGATGGTGAAGGCCCAGTCGAGCGAGCGGCGGGCTCCCGCCGCCAAGCCGCGCAGCGACACGCTCTGGCTGGTGATCGCCAGCCGCGAGGACCCGCAGGAGGCCGTGGCGCTCGGCGAGGCCTATGGCCCGACCCTCGGGCCGACCCTCGTGATCCAGAGCCGGAACGGGCGCTATGCCGTGGCGGCGGGCACGCTCGCGCGCGACAAGGCCAAGGCGAACCTCAAGGCGCTCAAGGAGCTTCGCCTGATTCCCGAGGACTCGTTCCTCTCGGGCGGCGAGAACCTCGACCGGGTCGTCTGGCACTCGCTCGACGGACCTTCGGCGCTCGATCTCATGGCGCGGCCGGCCTACCGCCAGTCGGTTCGGCGCTTGCAGGCCGCCTTCTCGCGGCTCGGCGTCTACGAGGGGCCGGTCGACGGGCTCATCGGCCCGTCCACCGGCAAGGCCTTCGAGCGCTTTGCCGAGCAGTTCGGCGCCCCCTCCTTCGAGGTCTTCGACGCCGACGCCCTGGCCGCGGTCGAGGCGACCGCGCAGGATGGGTTCCGCAACGATGCCGAACGCAGTCTGGCGGCGGCCCGAGGCTTTCAGGATGCCGCGGCCTTCACGGAGGCCCAGAGCGGCGGCTTTCCCTCGGCCTCCGCCTTCAGCGAGGCGCGGGCCTTGGGCTTCCGCACGATGCGCGACTTCGATCAGGCGCGGTCCGGCGGATTTCGCAGCAGCGACGACTACATCCGCGCCAAGGCCGGCGGCTTCGCCTCCGCCGCCTCGCTCGATGCCGCCTCGCGCGCCGGGTTCGAGACGGCCGAGGACTACAAGGCGTTCCAGGCCTCCGGCTTTTCCGATGCCGAGGCGTTTCGCACGGCCCGGCGCGCCGGCTTTGCCGATCGCGCCGCCTTCGAGAAAGCCGAGGCCGACCGCCTGAAGCGCGCGCAGCGCGAGGCGCGCACGCTGATTTCGGATGCCGATGCCTTCCTGCGGCTCAACCCGCAGACGCCGGGTCTCCTCGCCATCGCCTCCGAGGTCGCGACCGTCAACGGCGCGATGGGGTCGGGGGCGCCCGACACGCTGGCCGCCGCGACGCTTCGCCTGCGCGGCGCTCTGGCTCCCGCTCCCGGATTCGCCGCGTTCGAGGAGGCACGACGCACCGAGCGCGTCGCCGAGGAGGTCCGTCGCGTCGCGGCGCTGCGCGCCGAGCTGACGGAGCGCCAGCGCGATCTCTCGAACTGGGTGGCCGCCAACCTGACATCCGACGCGCTGCCCGAGATCGTCGCCGAGTTGACGCTGCTCGAGAGCGATCTCAAGGGCGGCGACGGCGAGATCCTCACGCAGGCGCGCGAGCGCCTCGCCTCGCTGATTGCCCGTCGGGGGCTGGCCGCCCCGATCGCGCTTCTCGCCGCCAGGGCCGCGCCGTCGACCCCGGCGCCGCCCGCCGGCGGCGTCGGGGCGGCGGTGGCGGTGACACCGGCCAATGCGCCTCTGCTGGAGGGCGCACCGGACGATGTCGTGGTTCTCTACAATGCCGGCCCGCGCGCGCCGTCCCTGACGCGCAACCTGATGGGTGCCTTCGCCTTCACCACCGGCAAGGCCTCGCTCTGCACCCTCGCCGTGCCGGCGCAGCCGGCGCTGCACCGGGCGCTTGCGGGCGAGCTCGCACGATTCGGCGCGAGCCGGATCGACCTCTCGCCGAACGCCTGCGGCCCGCTCGACATCGCCGCCCGCGATCTCCTTCTCGTGCGGCGGGGCGACTTCCTGACATCGCCGCCCTCACTGGCCGCGCCCGTCCTCGAAGCGCTGGAGGCGGGCGCCCTTCGCGTCTTCACGGAGATGCCCTACGCAGTGCTTCTCCGGCGCGAGGCGGCCGAGACCACGCTTGCGGCCGCCATCGAGGCCGATCTGGGCACGGGCGCCCGCAACGGCTTCGGTGCGCTCGTTCCCGCCAAGGGTGGCGGTGCGCTCTGCGCCGTTGTGCCGGACGAGCGCGAGGCCCACGACGCAATGCTGGAGCCGCTCGGACGGTTCGTCGCCAACGAGACCGGCGCGGTGCCGCCGGTCCGCTTCGTCTCGGCGGACGAGGCTTTCCAGGCCGTACGTCAGGAGGATTGCCGCCTCGTCTATGCCTCGGCCGACGTCCTGAAGACGATGAGCGAGGCGTTGAAGCGCGATGGTCTCGCAGCCTCCTTTGCGCCGTTCTGGTACGAGCGCACGACGCTGGACGCGGCGATCGCCGAGCGGGAGACTGCGCGCAAGGCCGAGCTTGCGGCTGCGGAAGCCCGCCGCCTTCAGGCGACGACCGAGCGCGAGGACGCCGAGCGTCTCGCCCGCAACGAAGCGTCGACGCTGGGGGCGAAAGAGGCCGAACTGCGCCAGCGTTATGGCGTCGAGGCAGCGGCGCTTCTAAACACCTATTCGGAAGCCCTGAAGGCGCTGGTGCTCGATCATCCGCCGGTCATTCTCGCCGGCCGGGACGGAGCGCAAAGCGTGATCGGCGATCTCTTCCCCGCGTTCCGTCGCTGGCAGACCACGCTGGCGCCCGAGGACTGGCAGCCGATCGCCGTCAAGGTGGACATCGCCGATTACGGTCTGGCGCAGTGGCGGGAGCGCCAGATGGAAGCGATCGCGCTGGAGACCAAGGTTCAGATCGTCAGTCGTGAACGGGGCGAGTATCGCGAGGCCTGCTTCCTCATGGCGATGATCGTCGACGGCGAGTTCCAGATGCACCGTGACCCGCTGGAGACCCCCTGCGGCGACGAGGGCAAGGCGAAGCTCGCGGCGTGGTCGCTCGGCCATCATCTCGAAAGCCGCTGGGTCGCCGCACGCTGAACGGCAGCGTTCAGCGTGCGGCGCGCGGGCGCCTGTAGCGAATTTCCTCGAAGCGCATGCGAAGGACGTCGACGAGGAGGAGGCGGCCGAGGAGCGGGTCGCCGGCGCCAGTCGCGAGCTTCACGACTTCCGCGGCCGCCAGCGTGCCGAGAATACCGGTGACGACGCCGAGAATGCCGGCCTCGGCGCAGGAGGGCACCAGCCCCTCGGGCGGCGGCTCGGGAAAGAGGTCGCGGTAGCCGGGATGAGCGACGCCGTCGGAGCCCGTGGCGTAGGGCGTCAGCGTCGTCAGCGAGCCGGAGAAGCGCTGCACGGCGGCGGTCACCAGCGGCTTTGCCAGCCTCTCGCAGAGGTCGGCCATCGCGTAGCGCGTCGAGAAATTGTCGGAGCCGTCGAGGACGATGTCGTAGGCGTCGACGATGGCGGGGGCGTTGTGTTCGCCGAGGCGAAGGGCATGCGGCACCACCGCGACATGCGGGTTGATCGCGGCGATCGCATCGCTCGCGCTCGCCAGCTTGGAGCGGCCGAGATCGGCGGTGCCGTGCAGGATCTGTCGCTGGAGATTGGAAAGCGACACCGTGTCATCGTCGGCGATCCCCAGCGTGCCGACGCCGGCGGCGGCGAGATAGAGCGCGGCGGGCGAGCCGATGCCGCCGGCCCCGACGAGAAGGACGCGCGCGCGCTTCAGCCGCTGCTGCCCGGCGCCGCCGATCTCCGGCAGCATGACGTGACGGGCGTAGCGCTCCAGCTCCTCGCCGGAGAGGGGCGGGGGCGTCGAGGTCGTCTCAGTCATGCGATCGCTCCGTGGCGCACGGTCAGCATCTGGGCGCGGGCGCCCAGCGCCTCGAACAGCGCGGCGTCGGTGCCGGTGAGGAAGGACTGGACGCCGAGCGTGTCGAGAATGTCGAACAGCGCGGCGCGCCGGCCGGGATCGAGATGGGCGGCGATCTCGTCGAGGAGCAGCACCGGTGCCATGCCGGACGCGACCTCCACCAGCCTGGCATGGGCGAGCACCAGGCCGATGAGGAGGGCCTTCTGCTCACCGGTGGACGACAGGGCCGCGGGCATCGCCTTCTCGCGGTGGCGCACGTCGAGATCACCGCGATGCGGCCCCTCGGTGGTGCGTCCGGCCGCGCGGTCGAGCGGGCGGCGGGTGCGCAGGCGCCGGGCGACGGCGTCTTCCAGATCCACCGCCGGGCCCTCCAGCGCGAAATCCTCGAAGCCCGAATGCAGCGTCAGGTCGGCGACCGGAAAGGGCGAGCCCCCTTGCGTCTCGATCGAGGCCCGCAGGCGCGCCACGAGATCGGCGCGCGCCAGCGCCAGCGCGAGGCCGAGCTCGGCCATCTGCGCCTCGATGCCGGTGAGCCAAGCCTCGTCCATCCGGTCCTCGGACAGGAGGCGGTTGCGGCCGCGCATCGCCTTCTCGTAGTCGAGCGAGCGGCGGCCATGGCCGGGATCGACGGTCAGCACCATCCGGTCGAGGAAGCGGCGGCGCTCGCCGGCCGGCCCCGTGAAGAGCCCGTCCATCGCCGGGGTCAGCCAGACGACGCGCAGATGGTCGAGCAGCTCGTCGGCGGTGCGGGTCTGCGTGCCGTCGATGCGCACGAGGCGCGCGGCGCCGCTCCCCTCGTCGGGACGCACCAGCGTCAGGAGATCCATCGGCTCGCCGTCCTCGCCCTGCAGGCGGGCGCGC
>NZ_BBWH01000029.1 GCF_001463705.1 Aureimonas sp. AU12 | reverse complement strand
CTGCAGGCGGGCGCGCACCGAGAAGCCGCCGCTGGCCCCGCCCCGGGCGATCTCGCCATAGGCGGCGCGGCGCAAGCCGCGGCCGGGCGAGAGCAGCGACACGGCTTCGAGGAGATTGGTCTTGCCGGCGCCGTTGTCGCCGTGGAGCACCACGAAGCGCGAGGAGACCGGCAGCGTCAGCGCCCCGTAATTGCGGAAGTCGACGAGCCCGAGCCCGCGGATGCGGATCCGCGGGTCGCCCAAAGGCTGCGGCATGACGGCCTGCGCAGGCGCCGACGTCAGACGCGCATCGGCATGAGGACGTAGAGCGTGCCCTCGTCGCCGCCGTCCTTGATCAGCGTCGGCGAGCCGGGATCTGCGAGCATGAACACGGCGGTCTCGCCCGAGAGCTGGCCGGTGATGTCGAGGAGATACTTGGCGTTGAAGCCGATCTCGATCTCGTCCGAATCGTAGCCGACGGCGAGCTCTTCCGTCGCGGTGCCGGCATCGGGCGAGTTCACGGTGAGCGTCAGCTGGCTGTCGGCCACCGCGAGCTTCACGGCGCGCCCGCGCTCGGAGGAGATGGTGGAGACGCGGTCGACGGCGGCCGAGAAGGTGGCGCGGTCGAGCGTCAGCGCCTTGTCGTTGCCGGTCGGGATGACGCGCTGATAGTCGGGGAAGGTGCCGTCGATGAGCTTGGACGTCATCACCACGGCGCCGACGGTGAAGCGGATCTTGGCGTCCGACAGCTCGACCTCGACGGTCTCGGCGCCTTCGCCGACCAGCTTCTGGATCTCGGCGACGGTCTTTCGCGGCACGATGATGCCGGGCATGCCCTCGGAGCCGGCCGGCGCCTCCATCTCGGCGCGGGCGAGGCGGTGCCCGTCGGTGGCCACCGCGCGCAGCTTCAGCGAGCCGCCCGCTTCGATCGTGTGGAGGTAGATGCCGTTGAGATAGTAGCGGGTCTCCTCGGTGGAGATCGCGAACTGGGTGCGCTCGATGAGGCGGGCGAGATCGGCCGACTTCATCTGGAAGGAGTGGCTGAACGTGCCGGCGGTGATGTCGGGAAAGTCGGCCTCGGGCAGGCACTGGAGGCGGAAGTTGGAGCGGCCCGACGTCACCGTCATCTGCGCCCCGTCCGGATTGGTCTGGAGCTTGACCTCCGAGCCGTCGGAGAGCTTGCGCACGATGTCGTAAAGGAGGTGGGCGGGCACGGTGGTGGCGCCGTCCTGCTCGCCGCTCGCGGCTACCGCCTCGGTGATCTCGATGTCGAGATCGGTCGCCTTCAGGCGCAGCGCGCCGTCCTCGGACTTGAGGAGGACGTTCGAGAGGATCGGGATCGTGTTCCGGCGTTCCACCACGCGGTGGACATGGCTCAGCGACTTCAGGAGGTTCGATCGCTCGATGATGATACGCATGGCGAAAATGACCGTTCGGGAACTCTGGACGCGCCGGACGGGACCGCCCCTCGCAAAGGTCCGCACGTTGTAGAGCAAGGCGGCGACGGCGAAAAGGGAAACCGTGGAACGGCGGCTGCCGGGGCCCGGTAAGGTTACGACCCTTCGCCGGTGTCACGCGGCTTCGATGTCGGTGTGGATGAAATCCTCGCCCTTGAAGAGCAGCGGCACACCGCGATGGCGGGCGCAGGCATAAGCGAAGCAATCTCCAAAGTTCAGGTCGGCCTTATGGCGCCCGCGACCGAACCGGCGCGAGGCATCCAGCGCCAGAGTGCCGATCTCGGCGGTGACGGGGATGATCTCGGCGCCGGCTTCTTCGACGAACTGCGCAACGAGCCGGTCCGCCTCGACGAAAGACCGTCCGCCACCGTGGCGCGCCAAGGCAATGACCGCCTCCCAGATCGCCATCGGCGACACGTACGCCTGTACTGCCGTCTCAATACGGTCGGACAGGGAGATCCAGTCGTCCTCCTGCCCGATGATCGCGACGATGACCGAAGCGTCGATGAACACTCAGAGATCGCCGCCGAGGGAGTCGAAGAACGCCTTATCGGCCTTTTCTCCGGTCTTCTCGACCTTCGCCCACTCGTCGCCGATCGCTTGAAAACGCTGGCGAAGCGGGATGGGCGCATGATCCGCCGCGACGACGGCCGCCGCCTTCACCGCTTGGCGCACCACATCTTCCGGGGTTCGTCCGTCGCGATCCGCCAGCCGGCGGATCGTCGCCACCGTCTCGGCATCCTCAATCAAAAGGCTCATGGGGCCAACTCCTTCGCTGGCCTCGATCCTAGTCTCGGCCGCGGCCGAAATGAAGGCAGGCCGCGCTCACTCCTCGATCATGCGGCGGATGACGTCCAGCTCCTCCGACAGCTTCTCGTCGGTCGCGCGCTCGGCCTCGATCTTGCGCACGGCATGCAGCACGGTCGTGTGGTCTCGGCCGCCGAAGCGACGGCCGATCTCGGGCAGCGAGCGCGGCGTCATCGTCTTGGCAAGATACATGGCGATCTGGCGCGGGCGCACGATCGTGCGGGTGCGCCGGGCCGACAGGATGTCGGTGCGCGAGACGTTGTAATGGCGCGAGACGAACTTGAGGATGTCCTCGACGCGCACCCGCTTCTCGGCGCCGGCCCGCGTCAGCTGGTTGAGGAGGTCGTCGAGATGCTCGGCCGAGAGCGGCTGGCCGACCGAATGGCGGAAGGCGATCTGGTTGAAGGCGCCTTCGAGGTCGCGGCCCGAACCCGCGACGCGCCGCGCGATCGTGTCGACGACGCCCTCGGCGAGCGCGAAGGAGGGATCCTCCACCTTCATCGCGTCGATGCGGGTCTCCAGGATGCCGCGTCGCATGTCGTAATCGGGCGTCGCGATCTCGATGGCCACGCCCCCCGACAGGCGCGAGCGCACCCGGCTATCGAGAGACTCCAGCTCGAAGGCCGGACGGTCGGCGGCGACGATCACCTGACGCGCCGAATCGATGAGCGCGTTGAGGAGGTGGCAGAATTCCTGCTGGATCGACTTGCCCTGCAGGAACTGCATGTCGTCGATGATGAGGATGTCGATGCCGCGCAGGTTCTCCTTGAAGTCGAGCGCCTGGTTGTCGCGGATCGCGGTGGCGAAGCGCCACATGAAATATTCGGCCGTCAGGTAGACGACGCGCGGCCGGTCCTCGCGCGCCGTCGCGGCGTTGGCGATCGCCTGCAGCAGATGCGTCTTGCCGAGGCCCACCGCGGCGTGGACGAAGAGCGGGTTGAAGCGCACCGACTGCGGACCGTTCTCGGCGATCGAGCGGGCGGCGGCGAGCGCCACGCGGTTCGAGGCCCCCTCGACGAAGGTCGAGAAGACGTAGCGCGGGTCGAGCGGCGAGCCGAACTCGGAGGCGGCAGACCGTGCGACCTCGCTCGTCGTGCTGCGCTCGGTGCCGGCACGCGGCGCATTGGCCGCGGCGACCGTGCGGGTCGGCTGCGCAGCGGCGGGCTCGTCGGCCCGGACCGGGGCGGGCAGCGGCGCCACGGCGCCCGAGCCGCGCACGGCCGAGCGCACGGCGACGTCCACCTTCAGCGTGCCCGGCACCTCCTCGGAGAAGATCTCGAGCAGCAGCGCGCTGTAATGGCCGTTGATCCAGGTCTTGAGGAAGGCGGTGGGAACGGAGACCTGCACCAGACCCTTCGAGACCTGCTCGACCTTCATGCGGGTGAACCAGGAGGCGAAGACGTCGGCGCCGAGCTGCGCCTTGAGGCGCGCGTTGACGCGCTCGATCATGTCGGCGCTGGCGCCAGGCTTGCCCATGGACGGCTCGTTCGGCTTGGGCATGCTGGATGCCGCGGTCGGGGACTGATGAGGCGGGCGTGCGACGGCGGGGAGGCCGGCGTGGCGCGAGGGAGCCGAGTGGTGGAGGGCGCTCATTTCTGCCTCCACGGCAGGCCGGCGGCCTTCCAGCCGGCCAGCGTACCGCGATGCCCCTCTTCGTCCGGCGGCCCCTCGAACCCGTCGGCGACGTTGAAGCAATGGGCAAAGCCCGCCGCCGTCAGCGCCGCTGCGCTCGACATCGACCGGGCGCCGGAGCGGCAGAGGAAGTAGACGGGCGACTCCTTCGAGCCGCCGGCCGCCTCGATCGCCGCGGCCACGCGCGGCGCGAAACCGGGATCCACCGCCATCGACGGGAAGGTCTGCCATTCCGCGAAGATCGGCTGGGCGCCGCCCTGCGGTGTCAGCGGAAAGCCGACGAAATTCCATTCGGCACTCGTGCGGACGTCGACGAGAAACGAGGGGGTCTGCGAGCCGAGTGCTGACCAGCAGTCCTCGGCGGAGACATCGCCCTTGTAGGAACGGTTCATCGGGTACTCCATACACGCCGGATTCCCCTGAGGGGGACCACGGCCAAACCATGCGACAGGACCACCGTTCCCTCCGCGGACGTGCCACGGCGAGCCGGATGCCTGAAATCGTGAAAAAGGGTCAGCTCGGGTTGGTGAGGGAGAGGGGTGTTCCGCGCATCTTCCGATTTGTTCTGGAAAACACGTCTTGTCCCCACATCTCGCCGTCCCGGGCTCTTGTCCTGAAGCAAAAGCTACGCAACGCCACAGGTCCGGGCAAGCTATGAATCGTGCGCCATCACCCGAGCGTGGCGCAACTGTGACGGTCGAGACTGCGTGCGGGATCAGGGCCTAAACGTAATCCGCTGATTCAAAGAATGATTCCGCAGGGCAACACGCCATCATTCCGCTGCAGGGGTGAACGCGGGAATTTTTTGCGCCGTTCACCTTGACTCGCCGACTCGCGCTGGCGCCGGGCTCGTGACACCTCAATGGGTCGGACGGCTCTCGCAACGCGTTGTTTTCGAAGGAGAAACCGTGACGCCGGCTGAAATCCCTTACGCCACAGGGCTTTGAGGATGACAAGGGGGTGACGCCGATTGAATCAAATATGTCGCAGTTTCCAGCGCGAGCCCGCAGCGTGCCGCCAGCCGGTTCGCAGGGGAGATCAAGACTGCGAGAAACGGCAAAAAGGCCCGGGTTGCCCCGAGCCTTTTTACAATCTTCAAGTGCGCCGACCGTCCGGTCGGCGGGGACGATCAGGCTGCGACGGCAGTGCCGACGGCCTTCACGCGGTTCGACAGGCGGGAGATTTTCCGCGACGCCGTGTTCTTGTGGTAGACGCCCTTCGAGGCCGCACGCATCAGCTCGGGCTCGGCCGCCTTGAACGCCTGCTGCGCGGCTTCCTTGTCGCCGGTGAGGATGGCTTCCTCGACCTTGCGAAGGAAGGTGCGCACACGCGACCGGCGATCCTTGTTGACAGCGGTGCGGCGGGCGATCTTGCGGGCGGCCTTCTTGGCCGACGGCGTATTGGCCATGGTCTGCTCTCTTGTTGGGTCGTCGGATCCACCCGGTCAAATGACCGCGCCGATCCTCGGGCGAAAAGGGTTTCGTGTCGTCCGGCCGATCCCCGAATCCCAACCTGGAACGGACACGGCCCGAGCGGCAGCACCCGAAGATGCCGCCGGAAATCTGCGCGCCTTATAGGACCACCCCGCCGCGCCGTCAACCGCCGGCGGCGGGACGCAAGATGGGGCGCGGCCCCAAACCCCGCCAAGGGCCTGAGGCCCTTGGAACCCCATCACTTCCATCATCGATCGGGGAGGGCCGCGGGCCCTCTCCGATCGATGATCAAAAGAAGCAGGGGTCCGGGGTGTCGGCCCTCGGGCGGGGACCGGGGCGGCAACCCCGCCCTGGAGCCCCGCCGTCAGCGATGGCGGAACGTCGGTTTGCGCTTTTCGGTGAAGGCGGCCATGCCTTCGCTCTGGTCGTCGAGCGAGAAGGCGGCGGCGAAGAGGCGGCGTTCGACGCGAAGGCCTTCGGTGAGGGTGGTGTCGAAAGCGCGGACGACGAGTTCCTTCACCATCAGGGCGGTGGGAAGCGAGAAGGAGGCGATCTTTTCGGCGGCCTTCAGGGCTTCGTCGATGAGGGCGTCGTCGGGCACGACGCGGGCGACGAGGCCGGAGCGCTCGGCTTCTGCGGCGTCCATCATGCGGCCGGTGAGGCAGAGATCCATGGTCTTGGCCTTGCCGATGGCGCGAGCCATGCGCTGGGTGCCGCCCATGCCGGGGGGCACGCCGAGCGTGATCTCGGGCTGGCCGAACCTGGCGGACTCGCCGGCGATGATGAAGTCGCACATCATGGCGAGTTCGCAGCCGCCGCCGAGCGCGTAGCCGGAGACGGCGGCGATGACGGGCTTGCGGGTGGCGGCGAAGCGGTCCCAGCCGGCGGCGAAGTCCGAGAGGTAGACGTCGGCAAAGCCGAGCGGCTGCATCTCCTTGATGTCAGCGCCGGCGGCGAAGGCCTTGGCCGAGCCGGTGAGGACGATGGCGCCTATGCCCTCGTCCGCGCCGAAGCCCTCGACCGCGTGAAGGAGTTCGCCGAGAAGGGCAGTGTTGAGGGCGTTCAGCGCCTCGGGCCTGTGGAGCGTGACGAGGGCGACGCGCCCGCGCGTTTCCGTCCGGATGGTCTGGTAGTCCATGCGCTTGAGATCCTCCCCCGTGAAGGCCGGAGGATACGACGGCGGGGGCGTTCGGCAAGGGAGGGGCCGGGAAAAGCGGCGGGTCAGAAGCCGGCGGCGCTGCGCGCTTCCGGCTGTAGGCCGGCGAACCAGTCGGCATAGGGCGAGTTCTCCGGCGAGAAGCGTGTCCAGTCCTTCGCGCCGTCGGTCCACCAGACCGGGCCGCGCTCACCGAGGCGCTGCTTGGCGGCGTCGACGTCGCGCCGGGCGCGGCGGCGGCTCTCCTCATCGGCGGCGTCGCGCACCGCGCGGCGGGCGTCCATCAGCGCGTTCACCGCAGCCTGGCGCTGGTCTTCCGGCAAGGCGGGGTCGCTGCGACGCCAGAGCCGGCGCTTGGCGACGAAATACCGCCCGTCCGGCGTCTCGGGATAGGGCCCGCTCATCGCTGGCACACCGGACAGAAGAAGGTCGAGCGGCCGGACTGGACGATGCGGGCGACGATGCCGCGGCATCCCGCGTGGCGGCAGGGCTCGTCCTCGCGGTCGTAGACGGCGAAGCGGTGCTGGAAGTAGCCGAGCGCGCCATCGGCCTGCCGGTAGTCGCGCAGCGTCGAGCCGCCGGCCTCGATGGCGTCGGCGATGGTCTCGCGGATGTGAAGGGCGAGGGTTTCGAGCCGCAGGGTCGGGCCGCCGTTCGTCTTCACGAGCGAGCCGGCGGCGCGGCGAGGCGAGAGGCGGGCGCGCCACAGCGCCTCGCAGACATAGATGTTGCCGAGGCCGGCCACGATCGTCTGGTCGAGCAGCGCCGCCTTCAGCGGAGCGGCCTTGCCCCTGAACCGCGCGGCGAGCACCGCGCCGGACAGAGCGTTGCCGGTGGGCTCGATGCCGAGGCCCCGGAAATGGGGATGCTCGGCAAGGTCGGCGCGGGGAAACAGCGTCATGTAGCCGAAGCGCCGGGGGTCGTTGAAGACGATGCGCGCCGTGCCGCCGCCGGGCCGGACGAGATGGAAGATCACGTGGTCGTGCGTGCGGCTCTCGCCGCGCGGCCGATGGAAGGCCGCCCCGGCCACCGGGGCGCCCGTCTCGCCGGCTTCCTCCGTGCCGGGCCCAGCCTCGCCCGTCCCGTCCTCGCTCGTCCCGTCCTCGCCCGCCTCGATGCGGAACGAGCCGGACATGCCGAGATGCATGGCGAGGAGGTGGCCGTCGTCGAGATCGGCGAGGAGATACTTGGCGCGGCGCCCGAGCGCCTCGATGCGGCGGCCCGCGAGGCGCTCGGCAAAACGCTCGGGCAGGGGAAAGCGCAGGTCCGGGCGGCGCGCCTCGACATGGGCGATCCTCGCGCCCTCCATCACCGGCGCCAGCCCGCGGCGGACGGTCTCGACCTCTGGCAATTCGGGCATCGGCACTACCTATGATCGGGGTCGTCCACCGGAGCGGGCGGGGCATGATGGCGCCCGCGCGTGGCTTCCGATAGGAACGACGCGAAACGAGCCTGCAGCCCCTCCACACGACGGCGGGGCGCGGGTGTCCAGCATGTCATAGGCCGCAAGACGGCTTCGGCTACGGCCAACGGTTGAGAAGGTGAACCCCATGTCGCGGACCCGCGTCAGCGCTGCTGAGGGAATGGAGACCTCCTACGGCTTCGAGACCGTGGGGGGGCGCGAGGAGAAGCAGGCGCGCGTCAACGAGGTGTTCCATCGCGTCGCCGAGCGCTACGACGTGATGAACGACCTGATGTCGGGCGGCATGCACCGGCTATGGAAGGACGCCATGGTGCAGTGGCTGGCGCCCTCGCGCCGGCCGGGCTGGCGCTTCCTCGACGTCGCCGGCGGCACCGGGGACGTCGCGATGCGCATCGTCGAAGCCTCGCGCGGACAGGCCGAGGGCACCGTCCTCGACATCAACGCCTCGATGCTGGCGGTGGGCGCCGAGCGCGCGGTGAAGCGCAAGCTCGACGGCAACCTTCTCTTCGTCGAGGGCAATGCCGAGGACCTGAAGCTCCCGGACGCCGCCTTCGACGCCTATACGATCGCCTTCGGCATCCGCAACGTGCCGCGCATCGACCTGGCGCTCTCGGAAGCCTTCCGGGTGCTGAAGCCCGGCGGGCGGTTCCTCTGCCTCGAATTCTCCGAGGTCGAGCTGCCCGTCCTCGACAAGATCTACGACGCGTGGTCGTTCAAGGCGATCCCCGCCATCGGCGGCGCCGTGGCGAAGGACCGCGAGTCCTACGAATATCTCGTAGAATCGATCCGCCGCTTTCCCAACCAGGCGAATTTCGCCAGTGCCATCCGGCGCGCCGGTTTCGAGCGCGTGACGCATCGCAATCTCACCGGCGGCATCGCGGCGATCCACTCCGGCTGGAAGCTCTAGACGCTTGGCCAATCCCGTCACCGGCACCATCGCGCTTATTCGCGCGGCGTTCATCCTCGTGCGCGAGGGCGTGGTCTCGGCGCTGCCGGGCGAGGGCCTGCCGCCGATGGCGCGCTTCGCCCATCGCCTCGCCGGGTTGATCGCGCGGCGCTCGGCCAAGCGGCGCGTGCGCGCCGAGCGTCTGTCGACGGCGCTGAATCGGCTCGGGCCCTCCTACGTCAAGCTCGGGCAGTTCCTGGCGACGCGCCCCGACATCGTCGGCACCGAGATCGCGCTCGAGCTCTCCTACCTGCAGGACAAGGTGCCGCCCTTCCCGCGCGAGGTGGCGATCGCCGAGATCGAACTGAGCCTCGGTCGTCGTATCGACGACCTGTTCATCGAGTTCGGCGAGATCGTCGGCGCCGCCTCGATCGCGCAGGTCCACCGCGCCCGCATCCTCACCCGCGACGGCGAGGAGCGACAGGTCGCCGTCAAGGTGATCCGGCCGGGCGTACGGCTCGCCTTCCGGCGCGAGCTGGAGGCCTTCGCCTTCATCGCCAAGGTGCTGGAGCGGCTGGTGAAATCGTCGCGGCGCTTGCGGCCGGTGGCGGTGGTGGAGACGCTGGCGCAGTCGACGCGCATCGAGATGGACCTGCGCCTCGAGGCGGCGGCGTCCTCCGAGATGGCCGACAACGTCGCCGAGGATCCCGGCTTCCGCGTGCCGACCATCGACTGGGAGCGCACGGGCCGCGACGTCCTGACGATGGAGTGGGTGGACGGCATCAAGATGAACGACGTCGCGGCGGTGGCGGCGGCCGGCCACGACCTGCCCGCGCTCGGCGTCAACCTCGTGCAGTCCTTCCTGCGCCATTCGATGCGCGACGGCTTCTTCCATGCCGACATGCATCCGGGAAACCTCTTCGTCGCCCCGGACGGCACGATCGTGGCGGTGGATCTCGGCATCGTCGGACGGCTCTCCGCCGATTCGCGCCGCTTCCTCGCCGAAATCCTCTACGGCTTCATCCGGCGTGATTACCGGCGCGTCGCCGAGATCCATTTCGAGGCCGGCTACGTGCCGCGCTCCAAGGACGTGCTGTCCTTCGCGCAGGCGCTGCGGGCCATCGGCGAGCCGATCCACGGCCAGCCCGCCGAGACCATCTCGATGGCGCATCTCCTGACGCTGCTCTTCGAGGTGACCGAGCTCTTCGACATGCAGACGCGGCCCGAACTCGTACTCCTGCAGAAGACCATGGTGGTGGTGGAGGGCGTCGCGCGTTCCTACGATCCGCGGTTCAACATGTGGGTCGCCGCCGAGCCGGTGGTAACCGAGTACATTCTCGGCGAGATCGGCCCGGCGGCCAAGCTGCGCGATGCGCGCGAGGGGCTGGAGGCGGTCTTCCGGCTGGCCAAGCGCCTGCCCGACCTCGCCTCGGGGCTGGAGGTGCTGGCCAAGAACCTGCCCGACCTCGTGGAGAACGGCATCCATATCGGCGACGACGACCTGATGCAGCTCGCCAAGGAGGGCAAGGCCGCCATCCTCGTCGGCCGCACCGCGCAGATCATCGGCGCCCTGGCGCTGATGGTGATCGCCTGGCAGCTGACCTTCGGGTGAGGGAATGGCGGTCGGCTGTGAGTTGATGAGGGCATGGCCGTCCGCTAAACATGGTCATGAGCGAGGTGCGCCATGGATGACCTGACATTCGAGATCGATGACAATGTGCTGGAGATTCTGCGCGTGCGGGCGATAGCCCATGGGCGCACGCTCGAGGATGAAGCGCGGCATCTGATCCTTCGTTCGCTGGACGACGACCGCGAAATCCAGTCCGGCGTGTCCGAGACCGCGACGGCCGCCTTTGCACAATTGCGAGCGAAGGCTGGCGGTGGAGCCGACATGGATCTGCCGATGCGCTCCCACGAACCCATGCGACCGATCGATCTCGACGCGTGATCATTGTCGACACGAATGTCGTCTCGGAGATGATGCGCGCACGGCCCGATCCGCTTGTCGAAGCCTGGTTCGGCACGAGACGGGCGGCGGATTTCACCATCACTGTCGTCACCCTTTACGAACTGCTTCACGGCACCAAGCGTATGAGCCCATCGGCCGAGCGCCGGCGCCTCGAAGCCATGGTTCGATCGCTCGTGCCGAACGCTGTCGGCAGGGTCGTCGACCTCGATGGGGAGGCCGCCGAAGCCGCGGCCGATATCCAGGTTCGCCGTCAGTCCGCGGGGCGCCCTATCCAACTGGCCGATGCTCTGATCGCCGGCATCGTGCGACGTCACGATGCCGTACTTGCCACACGAAACATCCGTGATTTCGTCGACACCGGCATCTCGCTGGTCAATCCTTGGCAGGAGGCGTTGCCTTGACCCTCACCGGGCGCCGCATCCTTCTCATCGTCGGCGGCGGCATCGCGGCCTACAAGTGCCTCGACCTCGTGCGGCGGCTGCGCGAGCGCGGGGCGGTGGTGACGCCGGTGATGACGCCGGATGCGGCCGAGTTCGTGACGCCCCTGTCGCTCGGGGCGCTCACCGGCGCCAGGGTCTATGGCGAGCTGTTCGACCGCGACGACGAGCACGATGTCGGGCATATCCGGCTGGCGCGCGAGGCCGATCTGGTGATCCTCGCGCCCGCCAGCGCCACGCGCATGGCGAAGATGGCCGCGGGGATCGGCGACGATCTCGCCGGCGCGATCCTTCTGGCGACCGCGACGCCCGTGCTGGCGGCGCCCGCGATGAACCCGGCCATGTGGCGCCATCCCGCGACGCGTCGCTCCGCGGCGACGCTCGCCGCCGACGGCATCCGTTTCGTCGGGCCGAACCGGGGCGAGATGGCCGAGCGCGGCGAGGCGGGCGAGGGGCGCATGGCCGAGCCGCTGGAGATCGTGGCCGCGGCCGAGGCGATCCTGAGCCCGGTGGCGGCCGGGCCGCTGGCGGGGCGCCACGTCGTCGTCACGTCCGGCCCGACGCACGAGCCGATCGATCCCGTGCGCTACATCGCCAACCGTTCTTCCGGCCGGCAGGGCCATGCTATCGCCGGGGCCCTGGCGCGTGCCGGGGCGCGGGTGACGCTGGTGTCGGGGCCGGTCGCGCTTCCCGACCCCGCCGGGGTCTCAGCCGTCCATGTCGAGACGGCACGCCAGATGCTGGCGGCGGTGGAGGCGGCGCTGCCGGCCGATGCGGCCGTCTTCGTCGCGGCCGTGGCGGACTGGCGCACGCAGGACGAGGCCGGCCAGAAGATGAAGAAGGGCGCGGACGGGCCACCGCATCTCGCGCTCATCGAGAACCCCGATATCCTGCGCACCGTCGGCACCGGAGCGCGCCGCCCGGCGCTCGTGGTGGGCTTTGCCGCCGAGACGAGCGATCTCCTCGTCCACGCCGGCCGGAAGCTCGCCGCCAAGGGCGCCGACCTCATCGTCGCCAACGACGTGTCCGAGGGCACCGGCGTCATGGGAGGCACGCGCAACACGGTGCGGCTGGTCTCGGCCGGCGGCGTCGAGGACTGGCCCGAACTCGACAAGCGCGAGGTGGCCGAACGGCTCGTCGCCGAGATCGCCCGGCGTTTGAGCGAGAAGGATCCCCGCCCGTGAGGAACCGAGCATGAGCCTGCCGCGCATCGGCATCCGCCGCCTGCCCCATGGCGAGGGCCTGCCCCTGCCGGCCTACCAGAGCCTCGGCGCGGCCGGCGCCGATCTGTGCGCCGCCGTCGTCGAGCCGCTGACGATGGCGCCGGGGGCCCGCGCGCTCGTGCCGACCGGTCTCGTCTTCGCCATCCCGCCGGGCTTCGAGGTGCAGGTGCGTCCGCGCTCGGGGCTGGCGGCGCGCCACGGCGTCACCGTTCTCAACGCACCCGGCACGGTCGACAGCGACTATCGCGGCGAGGTGATGGCGATCCTGATCAACCACGGCGCCGAGCCCTTCGTGATCGCGCGCGGCGAGCGCATCGCGCAGATCGTCGTGGTGCCGGTGGTGCAGGCCGAGTTCGAGGAGGTCGAGCATGTCGACGCCACCGCGCGCGGCACCGGCGGCTTCGGCTCCACGGGGCGCTGACGCACTCGATCAGGCGCCCGTCCGCCGACACTATGCGGCAGCGGGAACCGATCCGTCGACGATCACCACCGGTCGCCCTTGCGTGCAGGCCTCCACGCGCGCCTCGACCCGGTAGACCTCGCGCAGCATCGCCGAGGTGATGACCTCGGCGCTCGGGCCGCTCGTCACCATCGTCCCGTTGGCGATGACGATCGTATGCTCGCAGTAGCGCAGCGCGTGGTTGAGGTCGTGCAACGCGATGAGGACCGCCATGTCATCGGCCGCCGCGCGCCGTTGCATGAAGGACAGGACCTCGATCTGGCGGAAGAGATCGAGCGCCGAGGTCGGCTCGTCCATCAGCAGCACCTGCGGCCGGCGGATGAGCGCCTGCGCGATCGAGACGAGCTGGCGCTGGCCGCCCGACAGCTCGCCGAGGCCCCGGAAGCCGAGATCGGAGATCTGGAGATCGGCGAGGATGCGGTCGATCCCGGCGAGATCGCTCTCGGCCACGCGCCAGCCCGAGCCCTGCTTGGCAGCGAGCAGCACGGATTCGTAGACGGTGAGCACGGCGTTGGCGCCGGTGTCCTGCGGCATGTAGCGGATGGCGTCGCGCTCGGGCAGCGCGGCGCCCGAGAGATGCACCGTGCCGGGACCGGGGATCAGCCCGGCGATCCGCTTGAAGAGGGTGGACTTGCCGGCCGCGTTCGGGCCGATCACCGCCGTCAGCGCGCCGCCCTTGAGGAGCCCCGTATCGACGCCGGACAGGATGGTCTGGCGGCCGTAGCGTGCGCCGAGTGCGTCGAGCGCGATCGCTACCATGCCCGCCTCCGGTTGGTGAAGATGAGCACGAAGAAGAAGGGCACGCCGACGAGCGCGGTGATCACGCCGATCGGCAGGATGGCGCCCGGCAGCAGCGTCTTCGACACGACCGAGGTGACGGAGAGGAGGAGCGACCCGCAGAGCACCGAGGCCGGCAGGAAGAAGCGCTGGTCCTCGCCCACCAGCATGCGGGCGATATGCGGGCCGACGAGCCCGACGAAGCCGATCGTGCCGACGAAGGAGACGGGGATCGCGGCGAGAAGGCTCACCGTCAGCATGGTCTGGAGCCGCAGGCGCTTCACGTTGACGCCGAGGCTCGCCGCCTTGTCCTCGCCGAGCCGCAGCGCCGTCAGCGCCCAGGCCTGGCGCGCGAAGACCGGCACCGCGAAGACGAGAACCGCCGCGGTGATCGCGACCTTCGGCCAGGTCGCCTTCGTCAGGCTGCCCATCGTCCAGAACACGACGGCCGCGAGCGCCTGCTCGGAGGCGAGATATTCAAGCAGCGACAGGAGCGCGTTGAAGGTGAAGACGAGCGCGATGCCGAGCAGCACGATGGTCTCGACGGTGACGCCGCGCATCGTCGAGGCGAAGTGGATGAAGAGCGCGGCCACCATCGCCATGAGGAAGGCGTTGATCGGCACCATGTATTGCAGCGCCACCGGAAAGATCGCCGTGCCGCCGACGAGCGCCAGTGCCGCGCCGAAGGAGGCGGCCGCCGAAATGCCGAGCGTGAAGGGGCTGGCGAGCGGATTGGCGAGGATCGTCTGCATCTGCGCGCCCGCCACCGAGAGCGAGGCACCCACCGTCACCGCCATCAGCGCGATCGGCATGCGGATGTCCCAGATCACCACGCGCAGCTGGTCGCTCACCGTGTCCGACGAGAACAGGGCCTGGAGGATCTGGGCAACCGTGTAGTTGGCGGGGCCGAGCGCCATGTCGATGCAGACGCTGGCAAAGAGCGCCGCGAGAAGCGCGGTGATGAGGGCAATACGGCGAAAGGCCAGGGCGCGGTATCGACCGCGCCCCGACCCGATCTCGCCGCCGAGCGGGAGTGTGGTCATGCTTTACTCGTCGGTCAGCGACACGAAGTAGCCGGGCTTGTAGTCGAGCGGCAGGAAGCGGGCGTGCAGTTCCTTGAAGGTCGCTTCCGGGTCGAGGCCGGGGAAGAGGTCGGGATGCAGCCACTTCGCCATCTGCTGGATCGCCACGAACTGGTAGGGATTGTTGTAGAACTGGTGCCAGATCGCATGGACCTGCCCCGTCTCCACCGCCTTGATGCCGGTGAAGGCGGGACGCTTCGTCAGCGCCTCCAGCTTGACCCGGGCGGCGGCCTCGTCGGCGCCGTAGCCCACACCCACCCAGTTGCCGCCGGGCACGTAACCCTCCCAGTTGCCGCCGGTGACGATGACCTGGTCTGGGTTGGAGGCGATGATCTGCTCGGGATTCACCGCGCCGAACGTGCCGGGGATCATGGCCTTGGCCATGTTGATGCCGCCGGCGATCTCCACCATCCTGCCGAAGTTCTCATCGCCGAAGGACATGCAGCAATCGTCGGAATAGCCGCCGGCGCGCTCCATGAAGACGAGCGGGCGCGCGGGCTTCTCGGCGTCGAGGACATCCGTGACCTCGCGGATGCTCTTGGCGCGGAAGGCGATGAAGTCCTCCGCGATCTCGTTCTTGGCGAGAAGCTGCCCGATGATGCGCATCGAGGGCTCGGTGTTGACCATCGGCTTCTCGCGGAAGTCGACATAGACGAGCGGGATGCCGACCTTGGCCAGTGTCTCGATGTAGCCGGCTTCTTCCGTTGCGGTCTTGGCGTCGATGTTCATGATGATGACGTCGGGCTTCAGCGACACCGCCTGCTCGACGTCGAAGGAGCCGTCCTTCATGCCGCCGAAGGTCGGCAGCTGGGCGATCTCGGGATACTTGGCGAGATAGGCGGCGTAGCTCTCGGGATCGGCCTTGGGCAGGTCGTCGCGCCAGCCCACGACATGGCTGAACGGCGCCTCGCGATCGAGCGCGGCGAGGAAATAGATCTGGCGTCCCTCGCCGAGGATGACGCGCCTCGCCGGGACTTCCACATCGACGTCGCGTCCGGCGACGTCGCGGATCGTCACCTTGTCGGCCCACGCGGTGCCCAAGGACGAGACGAGAAGGACGGCGGCGGCCAGAGCCGTCCGGCGGAGCATCCGCATGATGGGAAAACCTTGCTGGTGAAGATGGCGGCTTGTAGAAATACATGACGTCAATGGTCAAGAATTATCTTTTAGAAGCGCTCGAAGGTCCGCCGCGATGGAAATGCAGGAGAAAACAAGGGGAGCGAACTATAGTGTGCGCGACGAGATCCGCGAGTTCTGGTCGGAGCGCGCCGAGCGCTTCGACGAGTTTCCCGGACACGAGATATCAGGCGAGCGCGAGCGGTCCGCCTGGCATGCGTTGATCCAACGGCATCTCGGCCCCGGCGCGGGGCGCTCCGCGCTCGATCTGGCGAGCGGCACGGGCGTCGTCTCGCATCTCCTCGACGATCTCGGCTACCGCGTCACCGGCCTCGACTGGTCGGAGCCGATGCTGGAGCGCGCCCGCGCCAAGGCGGCGGCGCGGGGCCGGACGATCGTCTTCCGGGTGGGCGATGCGGAGCGCTCATCCGAGGCGGATTCGTCCTACGACGTCGCGGTCACGCGTCATCTCGTGTGGACGCTCATCGATCCCGCCGCCGCCTTCCGCGAATGGCTGCGCGTCCTGCGGCCGGGCGGGACGCTGCTCGTGGTGGACGGCGACTTCGTCGGCACAGGGCGGACCGAGCGGATCCTCGCCCGGCTCGATGCGGCGGCGCGGCGGCTGGGATGGCGAGGCCACGAGCCTGTGGGCTTGTCGGAGGCCATGCAGCGCCGGCATCGGGCCATCCTCGCCCGCGTCCATTTCTCAACGGGCGCGAGGGCCGACGCGGTGGCGAGGCTCCTGCGGGAGGCCGGCTTCAGGGATGTCGTGGTGGACCGGCGGCTGGGTGCCGTCCATCGGGCGCAGGCCGCGCAGATGCCGTTCTTCAAGGGCCTCGCGCGCCGCTCGCAGCATCGCTACGCCATCCGCGCGGTGAAGCCGGCCTGAAGCGCCTCGGCCGGGCGCGGCCTTCGCGGGCTTCGTGCCTCAGGCGACCGGTAGCCGCTTCGGTGCGCTTCTAGCGCCCGCTTCCGGTGCCGCCGCGATCGTCGCGCGGGTCTGCGCGAGCGCGCCGAGCTGCGTCAGCGCCGTGCGGTTGCGACCGCCTTCCTTGGCCTTGTAGAGATTGGCGTCGGCGATCTTGTAGAGGGCGTTGAAGGCCACCGCGCTGCGGAACGAGATGCCGCCGAGGCTGACGGACAGCCGCGTGCGGCGCTCGCGCGGGCCGACCTCGAGCCGGTTGATCGCGGTGCGCAGGCGCTCGGCGACGATGCGCCCCTCCTCGTATCCGGCATTGCGCAGGAGCACCGCGAACTCTTCGCCGCCTAGCCGCCCGACGAGATCGTCCTTGCGCACGGAGCGCCGCAGCGTCTCGGCGATCAGCGTCAGGGCCTCGTCGCCCGTGTGATGGCCGAGCCGGTCGTTGATGCGCTTGAAATGGTCGGCATCGAGGATGAGCAGGGTCGCGGGCTCGAGGTCGCTCGCGCGCCGCTGGCTCATGCGGGCGATCGCCATCTCCGCCGAACGCTTGAACGCGGTGCGGTTGAGCACCTGCGTCAGCCCGTCCCGCGTCGCGAACTCGAAGAGCCGCCGGTTCTCGCCGCGCAGCCGCACGATCCGCGTCACCGCATAGATCTGCATCGGCAGCGCGGTGGCGAACAGGAGAAGGAGGCAGAAGGCGAGCGACCCCTGCGCGACGGGCGAGGCGAAGGAGCCGAAATAGGTGAAGGTGGCGATCACCACGACGCCGGCCATCGTTGCCGTCAGCCCCAGAAGCTCGAGGCAGAACTGGCGGAGGGTGTCGATGGTGGGTTTCATGCGCATTCCCGGCAGGGCTGGTCGATCTCGATCCTGCAGGGCACGGATTGCCGAAGCGTGAAGACTGGTCGGTGTCTTTTACCAGTCCGTCAGGATCGGGATCCGGGGCGTCCTTTCCCACGTTTCCTTTCTTTCGTGGCGGCTCCCGGTGAGCGAGCCGGGAACAGTCGTTTTCGAAAGTCGGGGCGGTTCGAGAACGATTTGCTCGAAAACGCCGCGAGCCCGCATCGACGACATTCGGGTCTTGCGGCTTTTTTGCGCTAGATTGACGGACTGACGATGGCTGCCCCAGCGCCGCGACGAACCGAGGAGGTGTTTTCTGCAATGGACAAGCCCGTGAACGACCAGCCCGCCCGCACCCATGGCCGCGGCCGCGTCTACGATTCCATTCTCGACACGATCGGCGACACGCCGCTCGTGCGCCTCGACAAGCTGGCGGCCGAGAAGGGCGTGAAGGCCCATCTCCTCGCCAAGCTCGAATTCTTCAACCCGATCGGTTCGGTGAAGGATCGTATCGGCGTCGCCATGCTGGAGTCGCTGGAGGCAGCCGGCACGATCCAGCCGGGCCACACGACACTGATCGAGCCGACTTCCGGCAATACCGGCATCGCGCTGGCGTTCGCCGCCGCCGCCAAGGGCTACCAGCTCATCCTCACCATGCCCGACACGATGTCGATCGAGCGCCGCAAGATGCTGCGCCTGCTCGGCGCCGAACTGGTGCTGACGGAAGGGGCGCGGGGCATGAAGGGGGCCATCGCCAAGGCCGAGGAGCTGCGCGCCGAGATTCCCAATTCGGTGATCCCGCAGCAGTTCGAGAACGCCGCCAACCCGCAGATCCACCGCGTCACTACGGCGGTCGAGATCTGGAACGACACGGATGGCGGTGTCGACATCCTCGTCTCCGGCATCGGCACCGGCGGGACGATCACCGGGACGGGGCAGGTTCTGAAAAGCCGCAAGCCCTCGGTGCAGGTCGTGGCGGTGGAGCCCGAGGCCTCGCCCGTCCTGTCGGGCGGCGCGCCCGGCCCGCACAAGATCCAGGGCATCGGCGCGGGCTTTGCCCCGGCGATCCTCGACCGCGAGATCTACGACGAGGTCGTCACTGTCTCGAACGACGAGAGCTTCGAGACCGCGCGTCTCGTCGCGCGCCTCGAAGGCGTGCCGGTCGGCATCTCGTCGGGCGCCGCGCTCGCCGCCGCCATCAAGGTCGGTCGCCGGCCGGAGAACGAGGGCAAGACGATCGTCGTGATCATTCCCTCCTTCGCGGAGCGCTACCTGTCGACCGCGCTCTTCGACGGGCTCGTGGACGAGAACGAGCCGAAGGAAAAGCCCAAGGGCGCGCCGTCGATCTGACGGCTCGCGACGGTCGGATCGCGTTGAGCGGGGCCGCTTCTTTCGGGAAGCGGCCCTTTTCTTTTGGCGGGGCCGGCCTTTCTAAGGCGTGGACGGCGATCCGCTGACGACATGCGGATGCGCCCAGTCCCCGATAGCCGAACACCGAGCGACCACGCCCCATGCCCATCCAGGAAACCCTCGAATCCTCCAGCACCTTCCTGCGCACGCTGGCTGCGCAGGCCGCGAACTTCCTGCCCAATCTCCTCGTCGCCCTCCTCATCCTGGCCGTCGGCTTCTTCCTGGCCGGGCGTCTCGCCGTCTTCGTGACGCGCGCGCTCGGGGCCTCGGCCCGGATCGACGAGACCGTGCGCGGACCGCTGGTGGCGATCACCCGCTATGTCGTGATCATCTTCACGCTGCTCGTGGCGCTCAGCCAGATCGGCGTGCAGATGACCTCGCTGCTCGCCGTGCTGGGCGCCGCCGGCCTCGCGGTCGGCCTCGCGCTGCAGGGCACGCTCACCAACATCGCGGCGGGCATCATGCTTCTCTGGCTGCGGCCCTTCCGGGTCGGCGACTATATCGAGACGCAGAACTTCGCCGGCACGGTCCACGAGATCGGCCTTTTCACCTCGCATCTGGAAACCTTCGACGGGCTCTTCGTCTTCGCGCCGAACTCGACGCTCTGGAACGTCTGGATGCGCAACCACTCGCGCGCCGCCTCGCGGCTGCTCGCCTGGACGATCACCCTGCCGCGCACCGTGCCGTTCGAGGAGGCGCGCGACCTTCTCGTCTCGGCCTTCCCGCGTGACGGCGGCGAGGACACGTTGTCGGAGCCCATCGTCTTCCTCGACCAGCTGACCGCCGATGCGCAGGTTCTCGTGCTGCGCGGCCGGGTGAAGGAGGGGGCGATCTCGAACGTCCAGCGCCGCACAGCCGAGCGCGTGCGCCAGCTTTTCATCGAACGCTTCGGCGAGGCCGGCGAGCCCAGGGCGATCCAGCGCACGCTGCCGACCGACGCCGATCCTTCGCGCTATCTCGGCCGCGACGAGGCCCCGGAAGCGAGCCGCACCCTCGTCAACCAGCGCCTGGAAGAGCCCACAGTTGCCGCCGGTGGAGTGCCGCCGGTGGCCTGACCCTCGATGGCGCGGACGCCGTCGCATACTTCGAGGCGATCGCTGTGACGGGCCTCGCGGCGAGAGCCGACGTCATGCGGGTGCGGCCAGATCCAGAAGCTGCGCAGATCCCATCGCCGATGGTGACCGTCGACCTTCGCTGGCCGCCCGAAGCGCTCATCCCCTCGCCAAAACGCCGAAGCCCGGCACCCTGCTTCACGCACGGGCCGGGCTTCGGTGGTTCTATCGAATCCGCCCACGTTCGGCGGGCTTCGTCAGGTCGCGGCCTGAGAGGCCACGAGATCGTCAGTCGCGGGAGAAACCCGACGAGGCCGGACGGCCGGCACCGGCCCCTGCGGCCGCGCCCGGTGCGCCGGGACGCAGCTTGGGCTTGGGAGCCGGCAGCAGACCTTCGCGCTGCGCCTGCTTGCGAGCAGCCTTGCGGGCGCGGCGGATCGCATCCTGCTTCTCGCGCACGCGACGCTCGGAGGGCTTCTCATAGGCGCGGCGCGCCTTCATCTCGCGGAAAACGCCTTCGCGCTGAAGCTTCTTCTTCAGCGCGCGAAGAGCCTGGTCCACGTTGTTGTCTCTGACGTCGACTTTCAAATTCTCGTCCTTCGCAAGCCGGCCCGGCGCCTCGATCGTCGCGATGCGACGCTTGGGGCTCGGCCGGTCGTATGATGGGATCAGGAGGCCGGCTTGGCCTTCTTGGGAGCGGCGGTCTTCGTGGCAGCGGGCTTCTTGGCGGCGGCCGGCTTCTTCGCCTTGGCCTTCGGAGCCGGCTCGGGCTCGGCGGCGACCTGCGTAGCGTCGCGCGCCAGCCGCAGGGCCTTGAGGCGCGAGGTCTTCTCGTTGACGGCGCGGCTCTCGGCCGCGATCATCGATCCCGCAGAGCCTTTTTCGCCATGCTTGACGGTCTGCGTGAACTGCGCGTCGGCACGCGTGCGTGCGGTTTCGCCGGGTTCCATCGGAGGACCTTTCGAATGAGACCGTCAGGTTCGGCCGATGCCGGATCTGCGGTCGATTGTCGGCTGTCCGGCGAGGCGGGGGATCCCGGGGGATCGCACCGGGCGGAGCCGGGCCGGCCTCGATCGGGAAGGCGCCAAGTGGCGCGCCAAAGGCGGCGATGACCGGACGATACGCCTTGCAGCCACGAAGCGGGTGCCGCGAGAAGCCTTGATCGAGGTGTCGGCCAAGGGAAACGGCGGCCGATGGACGGCCGCCGGAAGATGCATGCTGTCGGAAAGCGGCCGGCTTAGACGAGCTGGACGTTCACGGCCTTCGGGCCCTTGCCGCGGGTGTCCGGCTCGACGTCGAAGGAGATCTTGTCGCCTTCGTTGACCGTCGAGATGCCGGCGCGCTCGAGCGCGGAGACGTGCAGGAAGACGTCCTTGGCGCCGCCTTCCGGCGTCACGAAGCCGAAGCCCTTGGAGGAATTGAAGAACTTGATGGTGCCGGTCTGTGACAAGAAACGATCTTTCGTCGCTGGCCGCGCCTTCCGAAGAAAGTGCGGGAGGAAGGCACCGAGGCTGACGCAACGGACTTCCGGTTGGGATGTCCCGGACGGCGGATCGCCGCTGCCCGAAACCTTGGAGGGTCGGATGTTCACGTCGTGACGGCGAAAGGAATCCGATCTCCTGCGACAGCCTGTCCGCTTGCGTCAGCGGATGGGCCCGGCTGCCGATGCAGCGTCGAGGAAGCGTTCAACCAATCCCGGGTCAGCAAAATGCCCGATACCTTTACATGGTCGCTTTTCCCCTCCAAAGCAAGCCGCAGGCTTGTCAAGATGCCTGTGGACTGCCAGAGCGCCAAAGATCCGTCGCACCTCAGATCTTCGGTTCTCCGGCCTCGTTCGGTGATCGAGCGCGTCCGCTTCCCCCGGACATCCTCTGCCGGCGCGTGATCCGCATCGCCAGCCCCTCACGCGGCTGCACCGTGATCTTCTGAACGGGGTAGGGCGGGCGTGCCCCGACGAAATCGAACCGCAGGTGCCGCAGCAGCGCGGCAAGCGCGATGACGCCCTCCTGCATCGCGAAGCTCTGGCCGATGCAGACGCGGGGGCCGAGCCCGAAGGGCAGGTACTGGAAGCGGTCGATCCGCTCGCGGTTGCCCGGCAGAAAGCGCTCCGGCATGAAATGGCCGGGCCGGTCCCACAGCCGCTCGTGGCGATGCACCAGCCAGGGCATGACGAGGAGCGAGGCGCCGGCGGGAATGTCGGTGTCCAGAACCCGATCGGCGGCGATCGCGGTCCGGTTGAGCGAGGGGGCGGGCGGATAGAGGCGCATCGCTTCCTCGAAGGCCGCTCGCGTCTGCGGCAGGGCGTCAGGCCATTCGCGCGGGTCGGGGAGGCCGGGCAGGCGTTCGTCGAGTTCGTGCTCCACCTTGGCGCGCTCGTCTGGCGCCTGCGACAGCAGATAGAGCGTCCAGCCGAGCGCCCGCGCCGTGGTCTCGTGGCCGGCGCCGATGAAAGTGATGATGTTGTCCTCGATCTCGGAGGCCGACAGCCCATCGGCCTCGAGGAGCAGCGTCAGAAGATCGCGCGGCACGCCGGCAGGGTCGCGCGCCATCGCCTCGCGGCGGCGCTCGGCCGTCTCGGTGATCAGCCGGCGGAAGTAGCGCGCCGCGCCCCGGCCCATGAGGCGGCGGATGCGCGGCAGGAACGCCGGGGCATCGAGGAGATCAAGCGGATCGACGCGGCCCATCCGTCCCATGAAGGTCTCCATCGCCTTCGCGAAGGCCGCCGGCTCGCCCTGGATGTCGTCGGTGAAGAGCGTCGCCTGCAGGATGTCGTAGGTCAGCAACGTCATCTGCGCCGACGCGTCGACGACGGCGCCGTCCCGGACCCCGAGCCGCTCGGCGAAGACGCGCGAGCGCGACTCCATCAGGCCGGCGAGCCCGGCGATGTTGCGCGGCGTGAAGACCGGCGCGATCGAGCGGCGGGTGCGGCGCCAGAGTTCGCCCTCGGCCGTCAGCAGGCCGTCGCGCAGGAGCGGGCGCAGGATGCGCTGGCGCAGCGGCTGCATCGCGTAGTTCGCGGCGTTCTCGACGAGGCAGTGCCGGATGCTCGCGGGGTCGTTGACGATGATCGTGGGCACCTGCAGCCAGTCCGCCCGCAGCACCGGTTCGCGGAAGGCGCGCTCGCCCCAGATCTCGATCGGGTTGCGCGAGGCCGTCAGCAGGAAGCGCGCGAAGCCGAGCGGCTTGGCGTGAGGCACGGGCGCCGGCGCCAGGAACGGCGAGGGGGCGCCAGCCGAAGGCGCGGCGGGTTCAAGCATGGGGCAAGCGGTTCCTGTGACCCGGGACATCTCGCAGATGGGACTGTGCGCCCGCGCTCGCCAGCGGCGCGAGGTCGCGCGCGGACGATCTCAGGGCGAAATTCGGACCGGCCCATGCAGAACCCGCGCCCTTGAGGCCGTCCATGGGCCGCAAAAGCTTGGATTGGTACGGGAAAACCTCTATATTCGAGGGGATCGCTGCCGCGGTCGGACCGGAGCCGCTTTGCTCGCGCCAGACCCATTAGGAATTTCATGTCCGAAGCCCCCGAGACGAACCCTGCCGAGCCGGCGGAGTACGGTGCCGATTCGATCAAGGTGCTCAAGGGTCTCGACGCCGTCCGCAAGCGGCCAGGCATGTATATCGGCGACACCGACGACGGCTCGGGCCTGCACCACATGGTCTACGAGGTGGTGGACAACGCCATCGACGAGGCGCTGGCCGGCCATGCGACGCATGTGACGGTGACGCTGAACCCGGACGGGTCCTGCACCGTGACCGACAACGGGCGCGGCATCCCCACCGACATCCATACGGGCGAGGGCGTCTCGGCAGCCGAGGTCATCATGACCCAGCTCCACGCCGGCGGCAAGTTCGACCAGAACTCCTACAAGGTCTCGGGCGGCCTGCACGGCGTCGGCGTCTCCGTCGTCAACGCGCTGTCGGTGTGGCTGAAGATGAAGATCCGCCGCAAGGGCAAGATCCATGAGATGAGCTTCACGCATGGCGTGCCCGACGGCTCGCTCGCCGTGACGGGCGATGCCGGCACCGAGACCGGCACGGCCATCACCTTCCTGCCCTCGCAGGAGACGTTCCAGGGCGTCGTCACCTTCGATTTCGCAACGCTGGAGCATCGTCTGCGCGAGCTCGCGTTCCTGAATTCGGGCGTGCGCATCATCCTCACCGACCGGCGCGCAGCCGACGAGAAGATGTCGGAGCTCTTCTACGAGGGCGGCCTCATCGCCTTCGTCAAATATCTCGACGCGGCGCGCAAGCCTTCGCTCGCCGAGCCCATCACCGTGACCGCCGAGCGCGACGGGATCACGGTCGAGGCCGCGCTCTGGTGGAACGACAGCTACCACGAGCATGTCCTCTGCTTCACCAACAACATCCCCCAGCGCGACGGCGGCACGCATCTGGCGGGCTTCCGCAGCGCGCTGACGCGCCAGGTCATCGGCTATGCCGACAGTTCGGGCCTGACGAAGAAGGAAAAGCTGACGCTCACCGGCGACGACTGCCGCGAGGGCCTGACCTGCGTCCTGTCGGTCAAGGTGCCCGACCCGAAGTTCTCCTCGCAGACGAAGGGCAAGCTCGTCTCCTCCGAGGTGCGCCCCGTGGTCGAGAGCGCCATGGGCGAGGCCCTGTCGAGCTGGCTGGAAGAGCATCCCGCCGAGGCCAAGCTGGTGGTCGGCAAGGTGCTGCAGGCGGCCGCCGCGCGCGAGGCGGCGCGCAAGGCCCGCGACACGATCCGCAAGGACGTGATGAGCGTCTCGACCCTGCCCGGCAAGCTCGCCGACTGCCAGGAGAAGGACCCGGCGAAATCCGAGATCTTCATCGTCGAAGGGGATTCGGCCGGCGGCTCGGCCAAGGGCGCCCGCTCGCGCCAGAACCAGGCGATCCTGCCGCTGCGCGGCAAGATCCTCAACGTCGAGCGCGTGCGCTTCGACCGGATGATCTCCTCCGACCAGATCGGCACGCTGATTACCGCGCTCGGCACCGGCATCGGCACGTTCGAGGGTTCGACCTACGGGTTCGACGCCGACAAGCTGCGCTACCACAAGATCATCATCATGACGGACGCCGACGTCGACGGCGCCCATATCCGCACCCTGCTTCTCACCTTCTTCTTCCGGCAGATGCCGGAGCTGATCGAGCGCGGCTACGTCTACATCGCCCAGCCGCCGCTCTACAAGGTGACGCGCGGCAAGCAGAGCCAGTATCTGAAGAACGAGAAGGCGCTCGAGAACTACCTCATCGAGGGCGGGCTCGAGGACGCGGTGCTGACGATGGGCTCGGGCGAGGTGCGCGTGAAGCGCGACCTGCGCGAGGTGGTGGAGGACGCGCTGCAGGTGCGCCAGATCCTCTCCGGCCTGCACTCGCGTTACAGCCGCGCGGTGGTCGAGCAGGCGGCGGTGGCCGGTGCGCTCAGCCCCACGGTCGCCGACAATCACGGGGAAGCCGAGGTCATGGCCGACCGCATCGCCAAGGCGCTCGACGCGATCGCCGAGGAGACCGAGCGCGGCTGGATCGGCGAGGCCGACGGCGAGGGCGGCTATCGCTTCCAGCGCATGGTGCGCGGCGTCCTCGACCAGCAGACGCTCGACGCGGCGCTGATCCATTCGGCCGATGCCATCGCGCTCCACCGCATGGCCGGGCGCCTCGGCGAGATCTACGAGACCTCGCCGGTGCTCAAGCGCAAGGAGACCGAACGCTCGATTTCCGGTCCGCTCGAACTCCTGACGGCCGTCTTCGACGTCGGCCGCAAGGGCCTGTCGCTGCAGCGCTACAAGGGCCTCGGCGAAATGGACCCCGAGCAGCTCTGGGAGACGACGCTCGACCCCGAGGTGCGCTCGCTCCTGCAGGTCAAGATCCCCGACGCCGTGGACGCCGACCGCCTCTTCTCGCGCCTGATGGGCGACGAGGTCGAACCCCGCCGCGAGTTCATCCAGGAACACGCCCTGCAGGTCGCCAACCTCGACATCTGACGAGCTTTGGCGGTCAACGCAAAAGCATGCGACTTCAACCCATGATGGCGGAATGGATTAAACCATAAGTGCGCTGATGCTCCGTTGCGTCGGAGGCTGGTTCGCCCGAACCGTGTATGGTTGCGTCGACAGCACCACCTTGAGTCCGTGATTGTTCGAGTGGATGGACGGCCGCGGTAGCGCATCGGATACCGAGGGTGGCCGCGCAGACCTTTCTCGAGCTATTTATATGCTTGGTCAGGGCATCTGGTTCCATCGTCGAGGCAATTAACCCCATGTCCTGACAGGACAGAAGCTCACATCGCCTGCCCTCACCAGGTGACCCGGTTCAGATCCGATGGACGGTGGACTTGTCCTTGACGGTCGAGGTAGCCGGCGAAGGGGAGGTGGCCCAGCCACCCGTGGCACGACGGCGGGTGCAGGCGGACGGTAGCCGAGGTTCGCATGCGGCCGCTTGGTGCTGTCGGGGCCGCGCCGGCCCTCGATGACGATCCGCGCTTTGGTGAGACCGTACGAGATTTCGCCGTTGAGCCGCTCGTCCGGCGGTCTCGAGCTGCCGCTTTCGTCGTATCCGATCTGCCAAGGTAAGCCCGGTTCTATGAACGCTGCCACGGCGCTGACTGCAGAGTTTCATCCGCCACCACTTGGGCTGCGAACTCGCGGCCGTTTCGGAGCGAACGTGATCTGGCACGCCGCCTGGGATGAAAACGTTGGACAGGACATCGATCATATCCGACGAGCACAGCTTCCGAGCGGTTCGGCTGCAAAAGCACTCCCGATGAACTCGCCTATCGGTCGGACGCCCGGTTGCCCTTGGTCGTCTGGCAGATGGAGCGGCGATCCGATCCTGCGGTGTCGGAGAATTCTCGCGAACTCGATCGGCAGCAACCCTCCTTGCACGGTCGCGATGGTCGTCGCAGAACCAATCGCGCCGAAGCAGCCGACGTTCCGGTCTCCGAGGCCCTCCTGCCGGTGCTGGAGCGCTCCGCCGACGAACGCGACGGTGATCCTGGTCCTCGACAGACAGGCCGCGCTATGGGCCTCCGTGCAGCGCGTGGCGGGTGCCGCAGGGTTCGGGTCGAACGAGACCCGCTTTGTCGTGCGAAACGACGAGAATCAGTATCGGAAGCGGCTCGCGACGGGGATCAGTCCGCACGTCCTGAGTCATGCCGCGGCCCCACAGATGGCCGGGCGTGGCGGGCCGCTCTGGACCGTCGCCAAGATGCCCGCCAACTCGCTGCCGATGATTGAGAAGGTCTATGCGAAGCAAACACCGGACGATTACGCTCCACCGTCGATCTGATCAGCGGCGAGTAAAGCATCGTCTCCACCGCAAAGCGCGCCGAGAACCTCTATGTCAGGCGATCGGAGCAGGTCATGATGCCCGCCAGAAAAGTTGTACGGTCAGGGGTGCCGATGGTGCTGCGAGAGAGGGCCGATGGTGCTGCGAGAGAGGATTGAACTCTCGACCTCTCCATTACCAATGGAGTGCTCTACCACTGAGCTACCGCAGCCTGCCGACGGAGGCCCTATTGCCATAGCGGCGGCAGGAGCGCAAGGCGAAAGGCGGGCGGTTTTTTTGCGCGGGCGTCGGTCGCAAAAAGGGTGGACAGGCAAATGGGGCTTGCCTATAAGGCCCGAACCCGAGCGAGACGCCGGCCGGTCCAACCGGTCCTGTTCATCGCTCGCGGCGCCCGGGTAGCTCAGTTGGTAGAGCATGCGATTGAAAATCGCAGTGTCGGCGGTTCGAATCCGTCCCTGGGCACCACTATTTTTTCAATATTTACAATGAGTTAGAGGCAAATTCGGCAGGCCCGAAAAGCGCTGGCTCTAGGCCGTTTCGCGCTTTTCCAATTAGCACAGCCTAGCACAGGCACTCTTTAACCATAATAGTTTAAGTGTTCGCGCGTCATACTAGGTAGCGCAGGCCTAGCGCGTTTGATTAGCAAATAACTTGGAAGTACCCTGCTTAATGTGCGCTGTTAATGGCGCAGCATCAGCATCATTCAGGGCCAATCTCTAATGCCGACGATCTTCAGTGGCGACGACTACCAGCTATTTACCCGGCCAGGAAATCCTCAAATCAACGCCCGTTTCTCCGTTCCCAACCAGGGCCAGCGTCGCGTGAGCCTGAAGACGGCGGATCTCACCGAGGCTCATCGCCGGGCACAGGCCGAATGGCACAAGTGCCGGGTACTTGCTGAAGCCGGGCTGGTCGTCACGAACAAGAAATTTGCCGATATCGCCGAGGACTACATCGCGGGTCTCGAACGCGCCGTGGAACGCGGCGACAAACCTGGGTATCAGATCAAAGGCTACCCCGGAGTGATTCGCCGGTTTTTCATCGGCTATTTCGGCCCTCGCCTAATGAGCGCCATCACCTCTGCGGATATCGAGCGCTATTGGGACTGGCGGCGAGAGTTCTGGCTGACCGGTCCGGGTTCGAAAGACCCCAGCATCGTGTATTTCCGCCGCAAGAAAGACGACGTAGGCCCGCCAGCGCGCATCGTGCGTCCGGTGAAGGAGAAGTCACCCTCGCCGGCCACTCTCAAGCTGGAGGGCTGGCTGCTGGGCCAGCTGTTCGATTTTGGGAAGCGCACGGGCTTTGTGAAGACGGTTCCGCTGATCCAGCCGCCCAAAGACACCACACGTCGGGATCGCTCCCGGCCGGGTTTCACGCTGGAGGAGTTCGCACACCTGAAGAAGGTCAGCGAGCTACGCGTCGCGGAGTTCGAACAGAACCCCAATTACCAGCCGGGCAAGCGCATCAAGGAGGACGACGAGCGCGGGCGCAATCAGCGCATCTATTTGGACCGGATCAAGCTCCACTGCTTCTGCATGATCGCCGGGTTCACTGGCATGCGACCCACGGAACTTAAAAATCTGGACTGGGGTGATGTCGTACCCCGCAGCTTCGAGATCCAAGACGGCATGACGGCCGATGCCATCGTCCTACATGTCCGGGGCAAGGGCAAAGCCCGCGAGATGGTCGCACAGCCCGAGGCGCTGACGTACTTCAACCTGCTTTGCAACATCTGCATGCTGGAGATCGGCCGCGAGCCCGGCGCGGATGATGCCGTGTTCACGAACCGCGCGGGCGAACGCGCTGCCTCTTACAAGAAGGGCATGATCGAGCTGCTGGAAGCCGCAAAGCTCCGGTTCAACCGTGAGGGTCGTCGCCGGGATAGCTTCTCATTCCGCCACCTGTATATCACGGAACAAATCCACGGCGGCGTGGACGTGCATATGCTGGCCCGCAATACCGGCACTTCCACCACGATGATCGACAAGTTTTACTCCAAGTTCCTGCCTACCAGCACCATCAGCATGCTGACACCGGATTGGCTCAAGCAGCGGCCTCTCGGCTGATGCAAAGAGTTTAGCGAGTAAACAATTTCGAAGCGTTTCATGCGCGCCGGTTGCTGTCGGTCCGCTACTGGGCAGATCTAAACAAGAGCGGACTTACTGCAGATGACGGGTTTTAACCGGAAGTGGCACTAAGCGTTCGCTTTCCTCAGCCTGTCTCATTGAGTCCGCGAACGCAAGCCAATGCGCGCAACACGGGCGCGTTCTCGATGCCGGGTGGTATGCACGGATCGTCGTCCGATCGTGACGCCATCACACCGTGAACGTTGTCGTTAACCTCCACTGTCGATTTCCAACGAGAGCTGACCCAAAATTTCCATCAAGAACTGATCCGGCTTCGATAATGTTGGACTGGTCAAATGGAGATCAAGTTCCGCGTTCTCTCCCTTGTCGGTTTCTAGGGCTCAGCTGAGCTATTTTGAAGCGGAAGCTGTCGTTTCTACTCCCTAGGATGTGGTAGTGGTGAGTGAGGCGATCGAGCAGCGCGGTGGTCGTCTTCGGATCGCCAAAGACCGCGGCCCTATCGCTGAAGCTTAGGTTGGTGGTGGTGCCTAAGCTGGTGCGTCCGCAATGCCCTGCTCAGCAGGTGGAGCAGCAAAGCACCGTCTGAAGCACTGAACGGCAGGTAGGTCGTCCAGGGTGACGAGCTGCAGAACGCTGTCTTCTATAACAGCGGCTTACTCTGTCGAATTCGCCACCTCGAAGCTGACGTCGTCGAAGAGGCACTCGAGGACGCCCAGGTGGCGTGCGATCTCTGTTGGGGAGTGGCGTCCCATCATCCAGGTAATCCGCGACTGCAGGCTCTTATCACGCAGCCTGCGAGTTTCGGTTTGTTGAGGCATACGTCCAAGCTGTTCAAGGGCTTTCACGCATTCACGCACGAAATCCATCTGCTTGACGAAGCGCAGCTGCCGGCCGTCATCGGCCGTCAAGAGATATTCACCTGCCTTCAGCTTACGCCGATGAACTGGCTCTGCCACGATTAACCGCGGGACATCAGACTTGGGGGCGGTGACCCCCAGGGCGCAAAGATGCTCGTCGTTTGACGCTCGGTCGCCGCTTTTGCGCAGCCGAGTGCGCAACGCTTGATAACCAAGGTTATGAATTGTCCGATAGCTCGCGTACGCACCCTCGGAGAACTCTTTCGCCAAATGGTTGCGGCTGCCTTCGACAAGCGTGCCGTCGGGGAGGCGCACGACGATTGGCTTTACGCGGTCCTGCTTCCTGATTAGATGGTCTATGGTGTCCGCCGACGCCATGGCATCGATCGATCCCACGATCTGATGAAGGCGATGCATAACTGTTGATTGGGATACGCCGGACATTTCGGCAAATTCTTTGATCGGTACCTTACGACCTGATCCATCAGGAGCCGGCAGATTGAATCCCCGGGGAATGGCCACCGCAGTGGTTTTGATCCGTTCACGGTGGGCCCGCGAACGCACCGTGGCTACATTTTCCCCGTCGGCACGTGCCTTGCGGCTCAGCTCGGTTCCACGGCCGTCCTCATGCGATTCAAACTCCAACGCTTCTGCATGTGTCCAACCATTCTGGATGCGCATGAACACCATGCCAACGAAGCGGTCGAGGTCTTTTTCGAGTTCCCGAGCCCGGACTTGGGCTGCTGCTTTAATAGACGGAAACTCCACGAGAACATTATCAACGAGCAGGCGCATGGGCTTAGAATTGCTTGGCCCGCCAGCACTGCATCCCCCCGGCATCAGATTGTAGCCGTTGGGCGCCATCGTTCCTAGTTCCTCGATCCAGCGCCCTTCGCCCTCCAGCATCGCGTGGACTGTGCCGTATTCCTCGAGCAGTTCGATCTGAAAGTGTTCATGAGGGTTGTTGGCGCTCCTGATCTCCGCACGTATCGCTGCACCAAGCGAAAGTGAGTGAATGCTACGCTTAGCCCGGCTTGCCTCGTTGATATGGGCGTCCTTTCGTCTAGCCAACGTTCTCGCTGTCAAGCCGACATATGACTTCAACTCCGCTCCCTCATGATTGAGGTGCCTGATCCGATAGACCTTGAACATCGATATTTACCCCCCGTGAAAGTGTCGCACACGGATCTGGCATTGTTAAAGAACTGCGCACCGTGTGGCATCAGGAAGGATGCAACGGAAAGGAGCCGCTATCGGAAAATGGCCTGGGCTGCCCATGGTATCACACCGCTACAGGCTACACGCCCAATGCCGCTTTAGTAATAGAGGCATGTCAGACACTCTCATGTCCGGTAAATGATTTTCACAGCGGCGGCGCGGCCGCTTTTTTCTCGACGAGGCAGGCTGATATCGCTTTTGGGACTTTCTAAGGAGCAAGGCTTCGTTCAGGGTCGACAACGCGTCCTGGTGGCGAGGAGGATGAATTGAAGCTGCAAGATCCACGCGAAGGTGAGATCATTCATATTAGGAAACGGCCGGCTGCCTTCTCCTTCTTTCCTACCTATCACGGCGCTACGCGGGAGGGTCTTCACTCCACGATGTTCGCGACCCAGCCCTGGAATATCATCAGGCACGAACTCGAGAGAATTAGCGACCCCAACGCCCAGCGGCAGGCACTAGCGTTTTCGAACCAGGCACGAGACTTCTTCACCGCAGCTCAAAGTTCCGAAGTAAACGCGGCCAAACCGCTTCTCCTCTATTACTCGTTCCTGAACCTTGCAAAGTGTCTTATTGTGAAGAAGCTTGGCACCGCTCTAGGAACAGTTAGGCATGGGCTCTCGGAGAAACTACCCATCACGCAGGGCGCGATCCACGGCCACGTATCTATAGATATTACGCAGAACCCGGGCGTGAGTGCGTTCGCAATGTTCGCCAATGCAATCAACGCGATCTTGCCGGTGCCGGCTGCCGGAAATACGCATATTCAAATGCGATCGCAGGACTTCCTTGGCCAGATTTTGATCGGACACCGGGTCTTCAGCCACGCGGAGGGGTTAATTGAGCGTTTTATAAGCGTGGAACGCCTTGAGTACATGCACGCCCCGGCAGCCAAAGAGGCCTGGATAAGGGCGAGGGCCTACGCTGACGATTTCACCCGTCTAGGCTATCCTATGGCAGGACTGTCCAAGAATTTAAGCGACGCCCAGATCTGGCGAAACGTAAAATGCGAGCATACGATCGACGGCCGACGGATCATCGAGGCCGAAATGACAAACGCTGTCGCGTATAGCCACCGCCCATCTCAATCTTTGGAACCGCTTAGCAAAATGACCCGGTCGAGATTGTGGAGGTCAGTTACAGCGGTTCCACCCTATCGTAAGTATTATGTCTATCATGCCTCGTCGACCCAATTTCTTATGAACCAGCTTCTAACAATGTATCTCGCTACTTATTACTTTGGATCTATTACACGCTACAAGCCGGAGCAATTTGATTTCATTCTGCGAAGCCCAATAGGTCCGTTTGTGTTCGAATTCTTTGCCAATCAGCCAGTGCAGTTCTTATACCTCATGGCTTCGGAATTCATGGGCCAGGAAGTCGCCAAGGCAGCTATCGCCTAATTATAAGTTTTTAGAATAATTGGGACGACGACAAAGCACAGTCTTTGGTCGCTTTTTGCCGTTCTGGCTGTAGTCCGGAGATCGGAAACGATTTCACGGAGGACCACATGGCACATCTCAAGACGCTTAAGCTGGCCCACGCAGAGCCGGTGCACGCCCAGGCGGATCCAGTGAAGCGCGCCCGCGATAAGGTAGTTGAGGGCCTGTTCGAGCAGAAGCGGGCGGCCGAGGCCAAGCTCGCGGGACAGCATTACGCGCCGACCCACATGGTCACGCGCAAGAACGAGGCAGGTGAACGCATTCAGTTGGAGCAGCGAAAGCGGTTCCGAAATGGCTGGTTCGAGAACGCAGCGGGGCAGTGCTTCTTTGCCTTGCGCTATGCGGGCAAGGCAATCGAACTTGCCAAGGGCAAGAACGCGATTGAAGTGGGCGAATTCGCAAAGCTGCCGGGGATCATCGACACGCTGATCCAAGCGGTCAACGCGGGGGAGCTTGACGCCCAGCTTGCGGCGGCGGCGGCGGAGCGGGGTCAGCTCCTGCGAAAGACAGCGGCCTGAGCGCGGTTCGCAGGGCCACGAGCATGACCGATGCGGAAGCTCGGGACCTTACCCAGGATCTGATGAGGGACTTCGCCGTTCTCGGCGGGGTTCACGCAAAGGCCGCGGCGACCATCAGCGGGTCCGGCATTCCTGAGGCGCAGAAGACCCTTCTGCTCCACACGATCAAGACCGCAGAGACCGCGATCCGCAAGAGCGGGATCATTCTCTTGAGCTGGAGCATCGGCGCGTACGAGGGGCGGCCAAGTCTCCCGCATGAAGAGCCGGTCCAGCATTGATCCGCAACATCGATATCGTGTTTCGGCTGCTGGCGCTGCCGTTTCACATCGCGGTCGCGCGGTTCTGGACCGTGCTCGCGGTAATCGCCATCGGCTACGTAGCGGTCACTTGGCTGAACGTGGAGCCGGTCCGGATTGTCATCTATGGGTTCGTGGCACTGGCAGTCGTCGGCTTTGCCGTGTCAGCCCAGCAATGGGACAGCGGAAGTCTGGCCGGCGGTATCGTCATTACCGCCCTGATCGGCGTGGTGATGATGGAGCCGGTGTTTGATCGCGTTCTGCCCAAGAACCCCACGTATGAGGTGACCACCGCTATCCCCGTGGACTTCAGGTTCCGACTTACCGGGGAGACAGTCATGGCGGAGGCGATCAACCGCAGCCACGACTGGCTGGAGCATGCGCGTGTCGCCTGCCAGGGCTACTACGGCAATGGCGAACCGGTAGAACAGCCGTGGATGACCGCCGTTGCTGGCTTCTTCTGGCTGCCACCAGGGGAAGGCACAGGCGAACGTCGTCTGTCGCTCAGCATCCGCGACACTTACCGGTACGATCTCGCACGAACGCAGTGCCAGATTGCTGAAGCTCGGTTCCGGCAATCGCCAGTGGTGGTGCCATCGTTCAGCGTCGAGCAAATCAGCGGCAGCGGCCTTGCGCGGTTCCATGTGATCAACGACACTAGTACGGCGTTCACGGCAGTCCGCTTCACGTGCCAGCAGGGCCAAGGGGTACGCGCGACGTTCACAACCTCCCCGATGCTTCAGAAATCCCAAGACTACCTGCTAAAACCAGGTGGCACGATCGACCTCGTTAGCGATCGAATGTTTACGAAGCTGGAAAGCTGCCGCATCTACTCTGTGGACAGCCCGTGAGCGTCAGCAGGCGCGGCCGCATCCCTGATGCAGCACGAGTGCGCCAAAGGGCACGACCACAGCCAGTGACGCTCTATGACGCCCGTTGGATTCCCAGCTCGTCTGAAGCGTGATTCAAAGCTTCCTTTTAGGGAGGCTGCATTGGCGCGAGGCGATCTGTCGGACGAAGAATGGGCCATCATCGGCGAGCTTTTGCCGAGCGAACGAGGTCGCAAGGCTCGTCCATCGCATGACAACCGCCGCTTCCTCTATGGCATGCTGTTTGTCCTGCACGCCGGCTGCCCATGGCGCGACATGCACGAGGGTTACGGCAAGTGGAATCAGTCTGCGTGAGGTTCAGGAGCTGGGCCGAACAGGGCATCTGGGACGCCATGCTGGAGACGCTCGTGGAGCTGGGGCTGACCGACGACTAGCAGCACATGATCGACTCCACCACCGTTCTCGGCCATTCGCAGGCAGCGGGCGCTGAAGGGGGACCCATACGCAGGGCTTTGGTCGAAGCCGCGGCGGTTTTACGTTGAAGATCCATGCCCGTGCAGACGGTCAATGACACCCTCTTGGCTTCGTGCTGACGGGCGGAGAGACCTCCGATTACCAAGCCGTTCCCGCCCTTCTGGCCATGCCGGTAGGCAAGCCGCGCCTGATGCTCGCCGACAAAGGCTACGACGGCGACGAGGATCGTCACTCCTTGCTTCTGAAGGGCGTCATGCCGGTGATCCCACCCAAGGCCACCCGTCGAACACCGGCTGCCTGCAATTTCCGTCAGTATCAGGATCGCAATCGGATCGAGCGCATGTTCAACCGGCTGAAGCAGGCTCGGCGCATCGCAACGCGATACGACAAAACCGCCAAATCCTTCCTGGCCTTCCTCTGCCTCGCTGCATCGCGCATGTGGCTGAAGGACATTGTCAACAGGGCCTAGTCGGCCGCAGTGCGGTCGCGGTCGCTCCTGAGGCGCGTGCTAGCCGAACGGCGGGTCGGCTGCTCGTGCATGCCTCCGGTCTCGACCGACGGGCTCCGGTTCGCTAGGAACAGGAACAGTCAGGCCGCATATCGGCCATAGAAGACTCGTCAGGGACTACAAGACCTATGCTCAATCCGGAGGCCGGTCTGTTCATCGACTTGGAAGCCTTTGGCAGGTGGAGCGTGCTGCAGGGGGCAGGTGCAAGGCTTCCGAGTTTCCAGACGATAGTGCGATCCTACCCGGAGCTGATCGCGGCGAAGCCGTTGCGCCGGACGCCGATGTTCGTGACGCATCGTTGGGACGGCCGAGACCATCCCGATCCTTCGGGATGGCAGCTCAGGGCATTGCGGAACCTAGCCGACGACTACCACTATCATGAAGCCGGTACATGTTTCTGGTACGACTATATGAGTCTGCCACAGCGCCCGCGCAACGCCCACGAGAACAGGCTCTTCACCGCCGGTCTGAACACCATCCGACAGACCGTCGCGGAGTGCGACAACATATGCTTTGTCAGTAGAGCGGGCCAGGATCATGCCGACGATCGCGAAGACATGCGCCGGCGGGGCTGGATATTGTTCGAGCTGTTCATCGCCCGCAGCAACATGAAGCGATCCGTCCCTCTCTACGAACGCGAGAACGCCTCCGTCCGGTTCGGACGAGATGAGCAGTATTCGGATAGCTTCCCCGACATGCTGCTGCACGCGCCGGTGGATACCGCGCAGCATCTCCATGATTGGTTCGTCCGGCGGGAAATTCGCTGTACCAACGGCAGCGACCTCCGGCTTCTCAGCGGGCTGCTGCACGAGGAACTGACGCGGCCGCAGAGCACGGAGCCCCTGCCCAACTTCGAATACGGCGTTCCCGTTCGACTGTCGGCCCGTCAGCTGATTGCGACGGAGTTCCGGAACGCGACGTCGCTTTCGAGCCGTCTGCCGGAGGCTTTTCTGCTCAGCCGGGAGCTGGTGTCCTACCGTACTGATGAAGAGCAGTTCTGGAACGTGGTCATAGTCTGGAGACCTCCTCTGCCGACCCTAGGGCAGTGGCATGACATTGCAGGCAGCGACGTCGAGCATATGAATATAGACTGGGATGATCAGGTCTCGCCGCGATACCCCGGCATCCGCTTCGAAAAGTCTCGCGACGGTCTGAGCTTCAAGGCCACTCTATAGTAGTCTCGAGGCTAGCCGCGAGGCCTGCCGATCTTCAGTAGCGTTTCGAGGCAGCGAGCCCGACCGACTGTTCTATGCCGGCGAGTGAGACAATCTCCTCGATGCGAAGGGGAGGAACAAGGATCACGATGTTGGCCCCGTCGATGCGTTTGGTCGACGCATACCGAATTGCGTCATAGCCGGCCGCACGGGCGCAGTCGGCGACGAACCGGGAAAAGACATACTGCTTCTTCAGCCAGCCCTCCCCGCTTCGGGGTGCGGCCAGAAGTGCAGAGCTCGCCAACGGCGCCATTAGCTCGTGCCCCGGATCACCCTCGTCGATCTCGACGAGATCGAGAAAAACGAGCGGACGTGAGGTCACCAGCTCCGCTATTAAACACGGCTCTCCCGGAGCGCCGATCTCGGCGCTGGCGACCTCGGGCGAACTCGCGAAATAGAGCATTGGAGTGCCGGCGTGGTTGAAGCGTCCTTCGACGACTAGCCGCGTCGGCGGCGGTGCGTAGGCCTGCAGATCGCCAGTGTACTGACCTGAAGAGGATATACTCGCCGCGGTACGTGCACGGAACAGCGACGTGCCGGCGGCCAATGTACCGGCTTGTTTGACGGCGATTCGGAGGTGAGCCAGCACGCGGCGAGCGAATTCGTGTTCAAGCATCAGGAAAGGCGTTTCGTCACCGATCGTCAGCAACTCGTCGATCTGGCTTTCGATCGCCGCCACGTCGCTGAAGGTGTGCTCATAGATCCAGATGTTGCCTGCGACGTATTCACCGCATCTTTCGCATCGGACGAAATGGCGCAGGGTTGAGATCTCCGCAGGACTCCAGACCCCCGTGAGCCGGGTGTTCTCGACCGCGTAGAACACGCCCATGGACTGGGTCTGAAATTCCATTCTGCGGAACGGCACGTCCGGCCAATGGTCCCTGAAGTCGTCAAAGCACACGTCGCAGCAGCAGATGCTCGATGCAAAATCCGAATCTATCTCGTCCGAGAATGCATCGTTGAAGCTATCGATGTCGGATTCGCTGACGGTTAGGTACGGGCCAACGGCATGCTCGGGCCGAAAAGACTCGTGCTCCGCCGCGTCGTCGGTGATCCACCGAAGCCCAACCCTGTTCGACATGTTCTTTTCGCTCCATGCAAGCCCTACACCGATGAGTGCTCGTCGGTGACCCGCCTCCCAAGGCTAAGATATCAACCGCCAGTCATCTATGCCGAAGTGATCGTTCACAATCGCGGTCAGGGCAGCCCTGAACACCGTCTCGTCATTGAGCTGTGCAACGAGTTCGCGTGCTTCATAAGGCCGGCCGGCCCCCAGTAGCGCCAGAGCGCCACGCACAATAGGCACGGACCGCTCCCGCTGTCTCACCTCACCGTCGAAACGGGCAGCGTCGGCAGTCACAAGATCGAACCAGATGCCGCTTACCCCCTGGTCGACGCTCGGCGACAGGCTCCTCGACAATCCTTCGGTCTGGATGCGCAGGGCAGGATCCAATGCATGGTTTCCGCTAGCGAGCAGGTAGGCGAGCATCCGGCCCCCGGTGACGAAGGCAGAGTTATTCCGTTCCGAGCAGCCCGGGCCATAGAGCCTACATCCATTCCGCTTGTGCTGAACGCCCTTGAACTCGATGCAATGGGACAGATCGAGGTCTCCGTCCACCATGAACTCGGATGTATCGCGGGAATTCCAGTACCAGTTTCCGTTTCTTTCCCGAAGGGGACCTCTGTCCACCGACGGATCGTACGGGGTCAGGAACTTGAGAGAACCGAGATCCTTATCAGTGATCAGGATCCTGTAGGCAGGATTTTGGTAGCGGATGGCTTCGACCCAATAGAAGTGCTTTCCCGCAATCAGCTGCAGCCATGGAAAGGTGAACTGAACGGTGCCGTAGAGAGACCCGTGTTGCCATTGGTTCGCCGAAAGCCAGATGACCGCATGCCGCGTCTGATTCATCCGGCTTTCGTCATGGACGATACCGGCGCGAATGCTTCCATGGTCGAGAATGGCTCTCGCCGCGGGTGGGTGAACCACGTGGTGTACCTCCACGAGCTGGGAAACGTTGTTCATCCGCTCGCCGTCCCGGGGGATTGCGATCCTGTACTCATTCCATTCTGGCATGTCCGGCCCCCCTCATCGAAAGCGTGACCCGTACGAAGGTGCGGGTAATGGCATCTCACAGGTCGCTAGCCTATAGCGCGTACGACCGCCAACTCGGCAGGCCGCCTCGTTGCTGAACGGATTTTGGGGTCGTCCTTGAAGCGTACCGCTGACCAGACTTCAGGTCCAAGTCGTTTGAGGTTCTAAAGACACCTCAGAAATTCGCTTGCCGCGCCTTACCTACGGTCGCGCGGACCTGAAGGCCACCTTCGGTCATTGTCAACATGGGGTCAACGACGGAAATGGGTCGAAAGCGGCGCAATGTGTTGTTTCAGCATAATGCCTATTTGAATGACAGTGTCTTCTAATTTCAAGCGCTTAGCACCGCCGACATTCACGACCGCAGCAAACGAGCTTCTATGACACTCGCAGACGGTTTCTAGTGATGTGTAGATGCAGCAGGTTACCCCGTCGCGATCGGCCGAGGTTGAGAATGCGCAGTTGACGTCAAGGCTAATACCGTACCTGCCGTATGAAGGGGCATCGGATCCGCGTGGCACCCAAAGTCGAAGTCTTCATAAACGATGAGGTTGCGATCCAGTGCTGCGGCCAGCTTCCAGCGATTGTTCCGGTAGATCCAGTTAGTATCTTGTACCATATTATTATACCTAGCAGAGAATCCGAGATCCTCTGGTAGCTCGGCATGTCCCGCCACTGACGTATTGATAGCAGACACGTCCTCCTCTTCAGTGATTGTCGTTTCCTTCGATTGCCTGCTTCCAATTCGAATACGCATTGACTGGAACCCGCTGTGTTCCCCGCAGAGCCAACCTGCGTAAGCGCGAATGTCCTCTTGCGGCCACCAGTTCCGCTTGAACAGGATTGGATCTTCCTCCTCAGCGTCCTCGAAAACCGGCATGCCCTTGTAATCGTGCTCGATGCGGAACTTGTTCGCGTATCGAACGATGCTTTGAAGATTTTTCTCTACCTTTCGGCTCGTATCAAAGGCTCGGAGGTCCACCTGGTACGCCGCCTTGCACCCGTAGCTGCGGAGCGCGTTGGCGAACTCCTCTCGAGAGACATCGCCCAGCGCTACGATCGCATGGAAATGCGGCAGCCATAGCGTGGCATCTGATGCCGTGACCGGAACGCCGCTCTGCCTGAGGAATAGGCGCGTGTTGCGCCCTTGGCCCGCGATCTCATCCGCGCGAAGGCGGTCCAACTCCCAGTACCCGACGAGGTGCACGTCGTTCCATCGCGCGTCTTTCTCGCGCTGACGTACGATGAAGTTACGCATACGCGTGTCCGCCCGCGCCATGATCTTCGTCATCGACGCAAGATCCGCGTCCACGGGCATCAGCACGGTGAGTAGCGCGAGCTTGTCGTTCCCAATGCCAGCGAACTCCTCGCGGATCACCCGTTTGGTTTCCCCACCCCTTCGAAGCATGAGGCACCTCGGACACAACGGCACGCGGCATTGCCGCATGTTGTCCTGCTCATCCACCTCCCCGCACGATTGCATGCGAAGTATCAGGTCCTCGCGGGATCCTCGGAGGCTCCACATCACGGCTTGTCGCTGCGACTCCATCCCTGGCGTTAGGTGGCGGCAACGCTTCTGATCACGGCGGCTCCAGCGGCAGTCATACCATTCCTCGACCAGTCGAGATCTCAGCCGTTGCAAACGTTCGTCCATCATATTTCTCCCGAAGCAATTCGGGTATTTATGATTTAGCTCTCCGCCGATACGGAACCACCGAGGGTTTCCGATCCAGCGCAAGCCTGAACAGACTGACGGACCGAAAGATCGCCCGCGTATCCAAGGGCAGCGAACTGAGCAGTACATAATGAGCTGGCGGAATAGCTACGATGGTCTCGTCTTCTGATATCTCATCAGCCCTACCCTCAAAGGCACGGTCGAAGAAAACTCTAACCTGAACATTCCAATTTTCAGTCGACAAATTTATTCGGAACACCGGAGGATAATTCGGCTTTTGAGACCACAGGTCCAGTTGGATTTCCCATTCAATGCCCTGCCCGTTAAGGCTGCATCCCGCAGTATCGCCTAGTCCAACGATCTCATTCGGATAATTGGCATTGCTTCGAACGGACGCATGTATTGCCGCTTGACCCATCATGCAGATGAATTTCTCAAGCTCTGATACTGCGGCCTCCACCACGATAACATTGTAGAACATTCCATAAAAATGCATTCGGATCACCTTAATCGCCATGAGAGTAATCGAGCCTCTGCGGTCTGCAGAGTCTGAACAGGTCATGGCCTGCCGGCCATGACCTGTTGAAGTCCCGGAGTCAGGAGGTTTCGAGCACCTCCCGAGCCCAAGACAGTTGATCCGGAACAATCATCTGCTCCAGATCCAAGCCGGCAAATTCCGCGAGGATCACTCGCAGCAGAGGGATCGTCTCGCTGTCCGCGGCCACTGAGCGCGGCAGCAACATTGCGCCTTTACGCTTGGCGTTCTTTAGGTCGTCCATCCCACACTCGTAACCTTTAAGGGTCAGCCAGTCCGCGACGTCCCGATAGCTACGGCCGTCCAACGCCAGCCCCCACTCATCGCGAACCAGAGCCCGAAGAAACTGGCGGAAAAGGTGCCCCAGCGTGCCGTCGGATCGCAGCCCCACGCCGGCTGGCACGGCACGTTCGGCAAGGTCCTCATAAGCTTGCCAGGCATGAAAATCTTCGCGCGTGCGAAGGATGCGCTGATGCCCGCGGGTCCACCCCCGGAACCGTGTCCGAGCACGCTCTGCGTCCTCGACGGTTGACCAAGGCTGGGTATCGAAGGCCAGATGGGATCGCCCTCGAACCGCTTGATCCGAGGTCGTCTGCGGCTTCCGCTTGAAGTCGAACTCCAGGTTTAGCGTGACCTCTCGGGATAGGCTGACCATGTCGCTCTCGGTCATCCACATCTCTCGCAGGCCGATCAGCGAGGTCCGGTGGTGCTTCTGGCCTGGCACTCGATTGAGGAAAAGCTCCAGCATGTACTCGTTATGCTCGGCCACCGGCGCATCCGGCTTGACCCCAGCCTTTGCCAGAACAGGTGCGTAGCCGGGAATTTCCTCCCCGGTCACCTGCCCCCGCGTCTTCATCCCTACTACCTGTGCCACGCGGTGCTTTTCTTCCAGCAGCGCCGCCGTCCCGAACACCCGATGTCGAAGGCTGAGGAACTCGCGGCATAGAGGACCACGATCGTCGATCTCCTCCAGCGGCGCATCCGTCAGGATTCCGTCAGTCGTCGCGCTGACAACGATGCGGTGTGCGGGGATCGCGGAGAGAATCTCGCCCAGCACTGCTCGGATAAAGCCCGTTACGTAAGAGGCATACCAAGCCGACGTAATTGGCGACGGAGGCATGCTGTCCATTCGACCTCGTCGAGGGTCGAAGACCCTCTTCACATGGACCCCTTGAGCCGTCTTCCCGTAGAGACTGTTGCCGATCTCCTTCCAAATCATCGCCTCCAGGCTGCCCTTCAGCGCGGCTGCCCGGCGGCTTTGAATTAGCCTGGTAAAGCTCTGGAAGATGGGAGTATCGGACGCGTAGGGGATCACCACGCCGTCAAGGATCTCGATGCTCGCACCCATTCTGCGAGCCAGCACTAATTCCGGAGCCGTGCAGAGGGAGACGCCAGTTAACGGGAAATAGAGGTTGTCGCCGGATCGAACCGGCAGGCAAGGAAAACGAGTATCCCGGGGGAATGCGAACCGAACGCGAGCCGCACCCACAGTGTCGACCTCGAAATCATCTAGGTGACGGGTATGCCGGTAGCCATCGTAATCGAGGGGCCGCAACATCGCCATGGCAGTGGTGTACGCGCCGGGCAGATCGTAGTCGTAGTAGGTTCCGATGGGCGTCGGGCCGAACCAGTAACATTCGCCCCGACCACCATGATAAGCGGAAGCGCCGAATTCCTCGTATATGAGCCGCCGGAAAGAGGGCTCCTTTGTCGTAGCGGTCCGGTACTGGCCGGTGCGATCGTTGAAACGAGTGACATTACGGCGCTCGAGCCCGAGGGCTTCGTCGAGGTCAATGCCATCAGCCTTGCACTGGTCCCGCAGGATGCGAAGTCCAAAGCCCGCCAAAGTGGAAGGCAGTTTAGCCAGACCCAGCGACTTCGCCATCTCGGTCATGCGAAGCCCATAGTCCAAGGCGATCTCTGCATCGTGAAGCGCGTAGGCTTCGAAGGCCCGGCGATCAGCCTTTAGGAGCAAGTCCATTCGGTCGATCGCGAAGCCCTCGGGCAGGGCAACTTTGGCAGTGCCGATCAGCTCGGCTGCTTTTGCTAGCCCTCCGCGGCCGGGCGTCAGCAGCATGGTGTCCACGTACCGGATCGTGACGAGATGAGGGGCCCCGCCGCGTTTGGCCGGTAGCATCATCGCACTCAGGGTTCCACGCTTGCTGGCATCATCGTCGCCAGTGTCGAGCACTTCGCGCTTCAGCAAGCCCGTAAAGGTCCGACCGATTCCCTCGAATGATCGCTTTGCACCCCAGAAGTCCTGAAAATGGACGAGGTCGGCCCTCAAGAAATGTCCGAAGACGATGACGCGGTCGGGAGCCCGCGGTATCACCCCAGTGCGGATGGCTTTGCGAAAGATTCGCTGAAAAAGTGAACGTTCACTTACACGAGCTCGACGAGAGGGGCCTGTCGTATAGACGACCTCGGAAACTCGACGGCCATCGTGATCAAGGACGATCTGATAGCTGAGGACGTGATTGTCGGGTTGCCCCGTAAAGGGATCCCTACGGGTCACCCATTCGGAGTCGAGGCCGACATGGACGACGAGCGGGGGCTGAGCCGCTTGGACTTGCATGGATCAGAGCTCGGGATGAGGTGTCGGTGTAGATGCGCATCGGAGCCCCATCGGGACTTTTACACCGCGCGCGATAAGGAATGGGCGATGTCAGGGTCCTGACACCGCCCACGCTTCGATAGCTTAAGCCAGGAGGCTCTTCATCCAGTCGGGCAGAACGACAGGCTTGCCGTTCCCATGATCGATGAGGAGACGCCGAAACGTCTTCACCACCTCATCGCGATCGACACCTTCGTATTCGTCAGGGTCGAAGACCGCGACCGGGGAGTTGTCCTCGCCGGGCAACAGCACGCGGCCGTCGGGCAGAATTCTCATGCCCCGCGCGGAATTGAGGGAGATTAGATCCCCGGTAGGGGTTGGGATATAGATGCGAGTGCTCGCCATTTGCGTCTCCATGGAAGGAGTTACGGGATGGCGTGACAACTGCAAAGACGGGCGAGTCAATACGAAACGACCCGCCGCCGCGCAAGTGCACGCCGGTGGATCGTCCCGCGAAAGACGAAATCTCCATGGACCCCTGGAGACATTGCCAAGCTCTTTCTGGACTTGGCAGACACAGCCTCGCTTGCGCTGGCGGCTGTTACGAAGGGCAGGATCATGGCCCCTAAATCCTTCTCCACCGTCTTTTTCCCCGCGGTGAAGCTCGCGAAGCGGCAACATTATGGATTGCCGATAAGGAGTCAAGATTGAAAGAGACGCTCAAAGGAGCTCCACTGCTGCGCGTTTCAGGTCGTCCCGAACATCGATATAGCGTTGAGTGGTCGAGAGATTTCGGTGGCCGGCCAGTTCCATGATGACTTTCGCGGAAACAGCCTGGCTGTGTGCCAAACGCGTAATGAACCATCTCCGGCCGCTATGGCTGGTTGCGCCTTCAAGGCCGGCCTGCCGGTACAGCTGCCCCATCAGTTGACACAGTGTGTTGGCGGAGAAGGCCGTTCGCTTCTGCGTCACCAACAACGGGTCCGCAACGGCGATGACCGAAAAGCCCTTGTCCTGGCGATAACGCCGGATTTCTTTCCGCAGACGCTCGCTGAGGAAGACCACCCGCGCATGACCGCCCTTCGTGACCTCTGCAGACAACCGGAGCTGCTCTCGCGCGTCGCCATCACCGTCAATGACGTCGCCGACCTTTAGCGACGCTATCTCCCCGACGCGAAGGCCCGCGAGATAGCTCAGCATGAACGCCATCCGATTGCGCCCGGCATGCTTGGTCTGGGCCACCACGGCCATGACCCGCTTGAACTCCGCATCAGTTGGCACGCGCGCCTGCTTCATCTCGACCTCATGAAAAGCGATCATTTATCGCGTTTCATGATGTTGCCTGCCATGCAAAAGAGCGACCGCACTGTCGAGCTGTCGAGGACATTAGGTAGATCAAAGACTTAGGCAGGACTGAGCCCGAAACGTCACAAATTGTAGATTTTACAACATTACGCTGGCGACTCGTTTATGACCCGAGACGTGTACCGATAGAATGGGCATTAAAATTTGTGGAGCTGGAATGGCTGATCGGGCGCAAAAGGACCGGTTCCTAGTGGCCCTTGCTGAGCTTGGCGGCTCTGCGGGCAATGCGCGGCTACGAGAAACCTTACAGTGGGACGAAGCAGCCTACATCTCGGTTAGAGAGGCGCTTGTCGCCGGCGGGGCGATAGTTCCTGGGCGCGGTCGGGGAGGATCGGTGTCGCTCGGCAGCACGTTAAGCGGTGCAACCGAAACTGATAAATCGTCACCTGTCGTACTCCCCGCAAAACTTGCTCGCAATGGAAATGGCGGCGATCTTGGCTTCGAGGCAGATCTCTTCAAGACCGCCGACAAATTGCGCGGTAACATGGAGCCGTCCGACTACAAGCACATTGCGCTGGGTCTGATCTTCCTCAAGCACATTTCCGACAGCTTCGAGGCCAAGCGCGCCGAGCTACTGGCCGATTATCCTGACGGCGCCGAAGACCCGGACGAATATTCCGCCGAAAACGTCTTCTGGGTGCCGAAGGAAGCGCGCTGGTCGCATCTTCAGTCGAACGCAAAGCAACCGTCGATCGGAAAGATGATCGACGAGGCGATGATCGCCATCGAGAAGCGAAATGAAACCTTGAAAGGCGTACTGCCCAAGGACTACGCCCGGCCCGCACTCAACGCGGTCATGCTTGGCGAACTGATCGATCTCATCTCGGGGATCGCGCTCGGCCAGGAAAAGGGCGAGGCGCGCGACGTGCTCGGCCGGGTCTATGAATATTTCCTCGGCCAATTCGCTGGTTCGGAAGGCAAGCGCGGCGGCGAGTTTTATACGCCGCGTTCAGTCGTTCGCGTCATGGTCGAGATGATCGAACCCTACAAGGGCCGTGTCTACGACCCCTGCTGCGGCTCGGGCGGCATGTTCGTCCAATCCGAGAAGTTCGCGTTGGAGCACGAAGGCCGGATCGGCGACATCGCCATCTATGGCCAGGAGTCGAACTACACGACTTGGCGGCTCTGCAAAATGAACCTAGCCGTGCGCGGCATCGACGCGGACATCAAATGGAACAACGAGGGCAGCTTTCATAAGGACGAGCTGCGCGACCTTAAAGCCGAATACATTCTCGCCAACCCGCCCTTCAACATCTCCGATTGGGGCGGCGATCGGCTGCGTGACGACGTGCGCTGGGGATATGGTGTTCCGCCTGCCAGCAACGCTAACTTCGCCTGGGTGCAGCATATCGTGCACCACCTCGGGCCAAGTGGAACGGCAGGGGTGGTGCTAGCAAACGGCTCGATGTCGTCGACGCAAAGCGGAGAAGACACGATACGCCGCGCGCTGATCGAAGGCGTCGGCGGCGCACCGGGCGTCGTCGATTGCATGATCGCGCTTCCCGGCCAGCTTTTTTATTCGACGCAAATTCCGGTCTGCCTCTGGTTCCTCGCCAGGGACAAGTCGAACGGCATCGCCCGCAATGCCAAGCTGCGCGATAGGCGCAGCGAGATCCTGTTTATCGACGCTCGTAAGCTCGGTCACATGGTGGACCGCACACGCAAGGAGTTCTCCGACGCCGATATCGGTAGGATCACCCGCGCCTATCACGCTTGGCGTGGCGAAGCCGATGCTGGCAAATACGAAGACATTCCCGGTTTCTGCAAAGCCGCAACGATCGAGGAAGTGCGGCAGCAGGCACACGTGTTGACGCCGGGGCGATATGTTGGGACTGCCGATGTCAACGATGCTGACGGGTTGTTCGCCGATCGATTTGCGGAACTGACAGAAAAGCTCAAGGGCCATTTCGCGGATGCGGAGGCGCTTTCTGCTCGCATCGTTGAAAGCCTCCAGCGAGTGGTTGGCTGATGGCGCGAGCCCAGACCATAACTGGCGGGCGAGATGCGACCGCGGCCGTTATCCCGGGGCGATATGCACTCTCAGTAGGGATGCCAAATCTGCCCGCTCCCGAGGGGTGGAATTGGACACCCTTGTCATCGGTCGCCCGGCTCGAATCGGGCCATACGCCGAGCCGTCGTCACCCCGAGTATTGGGGCGGGTCGATCCCCTGGATCGGTATTCGTGATGCCACAGGAAATCATGGCCGCGTCATCCACGAGACAATTGAATCCACAAACGAAATCGGGATAGAGAATTCCTCTGCCCGCGTGCTTCCAAAAGATACTGTTTGCTTATCCAGAACGGCTTCCGTGGGCTACGTCGTCGTCATGGGTCGCCCGATGTCAACCAGCCAGGACTTCGTGAACTGGATTTGCTCGGACAAGCTAAACCCTCATTTTCTCAAATATGTCCTACTCGCCGAGCGCGAAGCGCTGTTAATGTTCGCAGTCGGGAGTGTCCACCAGACGATCTACTTTCCGGAGGCGAAAGCGTTTTACATCTGCATGCCAGATCGAAACACTCAGGATTCGATCGTCGAAGTCCTCGGCGCGCTTGACGAAAAGATTGAACTGAACCGGCGGACGAACGAGACGCTGGAGGCGATGGCGCGAGCGCTCTTCAAAGATTGGTTCGTCGATTTCGGCCCCACCCGTGCCAAGATGGAAGGCCGCGCGCCCTATCTCGCGGCAGATATTTGGTCGCTTTTCCCGAACAAAATTGACAATCAGGGCAAGCCTGAAGATTGGAGCACTAGCACGCTTAAAGAAATCGCATTTCGAAATAAAGGACAGATACGAACTGGGCCTTTCGGTAGCCAGTTGCATCGATCTGATTATCTCCCAGTGGGAATTCCGGTCGTAATGCCCGCGAACTTGACCTCCGGTGAGATTGTGGAAGATGGGATTGCCCGGATCGGGGCCGCGATGGCACTGCAGCTCTCTGATCACGCAATGACTGATGGAGATATTGTTTACGGACGCCGAGGTGATATCGGGAGGAAGGCACTGGTAGGTCCTGATGAAGCCGGATGGATTTGTGGCACCGGCTGCCTCCGAATAAGTATTCGTTCTAACGAATGCCCTCCACTCTATTTGTTTTACCACCTCGACCGACCGGATGTTCGAGAGTGGATATCTGCCAGAGCCATTGGCGCCACAATGCCAAATCTGAACACAGGTATTCTGGGCGAGGTGGAAGTTCTGCTGCCAGGCGTCGAACTCGCGGCGCAGATTACTCTTGCAATCGAGCCGATGTTCCATCGCATGCGATTTAATCGCCGCGAGAATCAGACGCTTGCCGGCACACGTGATTTCCTCCTTCCAAAGCTCATGTCCGGCGAGGTTCACGTCAGGGACGCCGAGGGGCCTGTCGGGGAAGCCACATGACGGTTTGGCTCAACCAGACAGAAGCCGACACCCTCTTCGCGATGGAGAAGCACCGCGTCGATAAAGAGCGTTGGCGCTTGCCCGATACGGGCGGCGGCATCGTCGTGCCGCTTATCTCGGCAGACGGGGATGAGCCTTTTCACCTCGATATCAGCCGCGGTCGGATCAATCTAGCCAAAGGCAAGATACAGAACCGCGCGCGAACGACGACGGTTCTGGCGCGGATTGATTTCGGCGGCGCGCCGCATCGCAACCCGGACGACGAAGAGATCGCCTGCCCGCATGTGCATCTCTATCGCGAAGGGTTTGGTGATCGGTGGGCATTTCCAATTTCGGCCGAGGTTTTCACGCAGCCGACAGATCACTGGCAGACGCTGGTCCATTTCATGCGGTTCTGCAACATCACTCGTCCGCCCGAATTTGATCGGGGGCTCTTCACATGAGCGAAATCGACCTATTGATTGATGGATATTGGCGCTGGCTGCGGGACAAGACCGCGATCAAGCAACTGAAGGACTGGACCGAGATAACGACGCCGTATCTCGACCGGCATAACGACTACCTCCAGATTTATGCTCGCAAGACGGACAAGGGCTTCACGCTGACCGATGGTGGGGAAACGCTGCTCGATCTTGAACAGTCGGGATGCCTGATGGACAGCCCGAAGCGGCAGGCCATCCTACGAACGATCCTAAACGGCTTCGGCGTCGAGCAGCAGGCAACCGAATTGCAGGTCTCTGCGACCAGCGACAATTTCGCGCTACGCAAACACAATTTGATCCAAGCGGTTCTGTCGGTCCACGACATGTTCTTCCTGGCCTCCTCGACAATCGAAGCGTTGTTCTTCGAGGATGTGGCGGCTTGGCTCGAAAGCGTCGATATTCGATACACGCCGCGAGTGAAGTTCTCGGGCAAGAGTGGTTTCGATCACATGTTCGACTTCGTGATCCCGAAGTCGAAGGTGGCCTCTGAGCGGATCATCCGTGCGATCAACAATCCAAGCCGTAGCACGGCCCAGAATCTGATCATGGCGTGGATCGACACCAAGGACAGCCGGTCTGAAACATCGGAACCATTTGCTTTCCTAAACGACAACGAAAAAACAATCGCAGGCAACGTGACCGACGCACTTCGAAACTACGGGATCACTCCCGTTGCATGGAGCCGGCGAGATCAGTTCCGCGAACGGCTTGTGGCGTAGGGAGGCGGTCGCGATGTCAGCGGACTGGTATCCCGGGATCAGGGCATTTTCCACCCACTGGCGGCACGCGTCGATGCTGCAACAGACGTTCGAGACGCTTGAGCGAGAGTTCGCGGACGAGAACGACGCCTGCATCGACGCGGCCAAGGGTTTCGTGGAATGCGCCTGCCGTTTATTGATCCAGGAGCTGGATGATCCACTGAACCCGATCGACAAGTGGCCAGACAGCCCAATTCGGAATGCGCACCCAAGTTTCAACAATTGGGTTTCCGCGGCCTTCCGTTTGATGGCGATCGTCGAACGTCGCGATGACCCGTTCAGCAAGGTGATATCGCAGCACTACAACCTCACCGAAGCGCTCGGCAAGTTTCGCGATGTTGCTGGGACCGTAAGTCACGGGAAGGAAGGCTTAAGCAAGAGGCTTTCTGCTCATCATCGGCGCTCGGCATTGCTCGCAGCGGATGCGATCGTCACGTTCCTTCACGAGGCCTATCTCGAACGGGAACCCGATCCGGTTCGCACATTCGAACCTTACGAGCGATTTGAAGCGTCGAATGCGATTATCGATGAGTTCGCGACGTTGCGTGCCGAACTCGATGAGGAAGGCTTCATCCGCGCCGTGGTCGTCCTTCCGGACGGCGAAGAGGTGCCCCTGGCGATCGAAACGTCTCGCCTGCTCTTCGGCGTGGACCGCGAAGCCTACAAACTTGTGCTCAATGCATGTCGTGAAGCCAAGGCCGCTGCGCCTCAAGACGCGGAGGTCCCTTGATGGCTTATCTTTCCGAAGCCGCCGTTGAACAGGTCGTGCTCGATCATTTGTCCGGTCTTGGATACGCGATTGCCACGGATGCCCAGATCGGCCCGGATGGGAAGGCGCCGGAGCGCGAGGCGTATGCCGATGTGGTGCTAGTCAAGCGCCTGATGGTAGCGATCGAGAAGCTGAACCCAACGATTCCGGCGGAAGCGCGCGGTGATGCGCTGCGCAAGGTGCTGGCCACAGAGAAGCCGTCGCTCGTTGAAGAGAACCGCCGCCTGCACAAGCTGATGGTCGAAGGCGTCGATGTCGAGTTTTATAGTGATGACGGCACGATCCGTGGCGACAAGGTTTGCCTGATCGATTTCGACGATCTCGCCGCAAACGACTGGCTGGCGACGGGCCAATTCACGGTTATTGAGGGCAGCATCAACCGCCGGCCTGATATCGTCGTCTTCATTAACGGCCTGCCGCTGGGCGTGATTGAGCTCAAAGCGCCTGGCGGCGAAAACGCCACGCTTGCGGGCGCGCACAACCAGCTTCAGACCTACAAGTCGCAAATCCCGTCGCTCTTCCGGACGAACGCGGTCCTTGTCACGTCGGACGGCATTACAGCGCGCGTAGGCTCGCTGACCGCCGATCAAGAACGCTTCATGCCCTGGCGTACCACGGACGGCATAGTCATTGCCGCGAAAGGCCAGCCGGAACTTAATATTCTGATCGAAGGCATTTTTGATCGCCGCCGCCTGCTTGATCTGCTGCACGATTTTACAGTGTTCGGCGAGACGGGTTCGGGCCTCACGAAGATTATCGCGGGCTATCATCAGTTCCATGCCGTGCGGCACGCCGTGGACAAGACCGTTGAGGCGTCGGCACCCCAGGGCGACCGAAAAGTCGGAGTGATTTGGCATACACAGGGTTCGGGTAAAAGCCTGCTGATGGCGTTCTATGCCGGGCAGCTTGTGCGGCGTCCTGAGCTTGAGAACCCTACGATCGTCGTCATCACAGACCGCAACGATTTAGACGACCAGCTTTTCGGCACATTTTCGATGTGCCGCGATCTAATCCGGCAAACGCCTATTCAGGCAGACAGCCGGGACGATCTGCAATTGGCGCTTAGCCGCGCCTCCGGCGGCGTGATATTCACAACCATTCAAAAGTTTTCACCGGCAACTGGCGAAGCGATCTATCCGATGTTGTCGGATCGCCGGAATGTTGTTGTGGTCGCGGACGAAGCCCACCGAAGCCAATATGGCTTCCGGGCACGGATCGAACAGAAAACCGGCGAGATCGCTTATGGCTTCGCGAAGTATCTGCGCGATGCCCTTCCGAACGCGTCCTTCATCGGGTTCACCGGAACGCCGATCGAAATGGACGACGTGAACACGCCTGCCGTGTTCGGCGAGTACATCGACGTTTACGACATCAGCCGGGCAGTAGAAGACGGCGCCACGGTCCCAATCTACTACGAGAGCCGCCTCGCGCGCATCGAACTTGCCGAAGAGGAGAAGCCAAAGATCGATGCCGAGATTGAGGAGCTGACCGAAGACGAGGCAACGACGGAGCAGGAGCGCATCAAGCGCAAGTGGGCAACTGTTGAGGCACTGGTCGGCTCGGAGAAGCGCCTTGCGATGGTTGCCACCGATATGGTCCGGCACTTCGAAGATAGGGTCGCCGCCATGGACGGCAAAGCCATTGTGGTTTGTATGAGCCGGCGCATTTGCGTGGCGCTCTATAACCACATCATCGCGCTACGGCCCGATTGGCACAGCGACGACGACGCTGCGGGCACGATCAAAGTGGTAATGACCGGTTCAGCCGCCGATCCTCAAGGCTGGCAACCACACATTGGAACCAGGGCTCGGCGTGATCTTTTGGCGAAGCGTGCGAAAGACCCAAATGACACGCTGAAGCTCGTGATCGTCCGTGACATGTGGCTGACCGGCTTCGACGCGCCGTCGATGCACACGATGTATATCGACAAGCCGATGAAGGGCCACGGGCTAATGCAGGCCATTGCGCGGGTAAACCGAGTTTTTCGCGACAAGCCCGCTGGCCTCGTTGTCGATTACATCGGGATAGCCCAGAATCTGAAAAACGCACTCGGCCAGTATTCCGGTTCAGATCAACGTCACGCCGGGATAGATGAAGCCGAAGCGGTTGCTGTGCTGCTTGAGAAGTACGAGGTCGTGAAGGCCATGTACCACGGCTTCGACTATGCGCGAGGTTTGGCTGGCACGCCGCATCAGCGCTTGGTGGTGCTCGCCGAAGCGATCGAATGGATACTTGATCACCAGCACGACGCAGCGGCCAAGGAAACCAGCGAGGACGGCAAGCGCCGCGAAAACCGTCGCTATCAGGATGCAGTGCTCGCGCTTTCCAAGGCATTCGCCTTGGCCTCCGCAAGCGATGAGGCCCGCGACATCCGCGATGAAGTGGGCTTCTTCCAGACGGTTCGTGCCGCCCTCGTGAAGTCGCAAGAAAGCTCAGGAAAGAGCAGTGCGGATCGGGAGTTCGCAATCCAGCAGATCCTGGACCGGGCAGTGGTATCCACGGATATCGTGGACATACTTGCTGCCGCCGGCGTTACGACGCCGGATATCTCAATCCTGTCGGACGAATTCCTCGCCGAGGTTCAGCAGCTCGAAAAGAAGAACCTTGCGCTTGAGGCTTTGCGTAAGCTGCTAAACGATGAAATTCGCTCACGCACCAAAACGAACGTGGTGGAGACCAAGCGTTTTTCCGAGCGCTTGGAGGCCGCTATCGCCCGCTACCACACGAACGCAATCAGCACTGTCGAGGTGTTGCAGGAACTAATAAACCTTGCCAAGGAGATCCACGCGGCCCGCAGGCGCGGTGAAGCGGAAGGACTGTCGCAAGACGAGATTGCCTTTTACGACGCTCTCGCCGAGAGCCAGAGCGCCGTCGAGCTGATGGGCAACGAATCCCTGAAAGTGATTGCGCATGAATTGCTCGTCAGCCTTAAGTGCAATATCAGCGTCGATTGGTCTCATCGGGAGAGCGCACGCGCACGAATGCGAGTTTTGGTGAAGCGTATTCTGCGGAAATACGGCTATCCACCGGACCTTCAAGACGCGGCGGTACAGACCGTTCTAAAACAGGCCGAGGCATTGTCAGGCAGTTGGTCAAACTAGATAAATGGCTCTCGGTCTTTTTAGTCGCAACCTCCAGGCAAACAGCGCACTACTAGCGCATGAAAACAGATCATCATGTAAATCAATTGGTTAATATTGTTAGACTCCAATTGAAAATCGCAGTGTCGGCGGTTCGAATCCGTCCCTGGGCACCACGCTTTCCCGACGCGTCGGTGACGGCAGCAAATTCAGCTCCATATTGACGAACGACGGCCCGAACTTCGACCGGCGGACGAACCTCGTGAGTGTCGCGATCCGCATTGATCGCAAGCGGGATGCCAGCAGCGTCAGTGTGGCGTGGCGCTCACGCTCAGTGGGGTGCGCCGGTTTGGCCGGCGTCTGACGGACAGCCGGTTGCGCGTGCGGTGAATTCGGCCTCGTAGGGGATCGCGACGCCGCGCCCGGCAGCCTTGGCGGTATAGAGCGCGCTGTCGGCGCGTCGCATGGCTTCGGTGAAGGACAGCGCGCCATCGTCCACGGTGACCATGCCGATCGAGACGGCGCTGGTGATGAGGTGCGGACCGATCGGGTAGGGCTGGCGGCAGGTCTCGATGATGCGCGTGGCCAGAGCCCCAACGACGCTCGCGTCGGGGCAGATCACGGCGAACTCGTCGCCGCCGAGGCGGGCCGTGACGCCGTTCTCGGCCACGACGTGCTGCAGGCGACGGGCGAATTCTTGGATCAGCTCGTCGCCGGTCACGTGGCCGTAGGTGTCGTTCACCCGCTTGAAACGATCGATGTCGAGATAGAGGAGCGCCGGCGTGCGGAAGCCGGCGCGTGCCGCGGCCGCCTCCTCGGCGAAACACTCGGTGAAGGCGGTGCGGTTGAGGAGATCCGTCATCGGATCGCGGCGCGCGTTTTCCCGCGCCCTCGCCTCGCTGGCGACGAGGAGGGCGGTCAGGGCCTCGAGTTCGGCGACGCGGCGCGCAAGTTCCTGGACACGGCCGAGATCGGCGGACCAGCGCTGCGAGAGAGCGGTCGCCATCTGTGTCAGTTCGCTCGGACCGAACGGCTTGACCATGTAGAAGATCGGCCGGTCCGACCCGATGGCCGCGTCGATGGCGGCCGGCAGATGATCGGAATAGCCGGTGACGATGACGATGTTGGCATGTTCGTCGATGGCGCGGATCCGGCGCCCCGTCTCCAGGCCGTCGATGCCGGGGGGCATGCGGATGTCGAGGAACACGACGCCGAAGGGCCGTCCCTCGGCCATGGCCGTGCTGACGGCGAGGACGGCATCCTCGCCCTGCCGGCAGTAGACGAGGTCGTCGATCGCTGGCGGCTCGTCCGGCTCGCTTTCGCCGAACAGGTCCTGCGACAGCGCGGCGAGATCGCAAGGCCCGTCCGCGCCGGGCTGGCCGACGAGGCTGCCGAGGACGCGGCGATAGCCGTCGAGGACGTGCGGGTCGTCGTCGACGACGAGAATGCGTCGGGGGCGTCGCTCCGGGCTCATGCGGCGATCCGCTGCTGAGCGTTGGTCGCCGGCAGGACGAGGCGAAGGGTTGCGCCCTCGCCGGGCCCTGAGCTCTGCGCCGACAGGCTGCCGCCCATCGCGTTCACCGCATTGGCGCACCAGTGAAGCCCGAGGCCGCCCGAGCGCTCGCGGCGGGTCGAGAAGCCGTTGGCGAAGAGACCGGCGACGTCGCCGGCGGCGATCCCGTCGCCGTCATCGATGACCCGGATCTCGACCGCGGCGAGGCCGTCGTGCAGGCCGGGAACGGCCTCGACCGCGATCCGCCCGGTGCCGCGCGGCGTGGCCTCAATGGCCTGCGCGGCGTTGACGAGGAGATTGTCGAGGATCTGGTCGAAGACGACGCGGTAGCCCAGCACCTCGGCCGCCTCGAAGACGCGGATGTCGAAGACGAGGCCCGGCCTGTGGGCCACCCGGCGGACGGCCTGCGCCACGGCTTCGGCCACATCCACGGCCTCGGGCTGGCGATCGGTCTGCGACAGGTGATCCTGTTCGCGCAGGATCTCCTCCACATGGCCGATCATCGCCTGGAGGGTGCGCAGGTCCGCCTGCCGGCCAGCGCCCGCCTTCAGGGCCTCCCGCGCACAAAGGATCAGGAGCCCGTCGAGCTTGGCGGCGCGCGCGGGATCGAGATCGCCGCGCTCGAGCTCCGCCAGAACCTTCGTCAGCGTCGCCTGCCAGTTCGCCTTGTCGCGGGCTTCCAGCGCCCAGGCGATCGCGGCGATCGGACTGACCGCGTTGCGAAGATTGTGGAGGAGCCCGGCGGCCTGGTCGGCGGCCCCGTGGCGATAGTCGCGCTGCCGCAGCTCGCTGCGCAGTTCCGCCAGCTGCCGGGCCATCGCGTTGAACGAGACGATCGTGTCGCTCAGTTCATCGGCGCCGCGATCCTCCGTCATCGGGCCGAGCGAGCCCGTCTCGGCGACACCCGACAGATGGGCGCGCATGCGCTCGATGCGACGCACGGCGATGAGACGGATCGCGACGCTGAGACAGGCGAGCACCACCAGCATCGAGACGAGCATGAGGCCGCTCGCCCACCCGATGGCGGTCTGGCCCGCCCCCACGTTGCGGCGCGTGGTGACGGTGACGAGCTCGGCGACCGGCTGGCCGTCGACGCCTGCCAGCGTCTTGCGCGCCTCGATCGCGTCGGGCAGGCGGAGGAAGGCGGGCCGTGTTCCCGCGCCGGACGCCGGTTCGAGGCGGAACTTCACCTTCGTCATCGCGCTGAGGGCCGAAACGTCGATCGAACGGGCGAGGAGCACCGTTCCGATCCCGGCCGCGGCCGGGCCGGACGTTTCGACCGGCGCGGTGCCGACGGCGACGAGCGCGCCGCCCACCGACATCAGGCCCGAGCGGACGCCGCCCGGCTGGGACGCGCGCAGGGGATGGGCCGCCGGCAGGCTGGCGCCGCTCAGGAGATGGGCGTTGCCGGCCTCACCGAGGTCGTGGTCGAAGAGAATGCGGCCGTCGCCGTCCAGCAAGGCGACATGGTCGATGCCCATCTCCCGCAGGAGATCCTCCTTCGGGGCATGCGCGGTGCTCGCGCTGGCGCCGGCTCGGGCGGCTGCCGCGATGCCATCGAAGGACGCGTAGAGCCAAGCGGCCTGGGCGACCTGGCTCTCGATCGAGGCGATCGCCTCCTCGGCCCGGCCCTGGTTGCGCTGGCTCGCGGCCTCTTCCAGATCGTAGAAGATCGGCAGGACCGTCGCCTGCATGGTGGCAAAATTCGACCCCGCCGCCAGCACGACGGCGGCGACAAGCGTCAGGTTGATTTTGGTCACGATCCGCATGTGCAACGTTCCTCGTCTCGAAGGAACCCTGCAGGAAACACGTTGAGATCACGTGTAGCTCCGTCCTCGAATCATCGAAGAGTGCGGTGCAATATCTTAGGGCTGCGCCCAGGTGACCGGCGGCGAGCCGTTCGCGATCGGCCTGCTGCCGGCGGAAGGCGAAGCGGAGACCGGGTGAAAGGCGGCCGGGACGGCCTCGACCGACACCGACCCGGCGATCGAACTAGGAACCTGTTGCGAAAAGCTTGGGGGACGGGCGTGGACCGGCCGTCAGCCGACGGCGTCCTTCGCGCTGGCCCGTATCGGCCGCGTTCCGAGTCTCGCACCCGTCACCGCGTCGATGGCGACCGGCTCGATCTCGTGGCCCGTCTCCTCGTCGACATAGCGGGCAAGGTTCGAGCCGCAGTTTCGCTGGGCCCAGGCGCCGATCATCAGGAGAACCGGGAGGAAGTCGCGCCCGGCCTGCGTCAGGACGTAATCCTCGCGCGGCGGCCGATCCGAATAGACGCGCTTCTCCAGAAGCCCGTCCTGCGTCAAGGCGCCAAGGCGCTTCGTCAGCATGGTCGGCGCGATCCCGAGGTTCCTGCGGAACTGGTCGAACCGGGTGAGGCCCGCATGCGCGTCGCGCAGGATCAGCAGGCTCCAGGCGTCGCCAATGGAAGCGATGCCGCGACCGATCGGGCATTGAAGCGTGATAGATTCTGTCTCGACCATATCATTTCGATAGTGACTTACTACTGAAACGATAGTATCAGACTCTCCATCGGCGATCCAGCCTGCGACGGAAGTTGAGCACATGACCACGACCACGGGAGGCATTGCCCTCGTCACCGGCGCCTCGTCCGGGATCGGCCTCGTGACCGCGAAGGCGCTGGCGAAGGCCGGCTACCGGGTGTTCGGCACGAGCCGCAGGCCGGCCGCCGATCTCCCGGGGATCACGATGCTCGTCTGCGACGTGACGGACGAGGCTTCGGTAACGGACCTCGTCGCCGAGATCGTGCGGCAGGCCGGGCGCATCGACCTCGTCGTCAACAATGTCGGGGTGGGGCTTCTGGGCGGCGCCGAAGAATCCTCGATCGCGCAGGCCCAGCGTCTCTTCGACGTCAACGTCTTCGGCGTCGTGCGCGTCGTCAACGCGGTGCTGCCAGTAATGCGCCGCCAGAAGGCCGGCCGGATCGTCAACATGAGTTCGATCCTCGGCCTCATCCCGGCGCCGTTCAACGCCTTCTATGCCTCCACCAAGCATGCGGTCGAAGGCTATACCGAATCTCTCGATCACGAGGTCCGCGCCTTCGGCATTCGCGCGATCCTCGTCGAGCCCGGCGTGACGCGCACGGCCTTCGAGGAGAACCTGACGCGGGCCGACCGGCCGATCGCCGTCTATGCCGGGGAGCGCTCGCGCAGCGAGGCGCTCATGCGCCGGTGGGTCGAGGACGGCGACGCGCCCGAGATCGTGGCCGCGGCCGTGGTCAAGGCGGCGACGGTCACAAGTCCGAAGCTGCGCTACTCGGCGGGCCGGCAGTCGAACCAGGTTCGCGCCCTGCGGCGCTACATGCCCGAGCGCCTCGTCGACCGGATCTTTCGCAAGGTCAACGGCCTGCCGGCCTGACGTCGCGGGCGACGTCGCCGCCCGCGAATGCTTCCTTCCCGCCTGAAACCCCGATCCCACCCCGAGCTTTCGTCCATCCTCCCTTCCGGAGACCATCGCCATGTCCTCCTCCTCCGCCGTCCTCTTCCGCCCGTTCAGCCTGGGCACGATGACCCTGCCCAACCGCATCGTCATGGCGCCGATGACGCGCACTATGGCGCCGGCCGGCGTGCCCGGCCCGTCGAACGCCGCCTATTACCGCCGGCGCGCGGAAGGCGGCGTCGGTCTCATCCTGTCGGAGGGCACGGTGGTCGGCCGTCCCGTTTCACGCAACGAGGCCGACATCCCATTCTTCCACGGCGAACCGGCGCTGGCCGGTTGGAAGGGTGTCGTCGATGCCGTCCACGGGGCGGGCGGGCGCATGGGCCCGCAGCTCTGGCACACCGGCTCGACGCGCGGCATGAGCGGCTGGGAGCCGGAGGGCCCGGTGGAGAGCCCGTCCGGCCTCGTCGGTCCCGGCGAGGCGCGCGGCGAGACGATGAGCGAGGAGGCCATCGCCGACACGGTCGCCGCCTTCGCCGCGGCCGCGGCCGACGCCAAGCGCCTCGGCTTCGATACGATCGAAATCCACGGCGCGCACGGCTACCTGATCGACCAGTTCTTCTGGCAGGGCACGAACATGCGCGCCGACCGATACAACGGCGCGACGATCAAGGAGCGCTCGCGCTTCGCGGCCGAGGTGGTGGCCGCCATCCGGGCGGCGGTCGGGCCGGACTATCCGGTGATCCTGCGCGTCAGCCAGTGGAAGCAGCAGGACTTTTCCGCCCGCCTCGCTCCGAGCCCCGCCGAGATGACCGACTGGCTGCTGCCGCTCGTGGAGGCCGGCGCCGACATCCTCCATTGTTCGCAGCGCCGCTTCTGGGAGCCCGAGTTCCCCGAGATCGACGGCGAGGCCGGGCTGAACTTCGCGGGCTGGGCCAAGAAGCTGACGGGCGCGGCGACGATCAGCGTCGGCTCGGTCGGCCTCTCCAGCGACTTCTTCGGCGCCTTCGGCGGCGAGAACTCGCAGGCCGGCGGCATCGAGCGGCTGGTCGAGCGCATGGAACGCGACGAGTTCGACCTCATCGCGGTGGGCCGCGCGCTGATCAGCGATCCCGACTGGGCGCACAAGATCCAGTCCGGCGATACGGCCGACCTCAGGGGGTTCCACGCCGCGGCCCTGGCCGAACTCGTCTGAGCGGGGCACCGGACCGATGGCGGGACCGCCGGCCTGAAGGGGCCGGCGATCCCGGTGGCGTGATACGCTTCATGGATCGCCTACGGTCGGCGACCTCGCCCTACGCCCCTGCATTCATCGGTGCAGCGAGTGAAAGCAGCCGCGGGATCCTGGAGATCACTCACCGATCCCACGCAAAATCGCAGCAACGACGGTCTGGAACGGGTTGCGACTTCAATACCGCTGCCTCGCGGACCGCTCGCGTTAAGTTGTCGTAATTGTGACTTGATGTTGCCATTATGCAATCATGAATGATTCGATCATGTTTTAGAAGCGTTCTTCGTTGAAGTCGCGGCTAAGGGGCTCGTAAGGCGGGAGGCGGCAAGACCTGCGGGCCAAGGCCTGCTTCCCGGAGAACCAGCATGACAGCGCGCATGATCGCTTCGTTCCACCCGTTCCTGATGGGCGCGTCGCTTGTCGCGCTGACATCCAGTTCCGTCTGGGCGCAGGAGCCGCGCCGGACGCCAGCGGGCCGCGAGACGGCACAGGCCGCGAGCGGTGTGGTGTCGCCCGATACGGTGGTGCTGGATACGGTGGTGGTGGAAGGGGCCGAGGCCGAGGGGGGCCCGCCGGCGACCGGGACCGTCGGACAGCCCCCTGCGCCCTACGCGGGCGGCCAGGTCGGAACGGGTGCGCGCCTCGGCGCGCTCGGCAACCGCTCGATCCTCGAGGCGCCCTTCAATGCCACGAGCTACACCGAGAAGCTGATCCGGGACCAGCAGGCCCGCTCGGTCGCCGACGTCGTGCTGAACGACCCTTCCGTTCGCAACGATGCGCCGGCCTTCAGCGAGCGCGACAGCTTCTTCATCCGCGGCTTCTCGGTGGTCAATCTCGACACGGCCTACGACGGGCTCTTCTACATCTCCAACCCGCGGCGTCACTTCATCGAAGGCATCGAGCGGGTCGAGGTCGTCAAAGGGCCCACAGCCCTCCTCAACGGCGGCGTCGGCCGCGTCGGCGGCACCATCAACCTCGTGCCCAAGCGCGCCGGCGATGCGCCGCTGGCGCGGCTCACCACGACCTATCTCAGCGACTCGCAGGTCTGGCCGCATTTCGACGTCGGCCGTCGCTTCGGGCCCGCGGGCGAGTGGGGCATCCGCGTGAACGGCTCGTATCGCGAGGGCGACACCGCGCTGGACCGCAACGAGAACGAGGTGGTGGTGGGCGCGCTCGGCGCCGACTATCGCGGCGAACGGGTGCGGGCCTCGATCGATCTCAACCATTCCGACCAGAAGATCCAGGCGCCGACCTCGCTGTTCAACGCGGCGGCGCCCGGCGTCCCCATCCCGAGTGCGCCGGACGGCGACATCAACACGTCGAACTCGTTCGAGTTCATCGACTCGACCTACAACATGGCCGCCGGCCGGATCGAGTTCGACATTCTCGACGACACCACGATCTACGCAGCCGCCGGCACCAGCCGCTACCGCGAGGACTTCCTCACCAGTTCCTACACGATCGGCGACGCCCGCATCCGCAATCCGGGTCTCGGCGACGCACAGATCGATTTCGGCTTCAACCCGCAGGAGATCGAGGGTCGCACCGGCGAGATCGGGCTGCGCTCCAAGTTCGACACGGGGCCGGTCGGCCATCAGGTCAACGTCGCGCTGTCGAGCGCGCGCAACGAGAACCATCGCGGCGAGTTCAACCCGCGCAACCTGCGCTTTCCCAGCTACACGACGAACATCTACGATCCCGTGGCGTTCGCGGGAACGCCGCCGAGCCTCGCCGGTCTTCCGCGCGCCAGCGATCTCATTCCCTTCGCCGACATTCTCGCCAACAGCCTGGCGGTGGCCGACACCCTGTCCTTCGGACAGGACCGGTTCCTGCTGACGCTCGGCGGCCGCTACCAGGAAATCCGCTCGCGCGGCTTCAACACGCGTCCGGGGATCGCCACCGCGCCGGTCGGCGAGCAGAACTACTTCTACGAGGATTCGCGGATGAGCCCGGCGGTCGGCGCCGTGGTGCGCCTCACCGACCGCTTCTCCGTCTACGGCAACTATATCGAGGCGCTCAACGAAGGCCCGATCGCGCCGGCGACGGCGCTGAACGCCGACCAGGTGTTCGCGCCGATCGTCAGCAGGCAGAAGGAAGTCGGCGTCAAGTACGACTTCGGCACGTTCGGCTTCACCACGTCGCTCTTCGAGATCGAACAGCCGAGCGGCTTCACCGACCCGGCCTCGCGCATCTTCTCCGTGGACGGACTGCAGACCAATCAGGGTCTCGAGATCACCGTCTTCGGCGAGGTCACCGACAACCTGCGCCTGCTCGGCGGCGTCACCTTCATCGAGGCGGAACTGACGCGCACGCTCGGCGGTCGCTTCGACGGCAATAGCGCACCGGGCGTTCCCAAGACCGCGTTCAACCTCTACGGCGAGTACGACCTGCCCTGGATCGCAGCCGGGCTCACCGCCACCGGCCGCGTGATCTATTCCAGCGGCACGCGCTACGATCAGGCCAACACGCAGCGCGTGGACGACTGGACGCGCGTTGACATCGGCGCACGCTACGGCTTCGTCGGGCCCTACGACAAGCCGGTCGAGATCAAGGCGAATATCGAGAACCTGTTCAACGAGAACTACTGGGCTTCGTCGGCCCGCGGGTTCCTGGCGGCCGGCGCGCCCCGGACCTTCCTGCTCTCGGCCTCGATCGACTTCTGAACGATCGGCGAAGCGATGGCTTCGCCGTCGGATCTGCCGGTAAACCACTGGTTCAAATGGAGCGCATTGTCCGAAGCGATGTTCGGGCGGTGCGCTCTGGCGTTCGATCTTCCGATGGTGCGGGAGGCGGTCCGTTCGAGGCGGTCGGGTCGCCGACCTGGTCTCCCGTCAGCGCCAGAAGACGCAGACGGGCCTCCCGTCGATGCGCACGACCTGCATCTCCATGTCGTAGATCGCCCGCAGCGCCTCCGGGGTGACGATCTCGTCCGGCGTCCCGTCGTGCACCACCGCGCCCTCGCGCATGGCGACGATGCGGTCGCAGTAGCTGGCGGCGAAGTTGATGTCGTGCAGCACCACCACCACCGTCTTGCCGAGATCGTCGGCGGCGCGGCGCAGGATCCCCATCATCGCCACGGCATGTTTCATGTCGAGGTTGTTCAGCGGCTCGTCGAGGAGGATGGCGTCGGTGTCCTGCGCCAGCACCATCGCCACGAAGGCGCGCTGGCGCTGGCCGCCCGAGAGTTCGTCGAGGAAGCGGTGGCGATAGGGATCGAGGCCGAGGAAGCCGATGGCGCGCTCGATCGGCTCGCGGTCGCTCGCGACGAGGCGTCCCTTCGAATGGGGATAGCGCCCGAAGGCGACGAGCTCGGCGACGGTGAGGCGTGCGGCCAGCGCATTGTCCTGCCGCAGCACGGAAAGACGCCGCGCGAGGACGTCGCCGCTCGTGGTGGCGACGTCCATCCCGTCGACGAGGACGCGCCCGGCGTCGGGCTTCATCAGCCGGCTCATGATCGAGAGCAGCGTCGACTTGCCGGCCCCGTTCGGTCCGACGATGGCGGTGACGCCGCCGGCGGGCAGGGCGAGCGTCACGCCGCTCACCACGGTCTGCGCCCCGTAACGCTTGCTGACGGCTTCGATGTCGATCATCGGTTGAGACCCCGGACGAGGAGGACGAGGAAGGCGAGGCCGCCGACGAACTCGATGACGATCGACAGCGCGATGTCGAAGCGGAAGACCCGCTCGAGCACGAACTGGCCGCCCACGAGCGCCAGGATCGCGATGAGCGCCGCCGCCGGCAGCACCACGGCGTGCCGGTGCGAGCGGATCGTGAGATAGGCGAGATTGGCGACGAGCAGGCCGAAGAAGGTGACGGGGCCGACGAGCGCGGTCGAGATCGAAACGAGCAGCGAGACGAGGACGAGCGCGATCGTCACCTCGCGGCGATGGTCGAGCCCGAGATTGACCGCGGCGTCGCGTCCGAGGCCGAGGACGTCGAGCCGTCCGATGCGCCGGGCGATGAACGCCGATATGGCGAGGATCGCCGCGCTCGACCCGGCCAGGAGCGAACCGTCCACCGTGTTGAAGGAGGCGAACATCCGGTCCTGCAGCACCACGAACTCGTTGGGATCGATCAGCCGCTGGAGCAGCCCCGAGACGGAGCGGAACAGGGTGCCGAAGACGATGCCGACGAGGACGAGCAGGTAGAGCGAGCCGAGGCCGCCGGCGAAGAGCCAGCGGTAGAGGAGCGTCGAGAGGCCGACCATAACGGCCACTTCCGCCCCGAAGACGAGGCGGGGATCGAGCGCCGAAGTCGCCGCCGCGCCGAGGCCGAAGACGAGAAGCGTCTGGATGAGGGCGTAGAGCGCGTCGAAGCCCATGATCGAGGGCGTCAGGATGCGGTTGGCGGTGACGGTCTGGAAGAGGACGGTGGACACCGCGATCGCGGTGCCGACCAGCACCATGGCGAGGACCTTGGTGCCGCGGAACGCCAGCACGAAGCTCCAGCTGCCGCGCGCCCCGACGCTGAGGAAGAGAGCGATCGCGAGGAGGCAGGCCAGCGCCAGGCCGGCGACCACGAGGCGTTCGTGCCGCCGCCGCGCCTCAGGCGACACGGGTGCGCCGGTTGAGAAGGAGCACCAAGAAGACGACACTGCCGACGACGCCGAAGACCGTGCCGATCGGGATCTCGTAGGGGGGCCGGATCAGCCGCCCGACGAGGTCGCAGGCGAGAACGAGCGCGGCGCCGAGCGCGGCGACCCAGGGCAGGGTCCGGCGCATGTTGTCGCCCGCGAAGAGGCTGACGACGTTGGGCACGACGAGGCCGAGAAAGGGAATGATGCCCACCGTCGACACGACGCTCGCCGTCACCAGCGAGACGATGACGAGGCCGACGATCATCAGCCGACGGTAGTCGAGGCCGAGATTGGTGGTGAAATCCTCGCCCATGCCCGCCACGGTGAAGCGGTCGGCCGCGACATAGGCGGCGAGTGCGAGGGCGAAGCCGATCCAGAGCAGTTCGTAGCGCCCCCGCAGCACCACCGAGAAGTCGCCGGTGGTCCAGGCGCCGAGCGCCTGCAGGAGGTCGTATCGATAGGCGATGAAGGTGGTGGCCGCCGAGACGACGCCGCCGAGCATCAGCCCGACGAGCGGCACCACGAGGGGTGAGCGCAGCGGCACGCGCGAGAGGATCTGGAGGAACAGCGCCGTGCCGGCCAGCGCGAAGCCGGCGGAGACGAGCATGCGCGTGAGGATCGAGGCGTCGGGGAGGAACAGCGTCGCCGCCAGCATGCCGAGGCTTGCCGACTCCACCGTGCCGGCGGTCGAGGGTTCGACGAAGCGATTGCGGGTCAGCATCTGCATGAGAAGCCCGGCGACGCCGAGCGAGACGCCGGCGAGGATCAGCGCCAGCGTGCGAGGAATTCGGCTGGCCCAGAGGATCTCCATCGCCCGGGCGCTCGACGCGGGGTCGAGGAGCGCGGCCGGCGTGACCTCGCTGACCCCGACGAACAGGCTGGCGAACGCAAGCGCCGCCATCGCGGAGAGGGCGAGGAGGAAGAGGGGCATGGAGCGGGGCAGGGCGGTTGTCGTCAAGACGATGGCGTTCGCGGCGCGCCGTCAGTTGCCCGCTTTCGGCTTCATCGCCTCGGCCAGCTGGTCGACGCTCGCCTGCAGCGCCGTCAGCCCGCCGCCCGCGAGATACCAGCGCGCGGGATCGAGATAGACGACCTGCCCCTTCCGCCAGGCCGTGGTCCCGCGCACCAGTTCGTTGTCGAGGAGCGCGGCGGCGGTGCCTTGGCCGATCGCCGCGTCTCGGTCGATCACGAAGAGCCAGTCCGGGTTGGTCTCGAGGATGTATTCGTTCGAGACGGCCTCGCCGTGGATGGCGGTCGCGAGCTTGGGATCGGCGGGCGCGACGCCGAACTCGGAATGCAGGACGCCGAATCGCGAGCCCGGGCCGAAGGCGCTCATGCGGTTGCCTGTGGCGAGCACGATCAGCCCGCGCCCCGCCTTCGCGGTCTCGGCCTTCAGATCGGCGATCGAGCCGTCGAGCCTGGCGAGCGCCGTCTCGGCCTCGGGGCTCTTGCCGAAGATCCCGGCGAGGGTGCGGATGTTGCGCTCGGCGCTGCCGATCGTGTCGGCCGGGTCGAGCGTCAGGTCGATCACCGGCGCGATGCGCGACAGCGCCTCGAACTGCGGCGCGGACCGGCTGGCGACGATCACGAGATCGGGCTGGAGCGCGTTCACCGCCTCGAAGTCGGGTTCGAAGAGCGATCCGATCTTCGGGGTCGCGTCGTCCGCGTAGCGTGCGAGATAGGCGGGCATGGCGATCACCGGCACGCCCGCGACCGGGATCCCGAGCGCATCGAGCGTGTCGAGCGAGGCGAGATCGAAGGTCACGACGGTCTTCGGCGGGGCTGCCAGTTCGGTGGTGCCGCGCGCATGCTCGACGCTGATCGGCTCGGCCTCTGCGGGAGCGATCAGCGCCAGACCGAGGACGAGGGCGGCGGCGAGGCGCAGAGGCGCATGGCGGGGGGCGGCGTTCGACATGGCGAAGGGTTCCAACGGCGGGACGAGGGCGTTCGAGCGGGAGACGCGGCCCGTCATGTCCACTCGAACCGGAGCGTCTCGCGGAAGGCGAAGCGTTCGAGATGGCTGGCGACGACATCCCGGAGCTGCGCGAGCGCAGCGTCGTCCGAAGCCGAGAGGGCGACGGTCAAGGTCTCGGCTTCGGCCGCGAGCCGCGCCTCGCCGATGGTCAGCACGATCCGGCCCACGGTGAGCGTGAACTCGGTCTCGAACTTGTGAGCCCAGTGCTTGCAGAGCTGCTGGAGATAGCGGGACGCGTGGGCCGTGGTGACGACGGCGCGACTGTCGGGCATGCGTTCATCCTTCTTGTCGATGGGCCGGGACGGTCGTCTCGGCCGCATTCGGACAGGCGGTCAGCCCTTGGTCCTCAGGCGATGGCAGGCACGCGACGAAGCGGCGGTGAGGATCCTCGGCGTCGATGGATCGTCACGCAGGTCTCCGTCGGCGACGCTGTCGAACGCCGCGGCATCGGCGAGCCTTGATGGTGAAGTCTGCATGGTGACGGGATCCCCCGGCGAACCGCGGCACTGCGTTGCGGGTTACCGATTAAAGCTGATAATCACAATCAACTTTGAACGGCAACCTGCAACGTCCCGTTCACACGATTGCGATCCATCGGGGGCACGCCCGCCGATTGCGGCGATCACGTCGTCGCAGCGCTACCGATCGATGATCCACCGCTATGGAGGTGTTTCCTGCACAGCGCCGCGTGGTGCGGACGAAACGCGCCATCCGCCGTTCGTCGTGCGCGCCTTCTCCCTCGGCTCGAAACGCCAGATCCGAGGCCATGGCGCCGAGGCGGGCCCGACGCGTTTCGAACGCGGCCGAGGTCCCGCCACAACGCTCCCGTTCGGGCTGGAAGGTCAGCGCAGAAAATTGGCGCGGGCCAGTTCCGCCACTTCGTCGCCACGGCCGCTCATGATCGCGCGCAGCGTGTAGAGGCTGAAGCCCTTAACCTGCTCGGCCCGGATCTTCGGCGGCATCGCCAATTCCGTCGTCTCGGTGACGACGTCGACAAGCGCCGGTCCGTCATGGGCGAAGGCCTGGCGCAGTGCCCCTTCCAGCTTGTCCGAACTCGTCACCCGCAGACCGAAGAAGCCCATTTCGCGCGCGACTGCGCCGAAGTCGGGGTTCTTCAGCGAAACGTTGGTGTCGACGTAGCCCGCCGCCTTCTGCTCCATCTCGACGAAGCCCAGCGTCGAATTGTTGAAGACCACGATCTTGATCGGCAGGTTCATCTGCACCGCCGTCAGCATGTCGCCCATCAGCATGGTGAGGCCGCCGTCGCCCGAGAGCGAGACGACCTGCCGGCCGGGACAGGCCGCCTGCACGCCGAGCGCCTGCGGCATCGCGTTGGCCATCGAACCGTGGTTGAACGAGCCGATCAGGCGGCGCCGGCCGTTCATCGTCAGGTAGCGCGCCGCCCAGATGGCGGGCGTGCCGACATCGACGGTGAAGACGGCATCCTCGGCGGCGATCGCGTCGACGACCTTGGCGACATATTGCGGATGCAGCGCCTCACCTTCGGCCCGGGGGGTGGCGAGATCGTCGAGGCCCTTGCGGGCCGACCGGTAGTGGTCGCACGCCTTGTCGAGAAAGCCGCGGTCGCGGCCCGGTGCGATCTTCGGGAGCAGCGCGGCGGCCGCTTCGGCCACGTCGGCGAGGATGCCGAGATGGATCTGCGCGCGGCGACCGAGCGCGGACGGGTCGCGGTCGACCTGCACGATCGTCGCCTTGTCGGGATAGAAGTTGCGATAGGGAAAGTCGGTGCCGAGCATGAGGAGCGTGTCGCACTCCATCATCGCATGATAGCCCGACGAGAAGCCGATCAGGCCGGTCATGCCGACATCGAACGGATTGTCCCATTCGATCCATTCCTTGCCCCGGAAGGCGTGGACGATCGGACTTCCCAGCGCGTCGGCGAGTGCCATGACCTCTTCGCGGGCACCGGCGACGCCCGCGCCGCATAGAAGCGTCACCGCCTCGGACGTGTTGAGGATATGGGCGAGGCGTTCGATCTCGGCGGCATCGGGCACCAGCTTGCCGGGAACGAGGTTCGGGAAGTCGGGCCGGGCGCCGGCGGGAACATCCTGCAGCGCGACATCGCCGGGAATGACGATGACGGCGACGCCCTTCTTCGCGATGGCGGTGCGCAGCGCCCGGTGAAGCAGCGCCGGCATCTGCTCGGGCGTCTGCAGCATCTCGCAGAAATGGCTGCATTCGCGGAAGAGTTCCGTCGGATGCGTTTCCTGGAAATAGGTCAGGCCGATCTCGGACGAGGGGATGTGCGCGGCGATGGCGAGCACCGGCACATGGTTGCGCTGGCAGTCGTAGAGGCCGTTGATGAGGTGGAGATTGCCCGGTCCGCAGCTTCCCGCGCAGACCGCGAGCCGGCCGGTGGCGGCCGCCTCGGCGCCCGCCGCGAAGGCGGCGACCTCTTCGTGGCGCACATGCATCCAGTCGATGTCGTCGAAGCGGCGCAGGCTGTCGTTTAGAGCGTTGAGGCTGTCGCCGGTGACGCCCCAGATCCGCTCGACGCCCGCGGCAGCCAGCGTTCGCGTGATGAAGTCGGCGATGGACTGGCCCATGGAGGCTCCCCCGTATTCGATGATGATCGACCGGCGAGAAGGCTGGTCGGTCCGGCATGACCGAACGAGGAACGCCTGGGAAGTGCGGATGCTCCCTTCGAGCGAACGGGGATCGGCGGGGGACGACCGAGGGGGCGTTCGGTGCGCTCCGTCTCCGTGGCCCCGCCGACCCCCCGGGGCGACGGCATCGGGTGTGGCCTCGCGACAGGCGTCGGTGCCACGCCGCGGAGGTACGCCTCTGCGGTCGTCAGGGCAGCCGCCGTCACAGCCGTGCTGGCGGTGGTCCGGGCAGGCTCGGCGGCTGGCGGAGAGCGCCCTCGCCTCGAACCTGCCGCGGCGGTCAGTTCGAGGGTGCGGGAGCGGCCGGCGTCGCCGGTACCGTCGCTGCGGCGCTTGCGGGGGCGGCGGTGCCCGAGCCGACCGGGACGGACGAGCCCGACGAGGCGAAGGGCGCGCCCTGTCCGACCTCGCCGGGGCCGTAGGTCTCGCTGGAGCCGGCGAGCGTGATCTCCACCACGTCGCCGGGGGCGAGCGCGGTGTCCTCGTCGGCGTCGATCGTCTCGGCCTTGCCGCTCGTCTGCCGCACGATCCTGACCTTCGGGCGCGCCTCGTAGCGCGACTCGCCGGCGCTCAGCGGCGCGAAGAAGGCGATCTTCTCGCTCATCTCGCGAAGCCGGGCCTGCGTGTCGAGCAGCGCGACATGCGTCGTCCGCATCTCGTCGAGGATGGCAAGGCGGCTGTCGCTGTCGACCTTCTCGAGATCGCGGCGCAGGTCGATCACCTCGCGCTCGAGGCGCGAGGCTTCCGAGGAGACCTCGAGCGAGCGGCTGGAGGCGAGAAGGATGGCGCGCTGCGCCTCGTTGAACTGGCCGGCTTGCACGAGACCGCGCTTGAAGAGGTTCTCGACGCGGGTCAGATCCGCCTCGTAATTGGCGATCTCCTTTTCCGCGTTGTCCTGCTGTTCGGTGAGGATCGCCGCGCGGCGCTCGCTCTGCGAGATCGCTTGGCGGATCGCGGCGCGCTGCTTCTCGCGGGCGGTGACGCGGTTGCTGAACTCCTCGGTCTCGGTTCGTGCGAAACGCTCGGCGACGGACGGATCGAGGCGGGTGGAGGCGAGGGCGGCGAAGTCGGGCGGCGTGTCGCCGGCCAGCTCGGCCTGCAGCCGGATCTCTCTCGCCTGCGCCGCGACATAGGCGACGAGCAGCCCGTCATAGGCCTTCTCGATGCCGATGATCTCCACCGGGTTCTCGACGCGGGTGCGGAAGAGATTGTAGCCGCCGGCGACGGAGGCGGCTTGGCGCACGGTCAGGCCGGAGCGGAAGCCCTGCGCGCCCGGCGCGAAGATGTCCCCGGTCAGGTAGATCGGCTGGTACTCGACGATGTCGAGGGCGATCTCTTCGGGGTAGATGATCTTCCAGATCGTGTCGCCTTTGGGATCGGCGCCGACCGAGAGGAGCTTCGACTTGAGGTTCTCGACGATGTCGCCCTGCACCTCTTCGAGCGTGCGGCCGGCGGCCGTGAAGGAACCGCCGACGGGAATGCGGATCTGGCCATCGATGCCGACCGGCGCGCGCTGCTTCAGGCCGGGTGTGCCGAGGATCGTGAACTCGACCACGTCGCCGGCCTGCAGCCGGTAGGCCTCGGCCGAGGCGGGCGCGGCGAACGATGCGGCCAGGGCGCAGGCGCCGAGAAGGAGGCGGCGAAGGCGGGGCATGGCGGAAGTCGTCATCGGCGATCTCGTCTCGTCTGGCAGGAGAGGGTTCGGGCCGGTCCGCCCATGGGGTCCGGCCTATCCTGATGAACGATCATGGCACGAGCGCGAAGAGAAATCTCGCAGCTGCGAGAAAAGGAGGGTGCGCCCCGTGCGGAACGTTCGGACGGTCTTTACGCGATGCCGAGACGCCCCTTCACCATGCCGATCGCCACCGAATGATTGGCGAGGCCGAGGCGGATCAGGTCGAGCGCGATGTCGCGCAGGCCTTCGTTCGGCATGCGCGCGAGTTCCGCGATCAGGCGCTCGCGGTCGTCTTCCTCTTCCTCGCAGTGGCGGATGCGTCCGGTCAGCAGTTCTCGCAGGTCCGCGTCCTTCAGCCGGACGGACTTGCGGTCGCGAAAGCCGCGCAGGCCCCCGTCGTCCGACAGGAAGTCGAGACCGAGCGCCGAGATCGTCGCAAAGACCGGCGTGCGGTCGCCGTCGGGGTCGTCCATCCAGTCGATCGTCAGGAGCCTGTGCTGCTCGAGATAGACGAGGGCGGCCGTCACGGCGCCGCGATCCTCGTCCTCCAGGAGATCCCAGACCTGCAGGCCCGCGGGAAACAGCGGCGCCAGCTGACCGAGAACGCGGCCCTGAAGGTTCCGGTCGAGGATCTCGGTCATGGCGGCACTTTCATCGGAAGGAGACGTTCGGCCGCGTGGGCGGGAACGACGGGGGACAGGGGGCATCGTCGGCGCAAACGAGCCGGCCGCCTCGATGCGAGGCGGCCGGCAGGGACCTAGTGGCTCATCTTCTCGAAGCCGCCGTCGCCGCCGAGATCGAAGTCGAAGCCCTCGTCGGCCGATCCGGGCCTGCGGCTTGCCTTGGCGGCAGCGCGATCGGCGGCAAAGCCCTGCGCCTTCGCTTGCAGGGCCCGAACGTCCTGTCCGGCCGCCGCCGTGGTGGCAGTCGAGGCCTTCGCGGCTTCGACCTTGCGGGGAGGAGCCGGGATGGCCGCGGCGCCCTGGAGCTTGGCGATCTCGCGGGCTTCTGCGGCCTGCGCGCTCGCGCGCTCGGCTTCGGTGAGGCGGAAGAAGCCGGCGCGATCCTCGAGGCGTCCCGCTTCCGCCGAAAGCTGTTCGGATGTCGCGGACATCTCGTTGGCGGCACCGGCATTGGCCTGCGTCACCTGATCCAGCTGCTGGATCGCCTGGTTGATCTGCTCCACCCCGATCGACTGCTCGCGGCAGGCCGCCGAGATCTCGGTGATGAGTTCGGCCGTGCGCTGGATGTCCGGCACGAGATTGCCAAGCATCCGGCCCGCCTCTTCCGACGCCGTCAGCGTCTGCGACGACAGCGTGCCGATCTCCGACGCCGCCTGCTGCGAGCGCTCGGCAAGCTTGCGCACTTCGGACGCCACCACCGCGAAGCCCTTGCCGTGCTGACCCGCACGGGCCGCCTCGATCGCGGCATTCAGCGCCAGAAGGTCGGTCTGGCGGGCGATCTCCTGCACGACCTGGATCTTCTGGGCAATGATGCGCATCGCCTCGACGGAGTGGGCGACGGCCACGCCGGTCTTCTCGGCGCTGATGCTGGCCTGCGCCGCGATCTTCTCGGTGGTGGATGCGTTGTCAGCGTTCTGGCGGATGTTGGCGGTCATCTCCTCCATCGCGGCCGAGGCCTGCTCCGAGGCCGCGGCCTGCTCGGTCGAACCCGACGAGAGCTGATCGGCGGTCGAGGCGGAGTGGGCCGAGCCGGACAGGACATGGCCGGCGGAGGCGCGCACCGAGGAGACGATGTCGGAGAGCTGCGCCGCCATCGCCGTCATGGCGCGATGCAGGTCGCCGATCTCGTCACGCGAGGTCGATTCCAGCCGGTGGGTGAGGTCGCCGCTGCCGATCGCCTCGGCCAGCGCCACGGTCTGCCGCAGGCCGCGGCTGATGTGCCGGCCGAGCCAGTAGCCACCGCCGCCGAGCACGAGGAGGATCGCGCCGAGAATCACCGCCACCGTCGTAGCCTCGCGCCACATCTGTGCCTCGAGGTCGTCGACATAGACGCCGGTGCCGACCGTCCACTTCCACGGCGCGAAGACCTTGGCGTAGCTGAGCTTGGGCGACTGCACGTCGCTGCCGAGGCGCGGGAAGACGTAGGAGACGAAGCCGCCGGTGCTGGAGACGGCCAGCATCTCCTTCACGTAGGCGACGCCGTTGGCGTCGGTCCGCTCCAGCCCGTTCGTTCCCTCCAGCTCCTTGCGTGGATGAACGGCGAAGGTGCCGGTCTCGTCGAGGGCGAAGAGATAGTCGGCGGCCGGGCCGTAGCGAAGGCCGCGCAGCGTGGTGCGGGCGCGTTCCTGTGCATCGTCGAGCGTCAGAAGTCCGATATCGGCCTGCTGGCCGAAATACGCGAGCATCGTCAGTGCGCTGTCGACCTGGGACTGGATGAGCAGCCGCCGCTCCGCCAGCATGTTCCCCTCGGACTTCTTCAGCTCGTAGACGAAGCCGGCCGTGACGATGCACGACGTCAGGACGATGAGGGCCAGCAGCTTCCGGAAAATGGTCAGTCTCATGTGGTTCCCCCACGTCGGCCGAACGGGCCTCGACGTCCCTCTTCTAGCGCACATCTTTTAAGGGCTTGCTAAACCGAAGAACTGAAACACGCTCGACAGGGATGGAGGCCGACGCCGATAGCATCGCGGGATGTTTGCTTGGGATCGTGGGGCCCGGGATCGTGGGCTTGGCGATCGAAGGCCTTGCGATCGGCGGGAATTTGCGCGGCGGCCGCCGGGCCGCTCTTTCACGCCCCGCGCGCGCTTCCCATATTCCGCTCAGCGGTCGGCCGGAACGGCGACCGACTCCCCACTTGGGCGATCATGCCGGCCACCGGGTGATCTGCCGATCAGGAGACACGACATGGATATGGAACGGTACACCGAGCGGGTTCGCGGCTTCATGCAGGCGGCCCAGACGCTGGCGCTTTCGCGCGACCACCAGCAGTTTCTGCCCGAACACCTGCTCAAGGTGCTCGTGGACGACAACGAGGGCCTCGCCTCCGGCCTGATCGAGCGCGCCGGCGGGCGCCCCAAGGACGTGCGCCTCGGCGTCGAGGCGGCGCTCGACGCGCTGCCGAAGGTTTCGGGCGGCAACGGCCAGATCTATCTGGCGGCCCCGACCGCCAAGGTCTTCGCGACCGCCGAGGAGATCGCCAAGAAGGCCGGCGACAGCTTCGTCACGGTGGAGCGGCTGCTTCTCGCGCTGGCGATGGAGAAGTCCGCCAAGACCGCCGACATCCTCGCCCGCGCCGGCGTGACGCCGCAGGCGCTGAACACGGCGATCGAGGCGATCCGCAAGGGCCGCACCGCCGACAGCGCCTCGGCCGAGCAGGGCTACGACGCCCTGAAGAAATATGCGCGCGACCTGACCAAGGATGCACGCGAGGGCAAGCTCGACCCGGTGATCGGGCGCGACGACGAGATCCGCCGCACGATCCAGGTCCTGTCGCGCCGCACGAAGAACAATCCCGTTCTGATCGGCGAGCCCGGCGTCGGCAAGACCGCCATCGCCGAAGGCCTGGCGCTGCGCCTCGTCAACGGCGACGTGCCGGAAAGCTTGCGCGACAAGCAGCTGATGGCGCTCGACATGGGCGCGCTGATCGCCGGCGCCAAGTATCGTGGCGAGTTCGAGGAGCGGCTGAAGGCGGTGCTTTCCGAGGTCACCTCGGCCGAGGGCGGCATCATCCTCTTCATCGACGAGATGCACACGCTGGTCGGCGCCGGCAAGGCGGATGGGGCGATGGACGCCTCGAACCTCCTGAAGCCTGCGCTGGCGCGCGGCGAGCTGCACTGCGTCGGCGCCACCACCCTCGACGAGTACCGCAAGCATGTCGAGAAGGACCCCGCGCTCGCCCGGCGCTTCCAGCCGGTCTTCGTGTCGGAGCCGACGGTGGCCGACACGATCTCGATCCTGCGCGGCCTGAAGGAGAAGTACGAGCAGCACCACAAGGTGCGCATCTCCGACTCGGCGCTCGTCGCCGCCGCGCAGCTTTCCAACCGCTACATCACCGACCGCTTCCTGCCCGACAAGGCGATCGACCTCATCGACGAGGGCGCGGCGCGCCTGCGCATGGCCGTGGACTCCAAGCCCGAGGCGCTCGACGAGATCGACCGGCGCGTCGTGCAGCTGAAGATCGAGCGCGAGGCTTTGAAAAAGGAGCACGACGACGGCGCCCGTTCGCGGCTGGAGCGGCTGGAGGTCGAGCTTGCCAATCTCGAGGAGGATTCGGCCAAGCTCACGGCGTCGTGGCAGGCGGAGAAGTCGAAGCTGGGTCTGGCCGCCGATCTCAAGCGCCAGCTCGACGAGGCCCGCAACGAACTCGCGATCGCCCAGCGCAAGGGCGAGTTCCAGCGAGCCGGCGAACTCGCTTACGGCGAGATCCCGCGGCTGGAGCGCGAGCTGAAGGAGGCCGAGGCCGGCGACGGCAAGGTCTCGATGGTCGAGGAGACCGTGACGCCCGACCACGTGGCGCAGGTCGTTTCGCGCTGGACTGGCATTCCCGTTGACCGGATGATGCAGGGCGAGCGCGAGAAGCTGCTGTCGATGGAGGATGCGCTGGCCAAGCGCGTCATCGGGCAGGGCGAGGCCGTGCAGGCGGTGTCGAAGGCGGTGCGGCGTGCGCGGGCCGGACTGCAGGACCCCAACCGGCCCATCGGCTCGTTCATCTTCCTCGGCCCCACCGGCGTCGGCAAGACCGAGCTGACGAAGGCGCTGGCGAGCTTCCTCTTCGACGAGGAGACCGCGATGGTGCGGCTCGACATGTCGGAGTTCATGGAAAAGCACTCCGTCGCCCGGCTGATCGGCGCGCCTCCCGGCTATGTCGGCTACGAGGAGGGCGGCATGCTGACCGAAGCCGTGCGGCGCCGGCCCTATCAGGTGATCCTCTTCGACGAGATCGAGAAGGCCCATCCGGACGTCTTCAACATCCTCCTGCAGGTGCTCGACGACGGTCGCCTGACGGACGGGCAGGGGCGCACGGTGGACTTCCGCAACTCGCTGATCGTGATGACCTCGAATCTGGGCTCGGAATACCTGACCTCGCTCACCGACGAGCAGGATGTCGACGTCGTGCGCCCGCAGGTGATGGACGTCGTGCGCTCGGCCTTCCGGCCGGAATTTCTCAACCGGGTCGACGAGATCGTCCTCTTCCACCGGCTGAAGCGCTCGGAGATGGGCGCCATCGTCGACATCCAGATGAAGCGGCTGGAGACGCTGCTGGAAGACCGCAAGGTGGTGCTCGATCTCGAGCCAAGCGCGCGCGACTGGCTGGCCGAAAAGGGCTACGACCCCGCCTACGGCGCGCGTCCGCTCAAGCGCGTCATCCAGCGCGAGGTGCAGGATCCGCTCGCCGAGCGCATCCTGACGGGTCAGGTCAAGGACGAGGACCACGTGAAGATCTCGGGGGGCACTGACCGCCTGAACTTCTACGTTACGGGCTCGAAGACCGCGGCCGACGGCGAGCGCGTCGCCGCCTGACCTCAAGGGCTCCGCGGCTTCGACATGCAGAAAGGGGGCGGTTCTCGCGAGCCGCCCCCTTTCGATTTCCGTCAACGGTGTCAGTAGTAGGCGACGCCGTAATAGTCGTTGATGCGCCGACCGTAGTCGGGATCCACCCAGTTCGGACTGGCGTTCGCGCCGTAGCGCGGGGCCTCCTTCAGCTGGTCGATGGTGATGCCGACGACGTAGCCGCCTTGGCGCTCGTCGTATTTCAGCACCTCCCAGGGCAGGGGATGGTAATCCTCGCCGATGCCGAGGAAGCCGCCGAAGGACATGATCGCGTATTTCACGCGGCCGTCGCGCTTGCCGATGACGATGTCGTAGATGTGGCCGAGATTGTCGCCGTCGGTGTTGTAGACGCGAGTTCCGTTGACGCGGCTGGCCTCGATCGCGTCGGCGCCGATCTCGACATCCGACACGGCGCCGGTTCCAAGGGTCGATGACATGGGGTCCGCTCCGTCTCAAGGTTGTTCTAACCTGTGAAACGGGCGGGGGCGCCGCCCGTTCCCTCCCGCCTTGGCCTGACCCTGCTTCCCGCCGACGCCGTTCGCCTTACCTTCGCCCGAGCGAGAAGGAGTGTCAGGGCATGAAGACGATCCAATTACGCGACGGCGCCGTGATCCCGGTTCTCGGACAGGGCACCTGGATGATGGGCGATGCGCCGGCCCGGCGCGCCGACGAGATCGCGGCGCTGCAGCTCGGGATCGATGCCGGCATGGTGCTTCTCGACACGGCCGAGATCTACGGCGACGGCGCCTCGGAAGAACTGGTGGGCGAGGCGATCGCCGGGCGGCGCGACGAGGTCTTCGTGGTCTCGAAGGTGGCGCCCTCCAACGCCTCGGCGCGCGGCACCGCGGCGGCCTGCGAGGCCAGCCTGAAGCGGCTCGGGCTGGAGCGGCTCGACCTCTATCTCCTCCACTGGCGCGGGCGCCACCCGCTCGCTGAAACGGTGGGCGCGCTGGAGGATCTCGTCACCGCCGGGAAGATCGCCCGTTGGGGCGTCTCCAATTTCGACTTCGAGGACATGGAGGAGCTCTTCGCCGTTCCCGGTGGGGCGCGCTGCGCGGTCAACCAGATCCTCTATCATCCGGGCGAGCGCGGCATCGAATTCGACCTCCTGCCCTGGATGGAGCGGGCGGGCGTCGCCGCCATGGCCTATTCGCCGATCGGACAGGGCGGCGATCTCCTGCGCCGGCCCGCGCTGCGCGAGATCGCGTCGCGCCATGGCGCCAGTCCGGCGCAGGTGGCACTCGCCTTCGCGCTGCGCCAGCCCGGCCTCATCGCCATTCCCAAGGCCGGCTCGCCCGCCCATGTCCGCGACAATGCGGCTGCCGCCGACCTCGCGCTGACACCCGAGGACTGGGCGGCGCTCGATGCCGCCTTCCCGCCGCCACCGCGCAAGATGCCGCTCTCGATGATTTAACGTCGTCGTCGGCGGCGCTGCTGCGGGCAAGTGTGCCGTCGACGGAGCCATCTTCGCGCCCGTTTCGTTTGCGATGGCTTAACCATCTTTTGCGCAGCATGTGGGCCGGACCGAAGGTCGGCGTATTCGCATGGTGCGTTGGCAGGCAGTGAGACGGGCAGGAAGCGGGAGTTCGGACGAGATGGCGACGAAGACGATGTGGACGATCGGCCTTCTGGCGCTCGCCGGCCTGTCCGGCGTGACGCCTGCGGCGCATGCGCAGGGCGTCGATCCCTATTTCGAGGATTACGGGCCGGGCACGGAAAGCTTTGTCGACGACAACGGCAACATCGTCACGGTGGACTCCTACGGCCGCGTCATCGCGGTGGAGCGTCCGCGCCGCGCCGCGCGCGGCGAGCGCGGACCCCCGCGCGGCGATCTGCAGTTCGAGGGCCGCGTTTCCGAGACCCCTCCGGGCGTCGAGCTCGGCTTTCCCGACATGGGCGCGGGCGGCGGCGGCTTCTACGACGGCCCCGTCGAATCGGCGCCGCTCCCCCCGCCGGGTTCGACGCAGAGCGCCGGCCTGCCTGACGCCGCGACCACCGGCTCGATCCCGCCGGACGAGGGGCTCGGCGGCTACACGCCCTCGATCGGCAGCGCGCCGATCGGCTCGACGCTGCCCGAAAGCCACCCCGCGCCGCGCGTTGCCGGCCCAACGGGAAAGAACGCCAAGACCGAGACGGCTGCGCTGCAGGTGCTGCTCGACCGCGCCGGCATCTCGCCGGGCGTCATCGACGGGCGCATGGGCTCCAATGTCGACAAGGCCGTCGCGGCCTATACCGAGATGACCGGGCGCACGATCGACGCCACGAACGCGCAGTCGCTGGTCGAGGAGCTCGACATCACCGGCGGCCCCGCGATCGCGACCTACGAGATTACCAACGAGGATCTCGGCGGCCCCTACGTCGCCTCGATCCCCGAGGACTACGCCCACAAGGCGGCGCTGCCGGCCATGTCCTACACCCGCGTCACCGAGATGCTGGCCGAGCGCTTCCACATGGACGAGGGCTACCTCAAGGAGATCAACCCCGGCGCCGATTTCGACCGGCCGGGCACGCGCATCAAGGTCATGGCGGTGGGCGAGAACGCCACCGGCGAAGTCGTTCGCATCGTCGCCGACAAGGGCCGCGAGCAGGTGCGCGCCTACGATGCGAGCGGCCGGCTCGTGGTGGCCTATCCCTCCTCGATCGGATCGACCTCGACGCCTTCGCCCTCGGGTACGGTGGAGGTCGCCCGCATCGCCTTCGACCCGAACTACACCTACAACCCGAAGATCAACTTCAAGCAGGGCGACAACGACAAGATCCTGACGATCCCGCCCGGCCCCAACGGCCCGGTCGGCACGATCTGGATCGCGCTGTCGAAGCCGACCTACGGCATCCACGGCACGCCCGAGCCCTCGATGATCGGCAAGTCGAACAGCCATGGCTGCGTGCGCCTGACCAACTGGGACGCCAAGGAACTGGCGAAGCTGGTGAAGCCCGGCACCGTCGTCGAATTCACGGAATAGCCGAACGCATGCGCACCGAGACCTCCCGCCGGCTCGTGGCCGCCCTGCTGATCACCGCTGCCATCGCCTCCGGGCCGATGGCGGGCCCGGCGCTGGCGCAGGGCTCCGTGCCCGTACCGACCGCCTCGCCCAATGATCCCCCCGCCCCCCCGGCAGGGGAGGGGGCTTCTGTCCCCGCCGGCGACGCCAAGACCTCTCCTGAGACCGACCCCGCCGCGCCGCCCACCGACGTGCCGGTGCCGGAGGCGCGGCCGACGCCCCCGTCCGAACCCGTTGCGGAAACGCCGCCGGCTCCCGATGCCGGGCCGGTGCCGGCGCCAACCCCCGAGCCGGACGCCGTGCCGACGCCCGCGCCCGCGCCGCCTTCGGCAGGGGAGGGGGCATCCGAACCCGCGGAGGCCGGCACCGCGCCCGCCGGCGCCGAACCGTCGCCGCAGCCGGCCTACGTGTCGCCTGAGAAGGCGCGCACCACGGCCGAGCCCACCGCGCCCGAGACGCCGCCGATGGAGGTCACCCCCGCCGAGACGGTGGACGCCGCGGCGGCCGTCGAGGATGCCATGCTCTGCGAGGCCGACCTCGAAAAGCGCGGCGCCGCCTTCACCGTGGGCGAGACGATCGCCGAGGGCGATTGCGGAGTGCTGCGCCCGGTCGAGCTGACGAAGCTCTCCTCCGGCGTCACGATTTCGCCGGGCACGAAGTTTCTCTGCCGCACAGCGCTCGCGCTCGACATCTGGATGAGCGACAGCGTCGAGCCGGCGGCGAAAGCGGAACTCGGCGGCGCCACCGTCAAGGCGATCGCGCAGGCCTCGACCTATGTCTGCCGCGCCCGCGCCAGCGAATCCAAGATCTCCGAGCACTCGCGCGGCAGCGCCATCGACATCGCCGCGCTCACCCTCTCGGACGGTCGCAGCCTCACCGTCGAAGCGCATGCGCCGGGCTCGGCGGACGACCGCTTCTCGGCGGCGATCCGGCGCGGCGCCTGCGGCCCGTTCAAGACGGTGCTCGGACCCGGCACCGATTCCGACCACGGCACCCATCTGCATCTCGACATCGCCGCCCGCTCCAACGGCTCGCTCTACTGCCGCTGAGGGCGGAACGGGACGGTGCTCGCGCGACGGACGGCATCCCAAGTCTTCCATCGCGTGGGCGTCGGTTTAAGTTCGGCCGCGATTCGTCACTGCGACGAACGATTCGTGGAGGACCCTTATGCCCTATACCGCCGCCGACACCCGCTACGGCGAGATGCCCTACCGCCGCTGCGGACGTTCGGGCCTCGATCTGCCCGCGATCTCGCTCGGCCTCTGGCAGAATTTCGGAGGCACCGACGTCTTCGAGACCGGCCGCGCGATCCTGCGGCGCGCCTTCGATCGCGGCGTCACCCATTTCGATCTCGCCAACAATTACGGCCCGCCCGCCGGCTCGGCGGAGGAGAACTTCGGCCGCTGGATGGATCTCGACTTCCGGCCCTACCGCGACGAGCTGTTGATCTCGTCGAAGGCGGGCTGGGACATGTGGTCGGGCCCCTACGGCAATTTCGGCTCGCGCAAGTATCTCGTCGCCAGCCTCGACCAGAGCCTCAAGCGGATGGGGCTCGACTATGTCGACATCTTCTACCACCACCGTCCCGACCCCCGCACCCCGATCGAGGAGACGATGGGCGCCCTCGACCAGATCGTGCGCTCGGGCAAGGCGCTCTATGTCGGCGTCTCCTCCTATTCGCCGGAGCTGACGCGTCAGGCGCACGCGATCTTGAAGGATCTCGGCACGCCGATGCTGATCCACCAGCCGTCCTACTCGATGCTGAACCGCTGGACCGAGGACGGCCTTCTCGACACGTTGAGCGAACTCGGCGTCGGCTGCATCGCCTTCTCGCCGCTGGCGCAGGGGCTCCTGTCGAACAAGTATCTCGGCGGTGTGCCGGAGGGCTCGCGCGCCTCGAAGGGCAAGTCCTTCTCGGCCGATCTCGTCAGCGAGGACAATCTCGGCCGCATCCGCGCGCTCGACGCCATCGCGAAGCGGCGCGGCCAATCGCTGGCGCAGATGGCGATCGCTTGGGTGCTGCGCAATGACCGCGTCACCTCGGCGCTGATCGGCGCGCGCACGGTGGAGCAACTGGATTCATCGCTCGACGCGCTGAAGACGCCGGGCTTCACGAGCGAAGAGCTGGCCGAGATCGATGGCTTCGCAAGCGAAGGCGGCATCGACCTCTGGCGCTCGCAGTCGTCGATCAAGCCGAAGGACTGATCGGCAACGGCCGTTCGACAAACGAAAAATCCCGCAGTCGCCTTGCCGGCGGCTGCGGAACCGGCACGTTGGCAGAGCTGAACGGTTTGACCTCGCCGCAACGCCGGTTTGACCCGCGTTGCACGTGAAACATCGCCAAACTTCGAGCCCTCAGCGCCCGGCCACCCGCATGTCCTCGACGCTCTCCTTCAGAAGATTGTCGATGCGCTGGCGCTCGCGCTCGAAGGCTTCCAGTTGCTGGCCCTGCAGCTGGCGGCCGGAGGGCAGGCGGATGCGCAACGGGTCGACACGAGTGCCGTTGACCGCGACTTCGTAATGCAGGTGGTTGCCGGTCGAGAGGCCGGTCGAGCCGACATAGCCGATGATCTGGCCCTGCCGGATCTGCGCGCCGGGTCTCACACCCTTGGCGATCGCGCTCTGGTGCGAATAGGAAGTCTCGTAGCCGTTGGGATGCTTGATCACGGTCTGCTGGCCGTTGCCGGTGGACCAGCCGGCGCGCTCGACGACGCCCGAGCCGGAGGCGAGGATCGGCGTGCCGCGCGGTGCGGCCCAGTCGACGCCCCAGTGCATCCGCGAATAGCCGAGGATCGGATGCCGGCGCGAGCCGAAGGGCGAGGTGAACCGCCCGTTCGGCACGGGATTGCGCAGGAGGAACTGTCGGGCGCTGCGCCCGCTCTCGTCGTAATAGTCGCTCTGGTCGTCGTCGTCGGTGAAGAAGCGGTAGTAGCGCTTGGTGTCGGTCCCGAACTTGGCCTCGACGAAGACGATCTGCGATTCCTGGCTCGCATTGTCCTTTCCGTCCTCGAGCGAATAGAGCAGCGTCAGCCGGTCGTCGGAATCGAGGCGCGCCTGGTAGTCGACGTCGGGCGCCAGGATCTTGATCAGCCTGCGGCAGAGCCGGTCGTCGAGCCCGTAGGCGAGCGCCGCTTGATAGACGCCGTCGTAGACGGTGGGCATGCTCTGGCGCAGCGGCGCCTCGGTGGCGTTCTCGTCGAAGGCCTCGGCGACCGAGCGGCTGAGCGCCGGCTCGGGGCCTTCCGCGAACCGTCCGTCGTCGCCGAGCGCCACGGTCGCCAGATGCCGCTCGCCGCGATAGGCCGACAGGCGCACGATGCGCGAGCCGTCGCCATCGGGCTCGAGGCCGAGGCGCAGCACCTCGCCGGCGCCCATCTCGTCGCGCCGCAGGCTCTTCGCCAGCCTCTCGGCGGCGGGGCCGGCATCGGGATGGGCGCTCTCCTCCAGCGCTTCGCGGATCGCCTTGTCCTCGCGGAAGGGGACGATCTCCTCGAAGTAGCGGGTGGACCGCGTTCCCGCCGTCTCGGAGGCCGAGACCGAGACGTTTTCCTGAATGACGCGGAAGGCCGAACCCGGCACGTATTCCTGCGCATCGCTCATGCCGCCGAAGCGCGAGGCGTCGAAGGACTGGATCGCGGCGACCTGCACCGGCGCCGCGTCGCGGCGGGGCGCCGCCATGCGCACGAGCTGCTCGGCCTCTTTCGTGCCGATGTCGGAGAAGTCGTCGAGCGAGCGCGAGGTGACGTCGAAGGCCTCCACCGCCAGCTTCACGTCGCCCTCGAGCTTGGCGCCGTAGAACTGGCCGGTCTCCGTGCTCGCCTTGTCGCGTCCCGCGTCGTCCTCGTCCCCGCCGCCCTCGCCGAAGACGGTCATCGCGTCGAAGGCGGGATAGCTCGTGGTGGTGGGATGGCGCGCGCCGAGCAGCATCGAGGCATAGGCGAAGGGCACGGCCCGCACCACTTCGCGGCCGCCCTCGCGAACCATCGTCGGCACCTCGATCGTCGAGCGGTTGCGATCGATGGGAATGAGGGTCGCGAAGACGCGCTCGCCCTTTTCGGTGAGGTCGTTGACGGTGGCGGTGGCAACGCCCACCACGGCCGGAGAAACGAGGGTGCGCCGCCCGTCATGGGCGGCCGAAAGCGCGATGCCCATCATCGCCGTCGAGGTCAGGCCGGTGAGGAGGGTTCCCGCGAGCCAGCGGGCGGACACCTGACGGCGATCGGGCTTGCGACGGCGGTCGGCGACGAGCGGAGGCTGGTTTCCGAAGTCCGGCTTGCGATAGCGCTCGTGGTTCATTCCTGTCCTGTGCGTTGTCTCGCGGGGATGTCCGCCCCAACCGGGGCGAAATCGCGACGACGCCCGGTTCGGAACCGGACTTCGCATCCAGCTGTTGCCGAAGGGAGACGGCTGGGTTCGAAACGTCGATAGAGCGGAAGGCTCGGTCCTCTGTCAACCGGAGGGGTCTGGGCGGGGTCACCGGGACGGGCCCGTCTCAGGCTTTCGATCGGCTGATGAACCGGTTCCCTGATCCTTCCGCTATGCAGACCAACGGCTTAACGACCTCAATTGCAGAAATAAGCGTTT
>NZ_BBWH01000028.1 GCF_001463705.1 Aureimonas sp. AU12 | reverse complement strand
GTGTAGGAGCGGATCAGCCGCGTCCAGCCTTCCAGATCGTTCGGGGCGCTTTGGAGGCGCGCGGCGAGTTGCGACACCATGCCCTCGATCATCTGGTCGCGGTCGTCCTCAGACAGGCCCTCTGCCGCCGCGACGTCGGCCGCAGAGGGCCCGCGCGGACCACCCGCCACCGCTGGCGCCTCGCCGCCAAGCTTCGCCGTGGCATCGGCCAGCGCCGCCTGCGAGATCGCCATCCACGGCGCGTCTGCCGGCGAGGCCGCGATCAGCGCATTCCAGGCATCGCGTGCGCCCGCGAACTCGCCCTGTTGAGACAGTCGCAGCGCCAGATAGAAGCGCGCCGGTGGCCAGAACGGGTCGAGCGCCAGCGCCTGGCGGAACGCCGCGTCCGCCTCGTCGTCCACCTGCCCACCCGCCGCCTGCACGAGCGCCTCGCCGAGACCGGCCAGCTTCTGCGCCGTTGGCTCCGTCAGCCGAAGCGCGTTGCGAAAGGCCGTCACCGCCTTGGCCGCGTCGCCGGTCTGCAGGTAGACGGGCGCGATCACGCTCCAGCCCATGCCGTCTTCGGGATTGGCCGCCAATCGGCGCTCGATCTCGGCCACCATCGTGGCAAGGTCCGGCGACGGGCCGTCGTCGGGCGCACGGGTCGCCAGCGGCTGGTCGCCGAGTTCGGGCGACCCGGCCCGGTCGTAGAAGAGAAACGTTCCGACCGGCAGGACGAGCGCGACGAGCAGCCCGGCGATCACCGAGGTCCGGCCCGCGCGTCGCGTCAGGGCCTCATCCGTACCGATCTCGGCGCTTGCCTTCAAAAGCCGGCGCCCGATCTCGGCGCGCGCCACCGCGGCATCTTCCGGGCGGATTGCGCCCCGCTCCGTGTCGGCGGCAAGCTCGGAGAGTTGCGCGCGATAGACCTCCGCGTCATGCCCCGCGCGCCCGGCGGCGGCAACGACGTCGCGACGAAACAGCGGCAGGACGGTCAGGAGCGTCACCGCGAGCGTCAGCGATGCAGCGATCAGCCAGAACAGCATGGCACTCTCATTGGGGCCGCGACCTCCGGTCGCTCAGCCGCAGGGGCAAGCGCGAGCGGCAGGCTAGGAGCCAGCGCGCCCGCATTCGAGCGCAGCCTTAGCAAGCGCACGACCCGAAACCCATTCAATTCATCATCAGGATGGGTCGAGCGTTCAGGCAACCGGCGTCCAGAGATCGTCGCCGGAACGGCAGGCGCTACCCACCTGCTTCACCCGTGTTGCACCCTTCGAGATGACATGCGTGAAACCGCGGCAGTCCTGCGAGCCGACGCGGTAGAGCTGGGTCGGCACGAACTCGCCACGGATCCCGTCCGCTTCCCACGCCACCGGCTGGCCCACGGCGCCGAACTGCAGGGCCTGATATTCGGCCACAAGCGCCTGCTGCTCGGCCTTCGGCGACAACTTGAGGCTGGCGACCGGCGCGATGCTGCCCTTGAGCGCCGCCACGCCGGCCGGCACGGGCGCCGCGACCGGCGTCGACGACAGCCCGGCGCCCGCCGAAAGGCAGCCGCCGAGCATCGGCAGCGCCAACAGGAGAAGGGCGAGGGTCGGGGCTACGTGACGCATGGGCCTGTCCGTTGTCGCCTCGGCCGATCGGCCGGACGATGTTCCCATCACGAGATCGTTGCCGCGGGTGCGAGAGGCAAGACGACCTCGGCCCGCAATCCCCCGAAATCGGACCGGGCGAGACGAAAGTCCCCACGGTATTGCAAAACGGTATCAGCCACGATCGACAATCCGAGCCCGCTGCCCGCGACCCGCTCGTCGAGCCGACGACCGCGCTTGGTGGCTTCCGCGATCTGTGCGTCGTCCAGCCCGGGGCCATCGTCCTCGACGCGGATCTCGAAGGTCTCGCCGTCGCCCCGCAGCAGCGCGACCCGGATCCGGCTTCGCCCATACTTCGCGGCATTCTCGAGAAGATTGCCGATCGCCTCCTCGAGATCCTGCGCCTCGCCGGCAAAGACGATCCGCTCGGCATCGGCCGGCAGGGCGAGATCGCAGTCGAGGTCGGGATTGAGGCGCCGGATCACCCGAAGCAGCCGCTGTAGCACAGGCTCGACCGGGGTGCGCGCGATCGCGATATCGGCAGTGGCGGCCCGCCGGGCGCGGTCGAGATAATGCTGGACCTGGATCCGCATCGCCTCGCTCTGCTCGGCGACGAGCCGCCCCTTCTCGCCGCCGATGGCACCGGCCTCGTTCTGCAACACCGCGATCGGCGTCTTCAATGAATGCGCGAGATTGCCGACCTGTGTGCGCGCCCGCTCGACGATCCGCCGGTTGCTGTCGAGAAGCGCGTTCATTTCCGTCGCCAGCGGCCGGATCTCGGCGGGAAACGAACTCGGCAGCCGCTCGGCCTTGCCGTTGCGCACCTCGGCCAGCGAGCGACGCACGCCGACGAGCGGATGCAGCCCGAAAAGAATCGCGAGCGCGTTGATGACGATCGAGCCCAACCCGAACAGTCCGAGGTAAAGCGCCAGCATCCGGTCGAAGGCGCCGATGTCGGCATCGACCACGCTGGCGTTTCCCATCACGCGAAAGCGCGCCGCGTGGTTTTCGGCATCGAGCACCACCTCGGCCTCCTCGACATAGAGGAGTTCGCCGTCTAGCCCCTTCATACGATAGTCGCGCCGGTACTGAAGGTCGAACGGATCGGCGTCCGTGGTCGGCGCCTCGATGCGGCCCGGCCCGAGCGAAAACGAGGCGAGCCGCCCCGTCGTGTTGCCGCTGGCCGGCAGCACCTCCCAGTACCAGCCCGACAGCGGCTGCGAGTAGCTGAGATCGCCGAGATCGGGCACGCCGACGAGCATGCCCGTCTCGTCCACCGTCACAGCGTTGATCAGGTTGAAGAGCTGCGCCCGCACCACAGCCTCGAAGCCCGACTGCGCGGTGCGCTCGTAGAGGTTCGAGATCAGCCCGGCCACCACCACGAAGGCGGCGATCGCCCAGAGGCTGGACAGCGCGATGACACGCGCCGCCAGGCTCTCCGTCAAGCGGAAGTCGGAGCCACGGCGCTTCACCGGACGCCCCGCGCGAGGCTGCCCTCACCCGTCATGCTGCATCCGATAGCCAAGGCCCCGCACGGTCTCGATCAGGTCGTTGCCGATCTTGCGGCGCAGCCGGCCGACGAAGACCTCGATCGTATTGGAATCACGATCGAAATCCTGGTCATACATATGCTCGATCAGTTCGCTGCGTGACACGATCTGCCCCTGATGGTGCATGAGGTAGGCGAGCAGGCGATATTCGTGGGAGGTCAGCTTCAGCGAGGCGCCATCGATGCTCGCCTTCGAGGCCTTGGTGTCCAGCCGCAGCGGCCCGCAATGGATCTCGGAGGAGGCATGGCCGGCGGCGCGCCGGATCAGCGCACGAAGGCGGGCCAGCACCTCTTCCATGTGGAAGGGCTTGGCGACGTAGTCGTCGGCGCCCGCGTCGATGCCGGCCACCTTGTCGCTCCACCGGTCTCGCGCCGTCAGCAGCAGCACCGGCATCGCCCGGCCTTCGCGGCGCCAGCGCTCGAGCACGCTGATCCCGTCCATCTTCGGCAGGCCGACATCGAGCACCACGGCATCGTAGGGCTCGGTGTCGCCGAGAAAATGTCCCTCCTCGCCGTCGAAGGCGCGATCGACGACATAGCCGGCGGCGAGCAGCGCGTCCTCCAGCTGCCGGTTGAGATTGGGGTCGTCCTCGACGATCAGGATCCGCATCGCGTCCTCGTGGTGGCGCTGGCCGCTTCGAGCCCGCAGTCCGTCTCTACTGGGGAATCGTGATCGTCTGGCGGCGGGGCCGGTTTCCGTCCTGCGCCGGGATCAGCACCGTGACGATGCACACCGTCTGCCCGCCGCGCTGCGCCGTCTGCACCGAAAGCACCTGCCCGCCGCTCTGGGCCGCCGCCTGCGCCGCCGCCGCCGAGCATCCGCTCTGCGCCATTCGAACGGTCTCGGCACTCTCCAGCCGGGGTGCCGTTTCGAAGGGCGACGGCAACCAGCCGGCCGAAGCCGGAACGGTGACGGCCGCCAGCGTCAGAAACGCGATCGTCGTGCGTCGAAAATGATGGGCAAACATGGCGATCCCGGTCCTGCGGCTGACCTTCGTTCTAGCGGCGCCACACTGAATGTCGAATGAATGGCGGGCACCGGGGCGACGCCGCCCCGGTGCCCGCCCACGCTCTCAGCCCAGCCGCGCCTTGGCGTCCAGCCGGCCGAGGATGGCGACGAGCGCGCCCACCGCGCTGGCCGCGATCGCCAGCGCGGCGGCCAACTCGTCCTGCGTGGCCCCGTCGAGTTCCAGCCCGAACAGTCCGCCCAGCGCCCCGATGAGCGCGACGAGCCCGCCCCAGACCGTCTTCGACTTCCACCATTCCTTCGTATCGGTCATCGTGCTTGCCCTTTCCTCCGGTGTTGCCCGCGCCGCCGATCAGCGCCGACGCGGGATCTCGAACCGGCAGGGCGCCCCCGGCCCTGGCGTCATGCCGAGTTGCGAAACGCTCGCCGCCAGCGGCCCGGGCTGCCGCCCGAAGCTCGACGCGACCTCGTCGCTGGAAAGAACGAGCCTCGGCTCGCCGGTCTCCAACGAGATGTCGGCACCGCCGCCGGTCAGCCTGACGTGGTAGAGCTCGCGCTCCTCGCCGAGCGGCACGTCGATCCCGTCCCAGCCGTCGCCGGGCGCCCGTGTGCGGCGGATCCAGCTCAGCCGCAGCGCTCCGTCCGCCTCGAACGCCCCGCGTGCGTGGACGGGCGCGAGCGGCAGCAGCGTCCGCCGCCCCAGCGACGCGACCCGGCGATCCACCGCATCGTCGTCGAGCCCGCGCCCGGCCGGGACGGTCAGCCAGTGCCGCTCGCTACCGACCTCCGTCGGCAGCAGCGAGATCGGCAGCACCGCGGCGTCGAGCAGCACGAACGCCGCGCCGGCCGAGGCCATTTCGCCCGGCTCGCTGCCGCCCAGCCCGCGCACCAGCCCCGCCAGCGCAAACCGGCCGGGCACGATCTCCTCGGCGCTTTCGAACTGCACCACCTCCCAGTCGCCCGCCGGTCCCTGCACGGCGGCGAGGTTGGCGCCGGCCAGCATGTCGGCGGGCGTCACCGAAGCCAGCGCCCCGGCCAGGAGATCCACCACGATCCGCCCGCTCCGATCGAGAAAGGCCGGCGAGCCCGGCGCCAGCGGCTCCGCCAGCCATCCGAGCGTGGCGCGGCGCGAAACGTGCATCCGCCGCTCGAAACCGGTGCCCGTGGTCGACGACAGCACGTCGTAGGGAAGCCACGGCCGCGCCGCGACCGCGACCCGTGCGCCCTCACCGTCCGCAAAGGCGGCGAGGCGCGGCAGGTCGAGAAGGTGCACCACCGGGCGTGAGGCCATGACCGGCCCCACCGGCCGCGGTCGCGCCGCTGCGGGCTCGTCGCGAACCGGGCGCGAGACGCCCTCGCTCGCCACCCGCCGCACGTCCACCCGGCGCGTCGCCCCGTCCTCGATGCGCTCGATCTGCCAGCGCCCTGCCGTGCCCGGCAGCGTGATCCGGTCGCCGAGGCCGAGCGCGATCTCGGCCGGCGACAGTTCAAAACTCGCCGTCTCGCGTTCGCCCTGCCCGCGCAGCAGCAGCGCCTCGGCCAGCGCGCGGGCCTGCGTTTCCGCCAGCACCACGGGCAGTTCCACCGTCCCCTGTCGCGGCTGCCCCGCGGTGCCCAACGCGGCGTCGGCGGCGGCGGACTGGTAGGCCCGCGCGGGATCGCTGAAGCCGATCACCACTTCCTCCACCGCATCGCTCGGCTCGGCCCGCCGGATCTCCAGCAGCGATCGCTCAGCAACGTCCACCAGAGCCCCGACCGACGTCGCAGCCCCGGCGCGGCCGAGGGAACGAAACCGAAGGATGCCGGCTTCCGTCCAGGCTTCGATCCCCATGAGCCGCATCAGCTCTTCCAGCTCGCTTCGCGCACTGCCCGGCCCGGGCACGAGATAGCCGCCAACCTCGCCGTCCACTTCGCGAACGTCGAAGTCGGTGAAGCCGTGGTCGCGCAGCAGCCGGGCGATCAACGCATCCAGCGGCGCCCGGCCGAGCCGGCCGCTCAGCCAGTGCCCCCGCTCCCAGTTGCCGCCGTCGCGCCAGATGTCGGAGCGCTCGGGAAAGGCAGGCGCCGGGCGCGCGTCCCAGCACCAGAGATGCACGGCGTCCGGCGTTACCATGCGGCCGCCGTAGAGCGGCGACACCGGATTGTCGGCCTCGCGAAAACCCGGCGCGGCGGGGTCCCAGTGCCGGTGATGCGCTTCGAGAAACCGGCGCTGGGCGAGATCGTCGCGTGCCCCGGTCGAGAAATGCGGCAGCGCGCTCTCGGCTGATTTCGGGTCCACGAAGACGTTCGGCTGATTGGCCCCCGCATCCACCGCCGGGCAGCCGAGTTCGGTGAACCAGATCGGCTTGGAGCGCGGCACCCAGGCCGTCGCCGTCGCGCTCTCCACCCCGCCGCGTCGGTCGAAATGGGGTGTCTCCCACCAGGATCTCAGGTCTTTGACCCGAAACACCCAGGGCTTGCCGAGCCCGTCGGTGATCACCGTCCGCCGCGCCGCCCGCCGGTCCGCATCGCTCGCATAATACCAGTCGAAATGCTCGCCGCCGGCGATGCCCGATCGCAGGCCCTCGACGTCGTAAGGCGAGCGCATGCCGTCACGCCCACCGGCCTGCGCGTCGCCTTCGCGCCAGTCGCTCAGCGGCAGGTAGTTGTCGATGCCCACCGCGCCGATCGCCGGATCGGCCCAGAGCGCGTCGAGGTTGAAGAGCACGTCGCCCGAACCGTCCGCCGGCTGATACCCGAAGTACTCGCTCCAGTCGGCGGCATAGGTGACGAGCGCGCCGGGCAGGATCGCCTTCACCTCGCGCGCCAACGCCACCAGCGCTTCCACGAACGGAAAACGCCCCGCCTCGTCGCGAACCCGCGTCAGCCCGCGCATTTCGGAGCCGATCACGAAGGCGTCCACCCCGCCGGCGAACCGCGCCAGATGAGCCTGATGCAGCACCATGCGCCGATACGACCATTCCGCCGGCCCGCCATAGCGCACGCCCAAAGCGCTCACCGTGAAATGCTCGGGCCGCGCGGTGCCGACGAAGCGCGCGATCTCGGCGCGCGCCCCAGCCGTCCCGTCCGCCGATCCCGCCCGCCCCGGCGCCGTGTCCAGCGTCATGCGCCCGCGCCAGGGATAGGCCGCCTGCCGCGCCTCGCCATAGGGGTCGGTCAGCGCGTTATCCGCCGGCACGTCCATGAGCAGGAACGGATAGTGCGTGACCTTCAGCCCACGCGCCCGCAGCATCTGAATGGCACGCACAACGCCGGCGTCCGAGGGCGTCCCGCCATAGGCCGGCCCGCCATCGGACCGACTGACGAGCCGCGCGCCGTCCCGCTCCGTGCCCCCGACGTTCCACGCGACGCTTTCGCGCCGCGCCCCGATCTCGACGCCCGGCCGCACGCTCGCCCGGCCCGCGCGCAGGTCGTCGGCGAACCAGGAGACCACGAGTGCCACCCGTTCCAGCCGGGGGCACAGCGCCGTCAATTCGTTGAGCGAGGCGGTGATGTCGTTGCCGGCATGTAGGATGTTGCGATTGGGCAGCCGGTCCTCGCCCGGCCGCAGCGTTTCCCGCACGGTCAAGGGATCGAGCCCGTGCTCGGTGGCGCCAGGAATGACGGTGATCGCCCGCACGCCCTCTTCCAGTTCGCCGACCGGCCGCAGCACCTCGCAGGCGATCTGCGGAATGCGGTTGCCCCAGCGCTCCAGCGCCAGTCGCTCGAACACGACATAGGCGAGGCCGCGATAGGCCGGCACGTTGCCGCGTCCTTGCTTCGCCTCGATCAACGGATCGGGACCTTGAGTCTCGTCGCCGCGATGCAGCCGCCAATTGACGAGCGAGAGATCCATCTCTTCGCCGTCCGCCCAGATCCGGCGCACGCAGGCCACCGGCCCCTCGCACAGCCCGATCGCGACATTGCCGAAATAGCTGTAGGTCTTGGTTTCAGTGCCCCCGCCCGTGCCCTTGCCGCCCTGGCGCTCGGTGGTCGACATCTCCTCGAAGCGCGTCGTCCAGATCACCTGCCCCGCGATCCGCGCCGTGCCGTAGAGCCGGGCGACGCCGCCGCCCTCGTCGGCTTCGAGAATGCGGTTGGCGCCGAGGCGCGGGCCCTCGCGGAGTTGCGACTTCGCCGCGAGCCGGCTGTCGATGGCATAGCCGCCGAGTGCGCCGAGCGCCCGCCCCGCCACCGCCCCGAGCGGGCCGCCGACGAGCCCGCCCAGCGCCCCGCCCGCTGCCTGAAGAAGGATCGTCGCCATGGCTCAGCTCCCGTTCGGAAATCGATAGGCCGCCGCGATGCGCCCGGCCCAGCCCGGCGTCAGCGGCGAGGACACCACCGCCGCCCCCTCATAGGCGTGGATCAGCCGCGCCCCGCCGCCGTCGCCCGGCTCGTCGAGCACGCCGCAGTGCTTGGCCGCGCCGCCCGCGCGCCAGCGAAACAGCACGAGGTCGCCCGGATGCGCCTCGGCCACCGGCAGTTCCGCAAAATGCCGGTGTGCGGCCGCCATCAGCGGATCGCCGCCGCCGGTCTCGGCCCAGTCCGCCGCATAGGCGCCTGGCCGTTCGGGCTCGGTGCCGTAGAGCTCGCGCCAGATGCCGCGCACCAGCCCGAGGCAGTCGCAGCCCACCCCGCGACGGCTGCCCTGGTGGCGGTAGGGCGTGCCGAGAAAGTCTCGCGCCGCCGCCAAAACGCGCGCCCGCATCACGCCACCACCGGCGAGCCGTCATGCAGGGCGTCGCGCTTGGCGACGCCGAGCGCCGCGTCGCTGCCCGGCAGATGCGGAAAACCGCGAAAGTTCGCCGAATTGGCGAAACGCTCGCGGCAGGTGCGAAAGCTGCGGTCGCAGCCCACCTTGAGCCGCACCGCGCTTCCCACGTCCGGCGAAACGTCCGTCGGCCGACCGAGCGCGATGCGCAGCGTCCCCGCCTCCGCGCCTGTCCGGATGCCGCGCACGGGCTGAAACTCGCTCGCCGCCCCCAGCGCGATCCGCCCCCGTTCGAAGGCCACGACGTCGAGGGCCCCGAGCCCCTCGATCACCAGCACCTCGCCGTCCACGGCCACCAGCCGCCCCGTGCGCGTCCAGCCGCCCGCACTCAGATCGACGCCGCAGCGCCGGTCGCCGAGCACCGCGTCGCAGCGCCGCCGGTAGTAGCGCCCATGCTGGCGGTCGAGCCGCGCCGCGATGCCGCGAAGCTCCGCCGAGAAGCCGCCGCCGCCGCGCGTCACCTCTCCGAGATCGCAGCGTTCCATCAGCACGGCGTCCTCCGGTCGCTGCCAGTCGACGCGAAAGATCTCGACGCTGGCCCCGTCGAAGAGCCCGGCGGCGATATCCTCCTCGCGCAGCGCGACCGAGGAGAGCGCGCCCTCCACGCCGTGCGTTCCCGCCGCCAGTCCGAGAGCGCCCTCCGTCTCGCCGGCCGTCCAGCCCGTTGCCGCCGAAAACACCGTGCCGCCGAAGGCGATGTCCTCGTCGTGGTCCGTGAAACCGAACACCGTGCCGTCGCGCCGCGTCAGCCGCCAGGCGCTCGCCAGCGTCGTCGCCGGTTGTGCCAGCGCGCTGCGCATCGCCTCGCTCAAGGCCCTCATGGGCGCACCTCCACCAAGGGAATCGTCGGAATGTCGCCGGCCTCGAAGGCCGCCATGTTCACCGCGAGATGGTCCATGTCGAAGCGCACGGGCACGTCGAACTCGAACCCGGCCGTGACCGCAGCGCCCACGGCCGGTGCCGTATCCAGCGTCACCCAGCCCGTCGCCGCATCCATCGCGAAGGGAACCTCCACCCCCGCCACCGCCAAGCGCACCGATCCCGCCACCGGCTTGGCGATCGGGCGCTGATAGGCGTCCTCGCCCTCGCCGTAGCGCTTGGCGAGCTGAAACCGCCGCATCTCGCCGTCGCCGATCCCGAGCCCTTGGTCGAGCGGCGTCTGCGGCAGGCCGTAGCGCGAGGAGCGCGCGTCGAACGGGTCGCGGAAGCGGAACGCCACAAGCCGCCCGCGCCGCGCCTCGAAGAAGTCGAGCACCGCGGCGAGATCGGCGAGGCTCTTCACGCCCGAGCCGGCATCGTAGCGGCGCACCGAGTGACGCGTGCGCTGGTTGCGGTTCTCGTAGCCGGTCGAGAGGCGCACGATGTCGGTGCGCCGCTCCGGCCCGCCGCTGGTGCCGAAGGCGACACGCAGCGGAAACCGCTCTTCGCTGAAGGAGGCGAGCGCCATCGTCAGAGCCCCCTCTGCCCGCGCTGCGCCGCGCGCGCCAGCATCGCCTGGATCTGCACCTCTGCGCGGCGAAAGCTGGGCGCGTCCGGCGTGGAGACGTTGAAGACGATCGAGGGCCCGCCGCGCGCCGAGCCGCCCTGCATGGCGACCCCGAGCGAACCGTCCGCGCCGCGCTTCAGCGGCAGGATCGCTTCCGCGCCGGCCTCGCCCATCAGCCCCATCTGCCCGCCGGTCGGAAAGAACGAGGGCGAGCGCACAACGCCGCCCTTGGCGAAGGGCAGGATGCGCCCGCCCGTGCCCGCCGTCCCCGCTTGGCCGCCCGCCCCCCCGATCCCGCCGAGGATCTGCCCGAACAGCCCGCCCGCGAGGTTGGTCAGCGGCTTCAGCGCCGCATCGAGCGCGATCGTCGAGATCCGCTGGCCGAGCTGGCGCAGCACCCCGTCGAACGACTTGCCGCCACCGACCGCCCCGCGAAACGCCTGCGTCAGCGCCGAGCCGAAGCTCGTGGCCTTCGTCGAAAGGTCGCCCAGCGCCCGGTCGAAGCCGCTCGTGTCGGCCTCCACCGCGATGCGCATCGTGTCCACACTCTCCGCCATCGCTCACCTCCTGTCGGGAAATCGCATCATCATCTCGTCCAGTCCGGCCCGGCTCGGCGGCGCGGCGATCCGCGCATCCAGCGGTCCAAGGGCGCGCGCCAGCTCGCGCGGCGTCATCCGCCAGAAGGCCGCAGGCGCGAGCCCGAGCACGCCGAGCCCGAGGCTCATCGCCTCGTCCCAGGGAAAGGCCGCCGCGCCCGCGGCCGGATCGGGCGCGGCGGCGCTCAAGGGCGGGCGGCGCCCTCGCCGCGCTGCGGTTCGGGCTCGCCGAACGCCGCCGCCAGAAGCTCGGCGCAGATGCGCACAGCGCCGGCCGCGCCGCCCTCGATGCGCATCGCCGCGACCTCCTCGTCACCCACCGTCTCGCCCGCGCCTCGAAGGCCCGCACCGAGGATGCGCGTGAGATCACGCGCCGAGAGCCGGCCCGAGCCGAAGCGCGCGGCGAGACCCGCGATGTCGTCGAGGGCGAAGGCGTCCTCCAGTTCGGCGAGCGCGCCGAGGGTCAGGCAGAGCGTACGCGCCCGCCCGTCGATCTCGGCCGAAACCTCGCCGCGCCTGCGGTTCGCCGCCATCTCAGAGCGCCTCGAAGGCGAGCGCGCCCGCCGATTCCAGCGTCATCTCGAACGAGACTTCGCCATTGTGCTCGCCGGAATATTCGAGCGCCGTCACCTGGAACGGCCCGGTGATGCTGCCGAAATCCGGGATCACCGCCTGGAACGGCACCACCCGGCTCTCGAAGAACAGCCGGCGCACCGCCGCGTCCGAGGCGGCATCCTTGAAGATGCCGGAGCCGGACAGCGAGGCCCGCTGCACTCCGGCCCCGCCGAGCAGCTCGCGCCACCGTCCGGCGCTCTCGCCGTCGGTCACGTCCACGGCCTCGGCGTTGAAGGCGATCCGCCGCGAGCGCAGCCCCGCCACCGTCTGGAACCCCGCGCCGCCGCTCTCCTGCAGCTTCAGGAGGAAGTCCTTGCCCTTCTGCGCGCCCATGCCTGCCGCTCCTTCTCATCGTGCCAACGAAAAAGGGCGGCCCCACCGGACCGCCCTCGAAACTCTTGGAAAGTGGATGCTGACGACGCCACGCCGCCGTCAGCGCGGCGTCAGGACGCCAAAGGCTCCGTCACCGCGCGAAAGCGCAGGATGCCGTGATAGGTCGGCGAGTCCGGCTCCTGGCGCGCCTCGGCGAACTGCAGCTGCAGGTTCACCAGCCGGTGCGAATGCAGCGGCAGCACCGCGTCGTGCAGCCGCGTCGAGACCTTGTCCATGATCTCGTAGGTCTCCTGCTTCGACCCGCCCTTGGCCCAGACATGCAGGGTCAGGATATGTTCGGCGCCGTCCTCGGTGCCGGTCGACCAGTCGACCACCGCCGTGCGCCCGAGAGTCAGGTAGGGAAAGCTGGCACGCTCGGGCACCCGGTCGAACACCTTGGGCCCGCCGAGCAGCGCCGTCACGGCGGGATCGCCGGTCAGGGCGCTCACGATCGTCGTCTGAAGTTCAGCGCTGGGATGCCCCATGCCAGATGTCCTTTCGATATCGGTTCGTCACACATTGATACAATTGCAAATGCGGCGTGATCGTTGCGCGATCCAGTGCCGGCCGCGTTAAGTTTTCGTCAGGAAGTCCGGCACCCGTTCGTCCGGCAGCGCGTCCCACTCTTCAAAATCCGAGGCAGGCGCCCCCTCCATCGCGTCCAGCCGACGCGCCGCCGCCTCACGTACCTGCCGCCGCATCGCCTCGCGCAAGCCGGCCCGCCCGAACTGCACGCGGAGGACGGCGATCACGCCTCCTCCTCGCAGCGGCAGACGAGATAGCGCCCGCTTTCGTCGGGATCGTGCAGCCAGCGGATCACCAAGCGTCGCGATCCCAGCCGGAAGGCCATGCCCCGATCGAGCCCGGCGCGTCGGCGCAGCGTCACGCGGTGCGTCACCGTGCCGATCCGCTGCGAGAACCGCTCGCGCGCCTCCGCGCTCAGCGGCTCCACCCGCACCGAGGTCTCGCCGACCTCGGTCCAGTGGTCCGCCGCCCCGCCGCTCCCGTCCGGCACCGCCTCGTTGCGCTCGATCGCGGCACGGCGCGTGAACAGGCCGGGATCGATGAAGAGCGGACCCATCAGACCCGCACTGCGCGAAAGGGCGCCAGCAGCCCGCGCACCAGCGGCGGCACGAAGGCCGGCTGCATCGCCGGCGCCACCGCGCCGCGCATCTCGTAGGACGCGGCCACGAGGCGCAGGATCGCAAGGCGCAGGCTGTCGGGCAGGTCGCCCGCCGCGATCCCCGTCTCCAGCTCGATCTCCACCCCGTTCGCCGCGTTCACCTCCGGCAGCACCAGCACCGAACCCAGCGGCTCGTTCAGCACCGCGATCCCGGCTGGGTCGATCGCACGCGGCTCGCCGGCCGCGTCGAACGCCGTCGCCTCGAGCACCGCGCGCACCGGCCGGCGGGACAGCGCCACCCGCCGCGTCCCAGCGCCCGGCTCGAACGCGATGCGATGGCGCGCCTCGCGCAGCACCAGCCCCGTCTCGGTCTCCACCGCCTCGCGCGCCGCCGCGATGAGCGTCGCCAGCAGCGCGTCCTCGTCGCCGCGCTCCAGCCGCAGAAACGCCTTCGCCTCGGCCACCGTCACCGGCTCGCCCGCACCCGTTCCCGTCTCGATCCAGATCATGTCGTCCTCGGCCTGCCGTTCATGAAAAAAGGCCGGGCGTCGCCGCCCGGCCTCCAAGGTGGTCGTGAATGCGCCGCGTCAGGCGGCGAAGCGCAGGAGCTTGGCCGCGTCGAAATCCTGGATCCCGCCGCCGACACGCTTCGTCGTGTAGAAGAGGACGTAGGGCTTGGCGGAATAGGGATCGCGCAGCACGCGCACGCCCTGCCGGTCGACCACGAGGTAGAAGCGCCCGAAATCGCCGAAGGCGATCGAATGGCTGGCCGGGCCGATGTCGGGCATCGCCTCGGCCTCCACCACGGGGAAGCCCATCAGCGTCGCCTTGCCGCCCGCCACGCTCGGCGGCGCCCAGAGATAGTTGCCCTCGGCGTCCTTCAGCTTGCGCACCGTGCTCTGCGTGCGCCGGTTCATCACGAACGAGGCGTTCTGCCGGTAACCGGCCTTCAGCGCGTAGATGAGGTCGACGAGCGCGTCCGCACCCGTGCCGGCCAGGAACCCGGCATTGAAGCCGGTGGAGACCGTGCCGACCTTGCCCCAGGCCCAGGCGCTTTCCGCTACCGCGTCGTAGCGCATGAAGCCCTTGGGCCTGGCGATGCCGTCGCCGTTGACGAAGGCGGCGCCCTCCTGCGCGGCGAAGGCGAGTTCCACCTCCTCGCCGATCCAGGCGTCGATATCGACGGCGGCGTCGTCGAGCAGCGCGCTCGTCGCCGCCGGCATGGCGTAGAGCTCCATTGTCGGGAAGCTCAGTTCGGCCAGCTGCGGCGCGTTGGTCTGCGGGCGCACCTCGGCTTCGCCCACCCAGCCAGCCTGCGCGCCGCTGATCGCGAAGGGCTTCTTCAGCACCGCCGAAGACACCGTACGCAGCCCGGCGATGGCGCGGATCGGCGACACCGCGGCCAGCCGCCGACCGATCTCCGCCTCGGTCTCGCTCGGCACGAGGAAGCCGCCGTCGGCGCCCGTCAGGCCCGACATCGCCTTTTCTTCCAGACGCCGCAGCCGCGTCTCGTCGCCGCCGCGCACATAGCTCTCGAAGGCGGTGCGGTGCTCGCTCGGGCTGGCGTTCGTCGCCTCGTTCGGCCCGCCCACCGGCGGCCGCAGGCTCTTGAGCGCCAGCCGCTCGATGCGCTTCTCCTGCTCGTCCATGGCGCGGGAGATGCGCTCGGCCTTCTCCTCGGTCAGGACGTCGGCGCCCATGCGCTTCTCGATCTGCGACAGGCGGTCGTCATTGGCCTCGCGGAAGGCGTCGAAGGCCTGCATGAACTCGTCGAAGATCGCGCCGTTCTCGCGCACGGCTCCGGCCTTGGTCTCGGGGGCACCCTGGATGGTCGTCGGCATGGGTCTTTTCACTCCGTCGTTGGGGAAGGGTTCAGACGCCGAAACGCGGCGTCGATCGGGCGATCCGCCGGGTCGCCTCGGCGATGCGGTCGAGAAATTCGAGGGGCCGGGCGCGGGTCTCGGCGACGCGCGCGGCCTCCTGCATCGGGAAGGTCACCACCGAGATCTCCCAGAGGTCGATGTCGAGGAGCAGCCGCCGCGCGCCGCGCTCGCGGATCGCCTGCGAGCGCCGGGTGCGAAAGCCGATCGACAGGCCGTCGATGGCCTTGGCCGTCAGCAGCGCGAAGGCGTTGCGTCCGCCGGCGCTGTCGAGCGCGATGCGTCCCTCGGCATAGAGCCCGTGCCGGTCCTCGGCGATCCCGGTCCAGACGCCGATCGGCTGGCCGGGGTCGTGCTGCCAGAGCATGCGTACGCCCGCCGCGCCGCGCTCCGCCAGCGTGCGTGCGAAGGCGCCGGGCGCGATCCGGTCGCCCGAGAGATCGGTGCGCCCGAACAGGCTGGCATAGCCGCGCACCGTGCCCGGCGGGTCGAGATCGCCGACCGGGCGCACCGTGCGCTTGACGTCGGGAACGCGGTTCATCGGGTGCCCCCCGCGGCGTCGCCGCCGCCCGTCTTGGCGCGCCCCGCCACCGCGAACAGCCCGTCGGCGAAGCGCTGGATGACGCCGAGCGCCCACCAGGCGCAGAGGCTCGCCGCCGCCGAGCCCATGAGCGCCACCTCGGTCGCCCCGATCTTCTCGGCAAAGCCGAGATGGTCGGCCAGCGTCATCCCCGCCGGCCCGCCGAAGACCAGCCCCGTCACCGCGCCGGTCAGGAACCGCACGGCGGCGTCGCGCCGGCCGGACGGCAGGAGGTAGGCGATCGAGATCACCGATCCCCCCACCGCCCCGGCGAACTTCGCGGTGAACAGCGCCAGCGGCGAGATCGCCTCGCCCGTCATTGCATCCATGACATCCTCCATCGCAAAAACGCCCGTCAGCCGCGGGCCGGCGCGCGGGGGCCGTAGCCGACCGCCTCGCGCTTCTCGTCGTCGTCGAGGAAGGCGGCGGTGCCGACCCGCGCCCAGAGCGCCTCGCGCTCCACCGAAAGTCCCTCGATCCGGTCGTGGTCGAAGCCCAGCCGCAGCCGGGCGCCGTCCTCGTAGAAGCCGCCGAGCCAGTCGCCGACAGCGTTGCAGAGCCGCGTCAGCAGCGGCAGCACGGTCAGCCGGAACAGCGCCCGGTTGGCCTCGGCATAGTTCGCATAGGTGGCGTCGCCGGGGATCCCGAGCAGCATCGGCGGCACGCCGAAGCTCACCGCGATGTCGCGGGCTGCCCCGTTCCGCGCCTCCATGAAGTCCATGTCGCGCGGCGACAGCGCCATCGCCTTCCAGTCGAGCCCGCCCTCCAGCAGCATCGGTCGGCCTGCCCGTGCCGCGCCGGCGTAGCCGCTCTCCAGCTCGGTCTTCAGCCGCTCGAACTGGTCGGCCGAGAGGTTGCCGCCGTCGCCGGGCTGGTAGACCAGCGCACCGGAGGGCCGCGCCGAATTGTCGAGCAGCGCCTTGTTCCAGCGCGTCGCGGCGTTGTGCAGGTCGAGCGCGGTCTGCGCCGCAGCCAGCGGCGGAAAGCCCTCGCCATCGCTCAACGGATGAAACAACCGGATCGCCAGCGCCGGCGCCGGCCGCCCGTCCTCGCCCTCCAGCGACACCCGGCGCACCGACGATCCCGCCCGCACCTCGATCGCGTTGGGCCAGCCGTCGCCCGCCGCCAGCGTGCGCAGCCGGTCGGGGCGCAGCGCGTGCAGCAGCCGTGGCTTGCCATCGAGAAGCCCCGCTTCCAGATGCGCCGAGCCCGCCAGCAGCAGGTGCCCGCAGACCGCTTCGATCAGCGCCGCCCCGTCCTGCCCGCCGTTCGGCCGGCGCAAGAGCGCCAGCAGCGGATGCGCCTCCACTTCCGCCGCTCCGTCGTAGAGCACCAGCGGCACGCTCGCGGCGTTCTCGGCGATCATCCGCACGCAGCGGTAGACCACCGGGTTCTGTAGAAAGCCGGCACGCGAGAGCGCCGCATAGGAGCGCTCGCTCCACTGCGCGCCCTCCGTCTGACCGCCGGCGAAGACCAGCGATCCCCCGCCATAACCCCCGCCCGCCGCCTTTGCTTCGGGCACGCCGCCCCGTCCGTCGCCAAAGCCCGCCAAGGCCTTCAGCCGCGTTGCCAGTCCCATGATCGGTCTCCGGAAAGTTGGGAATTCAAAGCGTCGCCGGCACGGAGAGTGCCAAAACGCAAAAGACCCCGCCGAAGTGAGGTCTTTCATGATCGTCAAACCATCTGCGCGTTTGGCCGGCCTGCGGCCCGAAGATCAGGCCGTCCGGGCCACGCGAACGCGTTTCGACGTGTAGTCCCGTCGCGGTTCGTCGAAGGCGCAACGTTTCGCAGCAGACGCAACCAGCTCAAAGCCCCCGCACACGCGGCTCCGCCACCGGCTGCATCAGCGCCGTCACCGCCCAGACCAGCGCGTCCAGCCGGTCGGGCGAGCGGTTGTTCGACAGCCCGTCCGGGCCGAAGTCGCAGAGTTCGTCCTCGAGCGCGGCAAACGTGCCGGCGTGGCGCACCCGTCCCTGCTCGTAGAGCGCGGCCACCGGCTCGGCGCGGATCCACTTCCCGCGCGTCGCACGCACCGCGCTCACCGGCACCAGCGGCGCGACGGTGCGGATCACCGCCTCCACCATGTCGCCGCCTTGGTTCACCTCGGCGACGATCCGGTCGGCCTCCAGCTCCTCGAAGAGCCGCACGGCGGCGCCCGCCCATTCCGGCGGCCGCGCTCCGCGCCTGCTGCGGTCGGCCAGCACGTAGATCGTGCCGTCGCCGGCCAACCCTGCCGCGACGATGCCGCAGGCGTCCGATCGCTGCGTCGACGTCGCCGGCGGATCCACTGCCACCACGATGCGCCGCAGGTCCGGCGCGGTGCGCACCCGCAGCCGGTCGATCGTCCCTCGGTCGAACAGAGCATCCTCGCGCGCCTCGATCATCTCGCCGTCGAGTTCCTGGCGCGCCAGCCGCGAGCCGCCGTAGCGGCTCTCCATCGCCTGCAGGAAGCCGCTGGCGAGATTGGCGCGGTTCTCGGCGGTTCGCATGCGCGTCACCGCCGTCCCCTCCTCTGCCAGCAGCCGCTTCAGGAGCGGCACGGCGCGCGGCGTCGTCGTCAGCACCACGCGCGGGTCGGCGCCGAGGCGCAGCGCCAGTTGCAGGTTGTCGAAGCAGGCGTCGGCATGCTTCCATTTCGCCAGTTCATCGCCCCAGGCCGCGTCGAACTGGTAGCCGCGGAGGGCATCCGGGTCCTCGGACGAGAAGATCTGCGCCACCGCGCCGTTGGCGAAGACCAGCCGGCGCCGCGTCGCCTCGAAGACCGGGCGCGCCGCATAGTCCAACGCCCGCAGCCCGCTCTCGCCGTCGATCATCACCTCGCGCGCGTCGCCCAGCGTCTCCGCCACCAGCGCGATCCGCCCGTGAACCCGGCTCGCCAGCGGCGCCAGACCCAGCGCCACCGCCCGGATCCATTCGGCCCCCGCTCGCGTCTTGCCCGATCCCCGCCCGCCGATCAGCAGCCATTGCCGCCAGTCGCCGGCCGGCGGCAACTGCGAGGGTCGCGCACAGAGCGACCAGTCCGGCATCGCCCGGCGCAGCACCCGCGCCGGCTGGCGTCGCAGTTCCGCGTCCACCTCGCGCCAGAAGCGCTCGTCGTCCTCAAGATCGGCGTTCACTCCGCCGCCCCCGCATCCTCGCCGAACAAGCCCGTCCCCGCAGCCCGCCGCGCGTCCATGGCGCGCAGCCGCTTCAGCATCTCGGCGCGCAGCCGGTCGGTCTCGGTCGCGTCGTCCTCGCTGTCGGTCTTCTGCTGCAGCGCTTCGAGCCGCTGGAGTTCGAGCAGCTTCTCCAGCGTGCGCGCCGACTGCGAGATCGCCTCGACCCGCGCCTTGGCCCCCGGCGCCGGATCGGCCTCGCCGGTCTCGTTTTGCCTGGCACGCAGCGCCTTCGACGCCTTCTCCAGCGCCCGCACCTCGATCGTCAGGGCCCGCATCAGCCGCTCCGACAGAAGCGCTCCGCTCTCCATCGCCGCCGGCATCGCTTCCCTCCGAATGCAAAAGGGCGGCCGCTTCCTTCCGGAAGCCTACCGCCTTGTCGTCCGCACCATCTCGACTGTGCCTGAACCCTACCCGAGCACCGTCACGCTGTCAATGACTATTTTCCTATTTTTGCTTTTCTTCCTATTCCAACAGCCGGCGGCCGGATCCCTTCGCCGGGATCGTCGCCCGGCCAGCTCGCGAGATGATCCTCGTAGTCCTCCAGCTCGAACCCCTCCTCGCTGATCGTGCGGCCGCGGGCCGAAATGCCGGCCTGATGCACCGTGTCGGGATCGCCGGACAGGAGATGGTGCCACCAGTAGAGGTCGCGCCGCTCGGCCACGAGCCGGTAGCCGCAGGTCGGCGGCAGCCAGCCGATCGTGCGCACCGTCGGCGGGTCGAGCGACACGCAGTCGGGGATCGTCGCATGCCGGTCCTCGTAGTCGGAGCAGCGGCAGCTCTGCCCGTCGAGCAGCTTGCAGGCGAGATCGGTCCAGATGATCTCGCCCGTGTCCCAGTCTTCCAGCTTGTTCAGGCAGCAGCGCCCGCAGCCGTCGCAGAGCGATTCCCACTCGGCCGGGCTCATCTCCTCCAGCGTCTTGCGCTTCCAGAAGGGACTGTTGCTCAAAGGGCGCACCTGGCTTCTTGGCTTGGGGATGGCGACCGCGATCCTTGCCGGATCGGACGCTCGTCCACACCTCTTGCACCAGAATGGGGCGGAAGGTGAACCCTTCGTCGATTGTCTCGCGGTACGGTTGCTGTAAAATGCCGTGAAGCGCCTCGATGGCCTGCCGGGTGGAAGTCTGATCGTGCCGAATGTCTGGTCCCGCAAGCCCGCCCCCCGGCGCAGCCCCTCCCGCCTGATCGAGGTTGATGCCTGGCTGGATTCCAGCCTTTGGCGATTCTTTCACGGCCTGTCGACGCGGCTGGAGGCGGTCAGCGTCTATTCCCGGCGCTTTCGCGTGCGCGGTTTCAACCGGGCTCTCGTCGAGATCACCTGTGAGGCGATGACGCTCGGCGTCGCCGGGTTCGTCCTGCTTCTCCTCCTCGCCCAACCGGCGATGAAGAAGACCATCGACGGCCTGCCGCAGCAGGCGGATTTCTCGGTTCTCTTCCTCGATCGCCACGGCAACGAGATCGGCCGGCGCGGCATCCTCAAGGCGAACGCCGTTCCGATCGACGAGCTGCCGGACCAGTTCGTCAAGGCGGTGCTGGCCACCGAGGACCGGCGCTTCTTCGAGCATTGGGGCATCGATTTCCTCGGCCTCGCCCGGGCGCTGAGCGAGAACGCGCGCGCCGGCGGCGTCGTGCAGGGCGGCTCGACGCTTACCCAGCAGCTCGCCAAGAACGTCTTCCTGTCGAACGAGCGCTCGCTCGAACGCAAGATCAACGAGGCGTTCCTCGCCCTCTGGCTCGAGGCCAATCTCACCAAGCGCGAGATCCTCGGGATGTATCTCGACCGCGCCTACATGGGCGGCGGCACGAACGGCGCGGCGGCGGCGGCCGAGTTCTATTTCGGCAAGAACATCCGCGACGTGAACCTGGCCGAGTCGGCCATGCTCGCCGGCCTCTTCAAGGCGCCGACGCAATACGCCCCGCACAAGAACCTGCCGGCCGCCCGCGCCCGCGCCAACGTCGTTCTGTCCGCCATGGTCGATTCCGGCTTCATGACCGAGGGCCAGGTCGTCGCCGCCCGCCGTCATCCGGCCGTGGCGGTGGACCGCTCGGTGATCCAGTCGCCGGATTATTTCCTCGACTACGCCTTCGAGGAGGTGCAGCGCGTCGCCGCCGCCCTGCCGCAGCGCACCTTCGTCGCCCGCACCACGATCGACATGGGCCTTCAGAAGCTCGCCGATGAGTCCGTCGACTTCCACCTGCGCCAGTTCGGCAAGTCCTACGGCGTCGAGGAAGGCGCGATGGCCGTCATCGCCGACGACGGCGGCGTCGTAGCGCTGGTGGGCGGGCGCGACTACGGCCTCTCGCAGTTCAATCGCGCCACCCGCGCGCTTCGCCAGCCGGGCTCGTCCTTCAAGGCTTATGTCTATGCCGCCGCGATGGAGGCCGGGCACAAGCCGACCGACTTCATCGTCGACGGGCCGGTGCGCGTGGGCAACTGGTCGCCGCAGAACTACGGCAATTCCTTCGCCGGCCGCATCCAGATCCAGGACGCGATGGCCCGCTCGCTCAACACGGTCGCCGTCAAGCTCAGCCAGGAGACCGGCGTCGGCAAGGTCGCGGCCCTCGCCAAGGCGATGGGCGTCGAGACCCCGCTGCGCGGCGACAAGACGATCGCGCTCGGCACCAACGAGGTGACCGTGCTCGATCAGGCGACGGGCTACGCCACCTTCCCCGCCGGCGGGCTCACCTCGCATCGCCATGCGATCCAGCAGATCACCGACGCCGACGGCTCGGTGCTGTGGGATGCCGAGCGCGACATGCCGCCGCGCGTGCGCGTCCTGTCGGAAGAGGCGACGAAGAGCATGAACACGATGTTCGTGCGCATTCCCGAAGTCGGCACCGCCCGCCGCGCCCGCCTGTCGATGACGCGCGCCGGCGGCAAGACCGGTACCACGCAGGGTTACCGCGACGCTTGGTTCGTCGGCTTCACCGGCAATTTCACCGCCGCCGTCTGGTATGGCAACGACACGTTCAAGCCGACGAACAAGCTGACCGGCGGCGGTCTGCCGGCGATGACGTGGCAGCGCTTCATGGAAGCGGCCCACCAGGGCATCGAACTGCGCCCGATCCCCTTCATCGACGACCCCATTCCCGCGCCCGGTTCCATCGAGGTCGCCAAGACCGAGGGCGACGACGGCGCGCCGCGCATCGCCCGCCCGAGCACCGTCACCGGTTCGACGCAGAAGGTGCTGGCCGACCTCGAACGACTGCTCACCACCACCGAGCCGCTCGCGCCCGAAAAGTTCGCAGCCTCCGCGACGCCGGCCGCGATCCCCGCCACGCCGATCGCCAATCGCTGAGATGGGGTGCGTGACAGGCACTGGCATCGCCGCCCGTTCGGCGCGATAGAGGCGGCATGCGCTTCGCTCTTCTCGTGCTCCTCGCCATCGGCATCGCTCTCGGCCTCGGCAGCTGGTCCGCCGCCACCATGCTGGAGCGGTTCGAGGGCTCGGACATTCTCGTCGTCGGCCCCTGGCATGCCGATCGCACCGCGGGCTCGCCGGGCGCCGATCCCTATTCGAAGGCGCGTCTCGCTCGCTCGGGCAATCTGACCCTGGGTCTCGGCGAAGGCGTCGCCTTCCAGGCCCGCGTCGACACGCAGGGGCGCGAGCTGCGCCGCGAATGCACCTACCGCCTGGAGGGCGCCTATCCGCCTGCCCGCATCGCGACGCTGGCCGCCTACGACTTCGAGGGCCGGCTGATCCGCGGCCTCGAGGGGCGTCCCGATCATCTCGTCTCGCTCGACTGGATGCGCGAGGACGACAATTCCGCGATCGTCTCCGTCAGCGCACAGGCCCAGCCCGGCAACTGGCTGGCGACCACCGGCGACGGCGGCTTCATCCTGGCGCTCACCTTCTACGATTCGCCGATCAGCACCGACAGCGGCGCCGCACCCATCGCCATGCCCCTGATCACGCGCACGGGATGCCTCATCGATGGGTAAGCTGCTGCTCGCCGTCCTCATCGGCCTCGTCGGCGCCGCCGTGATCCACATCGCGATCGTCTTCGCGATCCCTGGCCAGGCCGAGAACGACGCATGGAGCCGGCTGTCGCGCCTCGGGCCGATCTTCTCGGTGGTCCGCATCGAGGGCGACCCGATCGGCGCCGCCGCCGCCCCGGAGCCGCGCCCCGCCGACTTCGTCTTCGTCGATCCCGCCTTCATCGCGGCCGCATGCCGCTTCACCACCGAGGCCGGGCCGGTGCGCCTCTATGCCGAAGCCGAGACCAGCTTCTGGACGGCGTCCATCTACGGCGCCAATGGCGACAATCTCTATTCGATCAGCGAACGCGTGGCGCTCGACGGGCGGCTCGATCTGCTCGTGGGCACCCGCGAGCAGTTGGACCTCGCCCGCGTCGAGGGCTCCGCCGCCGATCCGCAGTCCATTCCCGTCGAACTGCCGGTGAGCGAGGGCTACCTCACGGTCCGCGCGCTCGTCGGCGCGCAGAGCGAACGCCCCTTCGTCGATCGCTTCGCCCGGTCGCTGCAGTGCCGCCCGGCGACATCAGACGAGTCGGGCCAGCCGGCCAACTGAACGCGGATCCCGGTGAAGCGGACGCCCGATCGGCTCAGGACCGCGCGTCGTCCGGTTGGCCCGAATGCCCCAGCGAGAAGCCGAGTTCGACCGGCGACAGCGTCCCGGCGGATCGCTCGCTCAGCCGCTCTCGGCGCACGCAGGGCAGGATCACGATGTCCGCCTCGCCTTGCCATGCGCGTGGCCGAGCCGAGTGTTGCGGATCGGGTCGGATGAAGCGATGCACGACTGCCATGATGGTGTTCCCGCCTGCCGACGTCCCCTCCGGGGCCGCGAGCTCAACTGATCGATCGTACGGTTCTCTCATCGAACCCGGACGTCAGGGCCGATCCACTGCGCTTGTAGCGCCGTGAACTGCCGTCAGCCTGAAGTCCGCGCGTGCCGACCGGGAACCATCCCCGAGTGTCGCCATACCCCTTGTGCTCTGCGTCCCCGCGCCGCCCATCAGGGGCGAGACGGGATCATGCAGGACCGCGTTGTCCCCAGTGAAGCGGCTCAAGGTTAACAGCTTGCTAAGATTTTAGGCGGTATTCTGCCCGTCAGAGCATCAACGCGATGACAAACGCCTGGAGTGTCATGAAAGACGCCGCACCGCGGATCTTCCGATCCCTCGAACGTCAGGCCGGGCAGCAGGAATTCGACACGGTGGTCGCCGCCGCGGTCGCCGCCTACTCGTCCTTGCGCCACCCCAGCACCTCCCAGGCCGAAGAGCTCAGCCGGCTGGTGCTGCCGCTCTGGAGCCGCGTCAACGCCGACACGCAGCGCAACCTCGCCGCCGCCCTGTCCCACACCCAGCGGATGCCGCGCCCGCTCGTCGATCTCCTGCTCGCCGCCCCGATCGAGGTCGGCGCGCCCTTCCTCGTGTCGAGCCCGGCGCTGACCGGCGCCGACATCGCGCGCCTGGCCGCCTCGGGCGACGAGCGGGTCGTTCGTCTCGTCAAGAACCGCGTCGGCCGCGCCGATGCTCCCGCCGCTTGCCCCCTGCCCGAGCCGGAGGCCGCACCGTCCGCCCCCGCCGAGGCTCAGGAGGCCGCAAGCGAGATCCCCGCGCCGAGCCTTGCGGCCGACTTCCTGTCGGTGACGCCGATGATGCCGGATGTCGCGGGCGAGCCGCCGCTGCGCACTGCGGCGAGCGTTCGCGAAACCCTGCGCCGGCTGGCGCTGGCCGGCCGCAAGGCGCCCCCGCCGGTGGCCGCCCAGCCCGCGCCCGCGCCGGAACCACCGACCTTCGCCGCGCTGATGATGGCCGCCATGCGCCGCGACGAGCCGCGCTTCTACCGGACCCTGTCCGACATCTTCGGCCTCACCGACACGACGCTGGCGACCATCCGCGACGACGAGGGCGGCGAGCGGCTCGCCGTGGCGCTGAAAGCCCTGAAGGCGAACGCGGCGGATGCGATGAGCATTCTCATGCTGGTGAAACCCTCCATCGGCCTCGACGTCGCCGCCTTCGACGAGATGGCGCGCTTCTACAAGGCGCTGCGCTCCGAGGATTGCCGCGCCGCCATCGGCGCCTCCCGCCTGCCCCGCCCCGCCGAGCACCAGCCCCTCACGGCCCCGGAGCGCTACGACACGGCGCCCATGCCGCGCCGCGACTTCGGCCGCCGCGCGGCCCGCCCCGACGAGCGCAAGGCCAAGGGCTGAGCGCCAGCGGAGCCTCATACACGACACCGAACGGACCGAGTCGCGGTCCGTTTTCGGATGGGCGACTTGGAACATGCCGGCTGCCGATGCCGTCATCGAGAGATGATCTGAGAACGCCGCCTTAGTCGCTCTCGACGATCGTCAGGTAGGTTTCCGGCCGCTCCGTCTCGATCTCGATCACCCAGAAATCCGGGTCGAACCGCGCTTCGCGGGCCAGCCGCGCCGCGACGCCTGCCTCGTCGCTCGCCGTCTCCTCGACGAAGCGCCGGTCGCCGCACTCGTCCGCCAGGGATTGCGGCGCCGGGCCGAACAGCCGGACCCCGCCGCTGCGATCGCGCGCGACGACGAAGATCGCGCCCGCCGCCTCCGCGCCGCGCCGCTCCACAGCCGCGAAGTTCCCTTCCGAAAACAGCCGCCGGGTGAGCGCGGCGGCGAAGATCTCGCTGGTGAGACGCAAGGCCCCCGCCCTCAGCGGCCGGTGCTGACGGCCTCGAGCCGGGCCAGAACCTCGCGCGACGGCTCGCCCGTCACATCGAGGCTTTCGAGCGCCTGGAACGTGCGGATCGCCGCCTTGGTGCGCTCGCCGAGGATGCCGTCGGCCACGATGTCGGCCACCCGCGCCTCGCCGAGCTTCTCTTGGATCTGGCGCACGAGCTCGGCATCGGCCGAAGGTTGGGCGGCAATGCCAGCGGTCTCGCCGAGATCGACGCCGTCGTCGAGGCTGGCGAGACGCCCGTCGCGCGGCACGTCGCCCGCCTGCCGGATCTGCGTCAGCAGCAGCGGCGTCGCCATGCCGTCGACGCGCAGCCCCCGCTCGCTCTGGAACTCGCGAATGGCAATGTCCGTCGCCTGCCCGGCGCGCCCGTCGATCGGCGCCTTGTAGAGGCCGCGTTCGGCCAGCAGGGTCTGCACCTCGCGCACGAGCGGGAAGGCGAGGATGCGCGGATCGTTGGCGATCTCGACCGGCTCGGCCGTCGGCACGGGAACCTGCCGCACGCCGCGCGTCGCCGGCTGCGACATCAGACGCGCGACCTCGTCGGGACGGGTCGAGAGCATCGGATGCGCATGGCGACCCGCCTGCCGGTTGATCGCATTGTCGGCCACGACGCCGGCCATGGCCGAGAACACCGCGAGGCTGCCGAAGAGGATCGGCCGCGCCGCCAGAACCCGGCCACCGGCGACGAGACCGCCGGCCGCGCCGCGCAGCATCGCCCCGGCCAGTCGATGGGCGGGCTTAGGCCGTGCGGCGGTCCGGGTCGGCTTGCGGGAGGAGACTGTCTTTTTTGCGGGCATGGGTCAGCGCTACGACGTTTTCGGATGGGGTTCCACCGGCGAGGATCCGCTCGGCGCAGTTCGTCGGGATCCGGACGGTGACGACGGTGCCCCGTCCGGGCTGGCTTTTGATGCGGAGCGAGCCGTGGTGGAGTTCGGCCAGTCCCTTCACGAGCGACAGGCCGAGACCCGTTCCCTCGTAGCGACGCGCCAGCCCCTGCGACAGCTGCACGAAGGGTCGCCCGAGGCGGTCGATGTCCTCGGCGCCGATGCCGATGCCGGTGTCCGTCACCTCGAAGACGAGCGCGCCGTCCTGTGTGCGCACGCTGAGGCACACCGTGCCTTCATGCGTGAACTTCACCGCGTTGGCGAGGAGGTTCACGAGGATCTGTTGGCAGGCCCGGCGGTCGGCGACGATCGTGTCGTCGAGCGGCGCGAGCTTGACGAGGAAGCGCAGGCCCTTCGCATCCGCCTCGCCGCGGATCATCTCGGCGGCGCACTGCGCCATCTCGGTGATCGAGAAGGGCTTCGGCGCCAGTTCGTAGCGACCCGCCTCGAGCTTGGACACGTCGAGAAGCCCGTTCACGACGTCGAGGAGATGCTGGCTGGAACGGCGGATCAGCCCCACATATTCCTTCTGGCGCGGGTCGGCGAAGGCTCCGAAGACCTCTTGGTCGAGGAGATCGGAGAAGCCGATGATCGCGTTCAGCGGCGTACGCAGCTCGTGCGAGACGGTGGCGAGCAGCGCCGGCGAGTCCGTCGGCAGGCCGATCGCCTCGGCCCGTGCAGACGCCATCGGCATCGGCTCGGTCGAGCTCAGATCGACGAGATCGACATTGGCGAGCGATCCGTCGTTGCGGCGAACCGGCACAAGCCGCAACGCCATCGCCGCGAAACCCTCGTCGTCTTCGACGCGCAGATCGAGATCGAAGGGACCCGAACCCAGGCGGATTTCGTCCATCGCCTTCAGGAAGGCGACGCGGTCGAGAAGGTGCAGGCGCTGGCTGAAACGCTGGGCTTCGCCCTGCGCCCCGAGCGCCGGCATCCGGCCGGCCGGCGGAAGAATGGTGCCCTCGGCATCGAGCCGCAGGAACGGCGTCGGTAGGGCCTCGGCGGCGCGAGCCCTCGAGCGGCGCAGCCGCCATGCGGCGATTGCGCCGTAGAGCGCGAGGACGGGCAGTGCGACCCAGCCGCCGGCCAGTCCCTGCCCGGCCGGTCCCATGCCGTGCAACGACAGGAAACCGACGAGGCCGAAGGCGGCGAAGACCGACGGCAGCATCAGGCGGAAGAGAAGACCGCAGCCGGCGAGGCGCGCTTCCGCCAGCCCGACGAGCAGAAGCGCGGCGGGCCACAGGCTGTCGATCGAGACGCAGAGCACGCCGACCAGCGCGGCGGCGACGGTGTAGAGCGCGGCGGCGACGAGCTCGAACTCGCCGGACAGCGCCAGAGCGGCGGCCCCCGCCAGGCTGATCGCCGCGATGAGGCTGAAGCCGAGCGTCGCGGCGAGACCGAGGCCGGCCAGCATGGCGAGCGGCGTCAGCAGCGCCGCCAGAAGACCGGCACCGACGAGACCGGCGATCGCACGAGCCTGCAGCCGGCGACGGGCGGGATCGCTCACGCCGGCGGCGACGAGGCCCTCGAAGGGACGGATCACGGCGGCCCGAAGGCTGCCGAGATCAGCCTGTCCCGTCCGATTCCTCCGTGCGCAACCATGGGGATTCATCATCGATCCACATTCATCGGCCGGGAAATCCAGGACCATCATGGCCCCGCCGAACCGTCATTCAACATGGGACGGACGATGGGCCTTAACCGTTTAAGGAAGCCATAAACCAAGTTCGCGGCCCCCTCGAAGCGCCCCGCCGGAGCCTGTGGAAAGCCACCAAGCCGGACCTGCCTGCGATCATGGTTAACGCCCATTGAAGACCGCTTTCCGCAGTTCTCTCAAACACTTGCCGAATTGGCCGCGTCGGGTGCCGTTCGCTTGCCTCGCCCAAACGCGCCGAATTCGCTTCAGTTTGAGATAAATTCGCTCCACGAACGAAACGCCGGTCTCATCGGGGCCGTTCAAGGTGCGTGACATCGGAAGCCCGTCTTCCGAAGACAACACGATTGGGCGTCGAACGATGCGCTTCCTTTTGAAGATCGCTTTCCTGTTGGGGCTTGTCGCCCTGTTCCTGCCGTCGGGGCGGGAGGATGGCGACATGTCGGGGCCTCAACTCTCGCCGATTGTCCTCTTCTATGGCGCGCAGCAGGCGGTGCAGGATCTCAGCGGCTTCTGCGACCGGGCGCCGGCCGCCTGCGCCACCGGCCGCGACGCGATCCGCTTCGCCGGCGAGCGCATCGGCGACGGTCTGGCTCTCGCCTATTCCCTCGCCAACGAGCGCCTGAACGCCCCCACCGACATTGACACCGTGCCGCCCGTCCGCCCCGCGCAGGCCGCTTCGCCCGTCCCGGACGCCGTCGGTTCGGTGGAGCGCACGCCCCGTCCCGTTCACGTCAACACGCAGGCCCCGCGTCCCCGCCCCTACAGTCCGCCCGTCAGCGAGCGCGCGCTCGCCGTCCCGGCCGCGGACGCGCCCGGCGCCGAGGAGACGGCCTCGATCCCGGCCGCTGCTCCCAGGAGCGGGACCCCGCGCACCGCGGCTGCCGGCGAGCCCGCGCAGCCCTTCCGCATGCCGGCCCTTGGCAGCGGCGGCGAGGATTCTCGGCGCTCGATCCCGCTCGGTGACCTGCCACCGCCTCATGCGCCGCTGCCGCAGCCCGCACCCCGCGCCTGACAAGCTGGCCGGCACAGCCTATATGAGGCCCACGCCCGCCCGTCCGAGGGCCGCGACAGGGACCGTTTCATGCGCCGGATCGACGACATCATCGCGGATTTCGAGCTTCTCGACGATTGGGAAGACCGCTACCGCTATGTGATCGAACTCGGGCGCGAGCTGCCGCCTCTCGACGACGCCGACCTGAACGAGGCGACGAAGGTGCCGGGCTGCGTCAGCCAGGTCTGGCTTACCAGCCGCGCCGATGGCGGCTCGCCGCCGCGCATCACCTTTTCCGGCCAGTCGGATGCTCATATCGTGCGCGGACTGGTTGCCATCGCCCTGTCCTTCTATTCCGGCCGCACCGCGCCCGAGATCCTGGAGCAGGACGCCGAGGCGCTGTTCGAACGCCTCGGGCTTCGCGAGAACCTGACGCCGCAGCGCTCCAACGGGCTGCGCTCGATGGTGGCGCGCATCCGCAACGATGCCCGTGCCGCGCTGGAAACCGCCTGAGGGATCGAGCCGGCGCTGGAGTAAATTCAGTGAACAGGGGTTCGCCAAATAGGCTTCAGACTTCCGCTTTGTTCGCATTGTCCGACGGCGAAGCACGTCCGCTTCGTCTGGACAGGCTTTAGCTCCGCCAGCTTCGCGTGCGCGCCCCGGCCGTGCCGGCCTCAGCGACCAGCCCGTAATGGCGGGCGAGCGCGGCGAGCCCGACCTTCAGCAGGAGTTTGGCCGAGCGCGCCGGCCAGCGGCGCTCGCGCTCCACCAGTTCGGTGCCCTTCAGGAAGCAGCAGATATCCACGAGGACGCCGGAGAGTTCCGGACCGACCGCCTGCAGCGCCTCGCTGGCGCGGCGATGACAGTCCGCCCGGTGATCGCTCCAGTCGGTCGGGGCGCCGCCGCCCCCGCCCGTCCCCGGCAGCCGGTCCCAGCGCTGCGTCACGCTCGGCATCATGCCAGCGCGGGTCCAGTCGGCGCGAAGGCGCTCGCCGGCCTCTGCCTCTTCGGCGCTGAGGAAGGGCTTCCCGTCGCCGCATGGTCGGTTGGCCAAGCGGGCGAGCGGCGATTCGTCGGCGGGCGTGCGACGCGTCGCCATCCTCAGGCTTCCCCGGCTTCGTCGCCGGCCTCCGGCAGCGCCAGCCGGCGACAGGACTGCGCCAGTTGCTCCATGCGCGACAGCAGGCGGTCGAAGGTCTCGTCGTCGCGCTCGTCCTCGATCCGCGCGATAGCGTAGGAGATGCTGCTGCGATCGCGGGCAAAGCCGCGCGACACCGCCAGGAGCGGCAGCTGGAAGGCGACGTGCGCCAGATAGATGGCGATGTGGCGGGCATGCGAGACCGCTGCACTGGCGCGGCGCGCCGACAGGATCTCGGCGGCCGACACCGCCAAGAACATCGCCACGATGTCGGCGGCGACGCGGCACTGAAGGCGGCCGCGCCAGCCGAGTTCGGCCAGCGGCGGCAAGCGGCCAAGGGCCGGGCTCGTCAGGGTTCGGGGGGTCTGCGTCGCCATGGGATCCTCGCCTCGTTCCGGGCCTCCCTTCTACAACCCCTGCGCGGATATAGGAATATTTTCTCTTACTTCCCGACCCGCGATCGCCCCGGGACCCGGCTTTTCCAAAGGTTATCCCCGCAATCCCCAACTCGTGCTCAGGATTCTATCCCCCGTCCCCGGCCGGTCGGCATCATCGCCCGACATGTCGATCAGGAGGATGCGGATGACCCCGCTGGAGGATGGCACGGCCCTCGGCCGTTTCGAAATGCGGTTGCGCGAAGCGGCCCGGGCGCACGCGACAGGCGCCGCGAATGCGCAGGACATGCCGCGCTGGCTTCTTCTGCGATACGGGATCACAGCCATCCCGGCACCTCTCGATGCTTCGACACGGCGGATGCTGACGGAGCGGTTGCGGATCGAGGATCGGCGCCTGCTACGTGCGGCCCGCGCAGGTCGACCGGGCTACGACCTCGGCCGCCACCTCGCCTTGCGGCGTCTTGCCTGCCGGCTCGAAGCCCCCGAACCTGCGCCGACCCCACGGCCACCCTCGGGCGCGGAACTCAACGCCCGGTTCGCGCGAGGTCGACGACGCCAACGCGATCGCCAGAACTGTTAGTTCCCGCCTAACCCGCCAAGGCGAGCGACATCGGAGCGGCCTCCACCGGCACCGCCTCGGCCCGGAACCCGGCGAACAGCCCGTCGAAGGTCAGCGTTCCCATCTCGACGATGTCGAACTCCTCCTTCGACTGCAGCCATTCCGTGAAGATGCCGGTGAAGATGCAGATGCACGCGTTGGCGGCCAGTTGCGGCGTCCAGCCGGCGCGCAGCAGGCCCATGTCGCGGGCCCGCTCGAACACCTGGACCACCGTGCGGTGCATGTGGTGCTCGGCCTCGCGGTGACAGATCATCGCCTCCGCCATCTCGCCCACATACTCGCAGCGCAGCGTCAGGATCGTCAGCACCCGACGGGCACGCTCGTCCGCCACAAAACGCCGGATACTTTCCAGCGTGACGCGGTGGAGCGCTGCCATCGGGTCGCTTTCGCCGAGGATGTTCTGCGCCTGGAAGAACTCCTCCTGCGGCAGATAGGCCCGCTCCTGCATCGCCTGGAACAGCGCCGACTTGCCGGTGAAGTGCCAGTAGATCGCGCCGCGCGTCACGTTGGCCGCTGCAGCGATCTGCGACAGGCTGGTCTGGCTCACGCCGCGCTCGAAGAACATCTGCTCCGCCGCATCGAGAATCGCACACCGCGTTTCGGCCGCCGCTTCCTTGGTTCGCCGCACTGACCATCTCCTTGATTACATCCATTTATGAATGTATGTATGGTGCAACGCAATACCCTACATGCCGCGGGATCCGCGGCCGGAGCCTCCCTGATGCGCCTCGACCGACACGCCCTGTCGATCCTCTTTCTCGCCGCCGCGCTCGCTCCGGCCAAGGCCCAGCAGCCCGGCGGTGCGGCCCCGCCGCCGCCCGGCGTCACCGTCGAGACGCTGGTCGCCAAGCCCGTGCCCGTCACCTACGAATACCCCGCCCGCGTCGCCGCCTCGCGCGTCGTCGAGGTGCGTGCGCGCGTCGGCGGCATCCTGCTCGAGCGCACCTTCACCGAGGGTGAGCGGGTGAAACAGGGCGATCTCCTCTTCAACATCGATCGCCGGCCGTTCGAGGCCGAGGTGGCGTTGGCCGAGGCGCAGGTACAGCAGGCACAGGCAACGCAGGCGCAGGCTCGTCGCACCGAGGAGCGCGCCCAGGCGCTCGTGCGCAGCGGCGCCACCTCCACCGCAACGGTCGACGACGCCACCTCGCAGCGCGAACTCGCCGACGCCTCGGTGGCGCAGGCGCAGGCCCGGCTGCAGACCGCCACCCTGTCGCTCGACTATACGTCGGTCGAGGCCCCCGCGAGCGGCCTCACCAGCCTCGAGCAGGTGCCGGAAGGCTCTCTCCTGACCTCGGGCGACCTCCTCACCCGGATCACCCAGCTCGATCCCGCCTACGTCAACTTCTCAGCCGCCGACACCGAAGCCGCCTCGATCCGCCAGCTCATCGAAAAAGGCGCGGCCGAGGGCTCGATCGACGATCTCAAGGTCACCGTGAAGTTCGGTGACGGCTCGACCTACGCCAAGGTCGGCAAGATCGACTTCACCTCCTCCTCGATCGACCAGGAGACCGGCACGATCCTCTCGCGCGCCGTGCTCGACAATCCCGACAGCCGCCTGCTGCCCGGCCAGTTCGTGCGCGTCGAGATCGACGGGCTGATCATTCCCGACGCGCTGTCGATCCCGACAGAGGCGCTGATGCAGGGGCCGCAGGGCACGTTCGTCTACGGGCTGACGCCTGAGAACCTCGCCGAGGTTCGCCCGGTCACGGTCGGGCGCGAACTCGACGGCACGCTCCTCATCGCCTCCGGCCTCAAGGCCGGCGACCGCATCGTGACGCGCGGCGTCATCAAGGTGCGCCCGGGTTCGCCCGTCTCGCCGGTCGCCGAAGCCGCGCCCGCCGCAGCGCCCACGGCCGACGCCGCGCCGGCCGCTCCCACAAAGTCCGTCGCCGAGGCCGCCCAGTGAACTCCCGCTTCTTCGTCGACCGGCCGGTCTTCGCCGCCGTCATCTCGATCATCATCGTGATCGGCGGCCTCGCCGCCATGCGCGCGCTGCCGATCGAGCAGTATCCCGAGCTCGTGCCGCCGCAGGTCCAGGTGGCCGCGACCTATCCCGGCGCCTCCGCCGAGACCCTCGCCCAGACCGTGTCCGCGCCGATCGAGCAGCAGATCAACGGCGTCGAGGATATGATCTACATGACCTCGTCGAACTCCTCGACGGGTTCGGCCACGATCACCGTCACCTTCCAGTCGGGCACCGACCCCGACCAGGCGACGATCAACGTCAACAACCGGGTGCAGCAGGCGATCTCGTCGCTGCCGTCCGAGGTCCAGCGCCTTGGCGTCACCGTGACGAAGCAGTCCTCGTCGATCCTCGCGGTCGCGACGATGTCGTCTACCGACCCGCGCTACGACGCCACCTATGTCTCGAACTACGCGCTGCTCTACGTTCTCGACGAGTTGAAGCGCATTCCCGGCATCGGCAACGCCCAGCTCTTCGGCGCCCGCAACTACTCGATGCGCATCTGGCTGCGGCCAGACCAGCTGGCGCAGTACAAGCTGACGCCGGGCGACGTCGCCACCGCGATCCGCGAGCAGAATGCCCAGTTCGCCGCGGGCCAGTTCGGCGCGCAGCCCTCGAACAACGACCTCGCCTTCACCTATTCGGTGACGACGGCGGGCCGTCTACCCGACGCGCAGGCCTTCGAGAACATCATCATCCGCTCCGACGCCAACGGCGCGGCGCTGCTCCTCAAGGACATCGCCCGCGTTGAGCTCGGCAGCCAGGACTACGCCTTCAACGCCACCTACAACGGCGATTCCACCGTCCCGATCGGCCTCTATCTCCAGCCGGGCGCCAACGCGCTCAACGTGCTGGCGGCCGTCAACTCGCGCATGGAGGAACTCTCCGAGCAGTTCCCGGACGGCATCTCCTTCGCCGTTCCCTTCGACACCACCAAGTTCATCGAGGCCTCGATCGAGTCGGTGATCCACACCTTCATCGAGGCGATGGTGCTGGTGCTCGTCGTCGTCTACCTCTTCCTTCAGAGCTTCCGCGCCACGCTCATTCCGATGATCGCGGTGCCGGTGTCGATCATCGGCACGTTCGGCGTGCTTCTGGCGCTCGGCTTCTCGATCAACCTCCTGACCCTCTTCGGTCTCGTGCTCGCCATCGGCATCGTCGTCGACGATGCGATCGTGGTGCTCGAGAATGTCGAGCGCATCATGCGCGAGGAAGGGCTGAAGGCGAAGGACGCCACAGCCAAGGCGATGACCGAGGTCACCGGCCCCGTCATCGCCATCGTGCTCGTGCTCTGCGCCGTCTTCATCCCCGTCGCCTTCCTCGGCGGCCTCGCCGGCACGATGTACCGCCAGTTCGCCGTCACCATCGCCGTGTCTGTGACGATCTCGGGCATCGTGGCGCTGACGCTCACCCCGGCGCTCTGCGGCATTCTCCTTCGCAACGAGCACAAGGAGCCGATCGCGCCGTTCCGCTGGTTCAACCGGATGTTCGACCGGATCACCGACGGCTACGGCCACGGCGTCGCGTTCATCATGCGCCGGGCCTTCCTGGCGTTGGTGCTGATGGCGGCAATGATCGGCGGCATCGTCTACTTCTTCCAGACGATTCCGGGCTCGCTCGTGCCCAACGAGGACCAGGGCACGAACTTCGTGGTCGCCATCCTGCCGCCGGCGGCCTCGCTCAGCCGCACCACCGACGTGATGAACCAGGTCAGCGCCAACATCCTGAAGAACCCGGCGGTCTCCGACGTCGTCGCCTTCGCCGGCTTCGACCTTCTCTCCGGCTCGCAGAAGTCCAGCGCCGGTGCGGCCTTCGTGACGCTGAAGGACTGGGGCGAGCGCACCGATCCGAGCCAGGACGCCCGCAACCTGCCGGGCACCTTCATCGGCGCCAATGCCGGCATCCAGGACGCGATGGTGCTGGCCTTCTCGCCGCCGCCGATCCAGGGCCTCTCCACCACCGGCGGCTTCGAGCTCTTCGTTCAGGACCGTTCGGGCAACGGCAGCCAAGGGCTGATCGAGGCGACGAACGCGCTCATCGCGGCCGCCGCCAAGCGGCCGGAACTGGCGGGCGTTCGCACCAGCTTCGACGCCAACGTGCCGCAGTACCAGATCGACGTCGACCGCGAGAAGGCCAAGGCGCTCGGCGTTCCCATCGCCTCGATCTTCGAGACGATGCAGTCGACCTTCGGCTCGCTCTACGTCAACGATTTCACCCTGCTCGGGCGCAACTACCGCGTCTCGCTGCAGTCGGAATCGGACTTCCGCGAGAAGCCCGACGACCTGCGCTTCGTCTACGTGCAGGCGGCGAGCGGCTCGATGGTGCCGCTGGATTCGCTGCTCATCACCAAGCGCGTGGTCGGCCCCGACCTCATCGAGCGCTTCAACGCCTTCAACTCGGCCAAGGTCTCCGGCGGTCCCGCCCCCGGCTTCTCCTCCGGTCAGGCGCTCGAAGCCATGCAGGCCGCGGCGGCCGAAGCCCTGCCCGAGGGCTATGAGGTCGCGTGGACCGGCTCGGCCTATCAGGAGATCCAGGCGGGCGGCACCGGCGCGATCGCCATCGGCTTCGGCATGGTGATGGTGTTCCTCATCCTCGCCGCGCAGTACGAGCGCTGGTCGCTGCCGATCGCGGTGCTTCTCGCCGTGCCCTTCGCCATGTTCGGTGCGTTGCTCGGCATCTTCCTGCGGGGCCTCGAAAACGACGTCTACTTCCAGATCGGTCTGGTGACGCTCGTGGGCCTCGCGGCCAAGAACGCGATTCTCATCGTCGAGTTCGCGGTGCTGAAACGCGAGGAGGGTCTGTCGGCCTTCGACGCCGCGCTTCAGGGCGCCAAGCTGCGCTTCCGCCCGATCGTGATGACCTCGCTGGCCTTCGTCCTTGGCGTCGTGCCGCTGGCCACGGCCACCGGCGCCTCGTCAGCCAGCCGCCACTCGATCGGCACCGGCGTCATCGGCGGCATGCTGATGGCGACCTTCATCGCGATCTTCTTCATCCCGCTCTTCTACAAGCTGCTGGCGCGGGACAAGAAGCCCAAGACCACCGACACGCCCGAGCGCGCCGCGCCCGCCGGCGGACCGCACCCGGCCCCGGCCGAATGACCCATGAAAAAGGGCGCCGTGAGGCGCCCTTTTTCATGCCAGGGATCGCACCGGACCCGATCAGGATCGAAGCCAAACTGCGGCCAGGGGCGCGAGCCACCCGATCAACCCGATGGCCATGGCCACCCAGACGAGGATGATGGCGATCATCGCGCCCCGGCTCGCTGGCCGGCCGGACCGCGCCATCGCCGCCGCCCGGTACTCGTCCATCAGCTCGTTCGGGATCATCCGCACGATCAGCGCGATGGCGATCGGCAGCAGGATGACATCGTCCAGATATCCGATGATCGGAATGAAGTCGGGAATGAGGTCGATGGGGCTGAGCGCATAGGCCGCCACAGCGCCGGCCGCGATCTTGGCGCCTCGCGGCGTCCTCGGGTCGCGTGCTGCGATCCAGAGTGCGACGACGTCCCGCTTGATGGCCCGCGCCCACTCCTTGGCTCTCGCCAGCATCGCAAAACTCCCGCCCGCCTTCATCGATGGCGTGCCTGTCGCACCGGACTCCGGGCATGTCCACCCGGCAGTCCTAGCACTAAGCGCCTCGACCGCCTCGCTCGACTCGGCTGGTTGAGCGAGGCAGTCGGGATCTGTTGGCGCTCAGTCGACGCCCACCATCACGTCCGACGCCTTGACGATCGCATAGGCATCCGAGCCGACGCTCAAGGCCAGATCGTCGACGGCCTCGTTGGTGATGGCGGCGGTCACGATCGTCCCGGCGACGTCGATGCGCACATGCGCCGTGGTCGCGCCCTTCTCGATCGAGACGACGCGACCCTTCAGGCGGTTGCGAGCGGAAATCTTCATCGGGTTTCTCCTTCGTGTGATGACCGGATCGGTCGGGGGGACGGGTGCCGCCCCGTCAGGGCGCGGCTTCGGTGGTGGACAGCGAGACGCCCTTCACCTGCGCGAACACGGGCTTGCCGGCGCTCAGATCGAGAAGCCGGGCGGAGCGCCGGGTGATGCGGGCGAGGCATTCCTGCCCGCCGGGCAGCGCCAGGAAGACCTGCATCTCCGCCTCCCCCACCGGCTCGATCCGGCGAATGGTCGCGTCCAGCACGTTGAGGATCGTCGAGCCCGCCGGGCGATCGAGCGCGAGGCTGACATCGGCCGCCGCGATCCGCAGCCGCACCGCCTGCCCCACCGGCACCGGGCGCGCGGTGACGAGCACCGCCTGCCCGCCGAGATCGAGCCGCAACAGCCCGTCGGCCGCATCGAAGCCCGACACGACGGCATCCAGCACGGCCGCCGCGCCCCGCATCGCGGCGAGCGGCAAGGCGGGATCGGTCAGCACGGCGTTGAGTGCGCCGGCCGCCAGCACCCGCCCCTGCCGCAACAGCACGACCCGATCGGCGAGGCGCTCGACCTCGCTCATGTCGTGGCTGACGAGGATCGCGGGAATGCGCAGCCGCGCATGCAGCCGTTCGAGATAGACAAGGATTTCGTCCTTGGCGGTGCGGTCGAGCGCCGACAGCGGCTCGTCCATCAGCAGCAGGCGCGGCTGGGAGAGCAGCGCGCGTCCGAGCGACACCCGCTGGCGCTCGCCGCCCGACAGCTGCGTCGGCGCCCGCGCGATCAGCGGCTCGAGTCCGAGGAGATCCACCACCTCGTCGAAGCCGATCGTCTCCCCGGTGCCGGCGGATTTCGCCCGGCTGCGTCCGTAGTTGAGATTGCCGCGCACGGTGAGATGCGCAAACAGGCTCGGCTCCTGGAACACCATGCCGACGCGGCGCCTGTGGGTCGGCACGAAGCGGTGCCCGTCCTGCCAGACCTCGCCGCCGACCGCCAGCCGCCCCGGCAGGCGCAGCAGCCCCGTGAGGCAGCGCAGCACCGTCGTCTTGCCGCAACCGGACGGGCCGAACAGCGCGGTGACGCCGCGCATCGGCGCCTCCAGCGCCACGTCGAGATCGAACCCGCCCACCCGGCCGGCGAAGGCGGCCTCGATCATGCCGCCCGCCGCCTGGCGCGGCGCTCCATCAGCTGCACCGAGAGGATCACCACGAAGGCGAAGGCGAGAAGACCGGCCGACAGGATATGCGCCTCGCGCCAGCGCAGCGTCTCGACGAAATCGAAGATCGCCACCGACAGGACCCGCGTCTCGCCGGGAATGTTGCCGCCGATCATCAGGATCACCCCGAACTCGCCCACCGTGTGCGAGAAGCCGAGCACCGCGCCCGTCGCCAGACCGGGGCGCGCCAGCGGCAGCGCGACGGTAAGGAAACGGTCGAGCGGCGAGGCGCCGAGCGTCGCGGCGACTGCCAGCGGCCGCTCGCCCATCGCCTCGAAAGCGTTGCGGATCGGCTGCACCACGAAGGGGAGCGAGCCGATCGTAGAGCCGACCACGAGGCCGGTGAAGGAAAAGGCGAAGGTGCGAAGGCCGAGCGGCGCACCGAGCCAGCCGCCGAGCGCGTTGGGCCCGAGCGCGATGAGCAGGTAGAAGCCGAGGACGGTCGGCGGCAGCACGAGCGGCAGCGACACGACGGCCGCCACCATTTCCTTCCACCAGCGCGGCGAGCGCGCCAGCCACCAGGCCAGCGGCGTGCCGACGAGAAGAAGAATCGCCGTCGTTGTCGTCGCCAGTTCCAGCGTCAGCCGGATCGGCGACCAGAGTTCATCCATCGCCCGATCGCCCCCGGCCGTCGCGTTCTATTCGCCCGTGCGGTAGCCGTATTGGCGGATGATCTCCAGCGCCTTGGGGCTCTTCAGGAAGGCAACGAACGCCTTTGCGGCCTCGTTGCTCTCGCCCTTGGTCAGCAGCACCGCATCCTGCCGGATCGGCGTGTAGAGCGACTGCGGCACCGCCCATTGCGAGCCGCCCTTGGCGTTCACCACCTGCCCCAGCGCTACGAAGCCGAGTTCGGCGCTGCCGGTCTCGACAAATTGGTAGGCCTGCGCGATCGACGTGCCCTGAACGATGCGCGGCGACAGCGTGTCGAAGAGGCCGAGCGCCTTCATCGTCTCCACCGCGGCCGCGCCGTACGGGGCCGCTTCCGGGTTGGCGATGGCGATCTTATTGAAGCCTTTGCCCTTCAGGGTCTCGCCGTCCTTCACGAGGGCCGGATCGGCCGAATAGAGCACGAGCTGGCCGATCGCATAGGTGAAGACCGAGCCCTTGACGCCCAATCCCTCGCTCGCCGCCTTTTCGGGGCGCACGTCGTCTGCCGCGAGGAACACCTCGAACGGCGCGCCTTGCGTGATCTGCGTATAGATCTGGCCGGTCGAGCCGAAGGAGAGCACCGCCTCGTCGCCGGTCTCGGCCTGGAAGGCGGTGGCGATCTCGTTGGCCGCGTCGGTGAAATTGGCGGCGACGGCGATCTGCGCCGAGGCCGCGAGCGCCGAGCCGGACGAGAGGAGAAGCGCTGCCAGTCCGGCGAGGATCGCATGGCGGCGGGGGCGTGCGAGGCGAATCATGCGAGGTTGGCTCCGTTATGTCCGATGGACCATATCGAAACCTAGAGCCGCATTTTCGGCTGGCAAGCGTTATGTCGGATCGACCCTATCGCTCGCGCTCTCGTGTTGGGGATGCGACCCCAGGCGGGCCTCCAGCGCTTTCAGATCCTCCGCGATCGCGGCGTCGCTGAGGCGCTGCATCCGCCGGTAGCGCTCCAGAACCTCGGTGCCGAGATCGGTCAGGACGGCGCCGCCATGGCCGCTGCCGCCGCGATGAACCACAACGAGCGGCGTGTCGAACGTGGCGTTCAGGTGCTCGATCAACGTCCAGGCCCGCTTGTAGCTCATGCGCATCGCGCGCCCCGCCGCCGCGATCGAGCCGGTGTCGCGAATGCCTTCGAGGAGATCGGCCCGGCCCGGCCCGACGATGCGCTGGTCGCCGAAGAGCAGTCGCAGGCGCGGGACGAGCGACGGCTCGGCATCATCGGGTTTCATCGAAGCGGGCTCATGCGGGGGTCCATCCTCTTGCCGCGCCAGAGGAGCACAGGCGGGGCGCCCGCTCCACTCCACCCGCGCACAAGATCATTGCGAGAGCCCGCCGAGCCGCGGACGGCGACCGGGCGCGGGCTCAGCCGCGATCGTTGCTCACGCGGTAGTGCAGCTTGACGATGCCACCCTCCACCGTGTCGTTCGACAGGAGTTCGAGCTTGCGCGATCCCCGCCAGTCGCCGGCGATGTCGAAGAGCGAGGGCGCATCCTTCCGCCCGTCCGTCAGCGGCAGGACGAAAACGAGCAGTTCGTCGACGAACCCGGCATTCAGCACCGACCCGTTGACCCCGCCGCCGCCTTCGAGAAGCAGCCGCTTGATCCCAAGCTCGCGGCCGAGAACGTCCAGCACATGGGCGAAGTCGATCTCGTCCTCACCGCCGAAGATGTACGAGACGCCGCGCTGGCGCAGGAAGGCGAGATAGTCGTCGGAAACGCCCGTTGAGAGCACCGCGACATAGTGCTCGCCGTCGATGTTGTCGGTCTTCCAGTTGAGCTTGCCCGAGCGGTCGATCGCAATCGCATAGCCCTTGGCATGGCGCTGCGCGAACCAGTCGGTGCGCTCGATCGGGCCGGTGGCGAGGCCCCGCTCCCAGTCGCCGGCCGCATCGAAATCCTCTTCCAGCGTCACCCGGCCGACGAGCCAGGCATCGCCCTCCAGCGCGTCGTGGGCGTCCTCGAATATCTTCGAAGGCGCGTCGATCGCCCAGCCTTCCGTCAGCACGCGGCCGTCGATCGAGGTCATCATGAGGCAGAGGACGTGAGGCTTGGTCATGTCGGATCGGTCCGGTTGGCGATCGCCGGGATCGGCTGATGAGGGAAACAGCGAAACGCCGGCCTTTCGGCCGGCGTTCCCGTCATGCGTTGAGCGATGACGCTCAGGCAGCCTGCTTCGTCTCGGCGAGCGAGGCCATGTCGATGACGAAGCGATAGTGGACGTCGCCCTTCACCGTGCGGTCGAAGGCCTCGTTGATGTCGGCCATCTTGATCATCTCGATGTCGCAGACGATCCCGTGCTCGGCGCAGAAATCGAGCATCTCCTGCGTCTCCTTGATGCCGCCGATCAGCGAGCCGATCACGGACTTGCGCCCGATGATGAGGTTGGCGCCGCTCACCGGCGGGTCGAGCGGGCCGATGACGCCGACGATGATGTGCGTGCCGTCGCGCTTCAGCGTGCCAATATAGGGGTTGAGGTCGTGCGGCACGGGCACCGTGTCGAGAATGTAGTCGAATCGGCCGGCGGCCGCCTGCATGGCGGCCTCGTCGGTCGAGAAGATCACGTCGCTGACGCCGAGCGCGCGCGCCTCGGCTTCCTTCGTTTTGGATCGGGTGAACAGCGTCACCTCCGCGCCCATCGCCACGCCGAACTTGATGGCCATATGGCCGAGGCCGCCGAGGCCGACCACCGCCAGCTTGTCGCCCTTGGCGAGCTTCACGTGCTTGAGCGGCGAATAGGTGGTGATGCCTGCGCAAAGGAGAGGCGCGGCAGCGGCCAAGTCGAGCTTTTCGGGCATGCGCAGCACGAACTTCTCGGTCACGACGATCTTGTCGGAATAGCCGCCATAGGTCGGGATCCCGTCGCGCTTATCGGTGTCCGCATAGGTCTGCGTCATGCCCTTTTCGCAGTATTGCTCGAGGCCCTCAGTGCAGGACGGGCAATCCTGGCAGCTGTCGACCATGCAGCCGACGCCCACCTTGTCGCCGACCTTGAAGCCGGAGACCTTCGAGCCGACGGCCGAGACGCGGCCGACGATCTCGTGCCCGGGCACCAGCGGATAGGTGGCCCAGCCCCAGTCGTTGCGCGCCTGATGGATATCGGAATGGCAGACGCCGCAATGGGTGATGTCGATGAGCACGTCGTCGTCGCGAAGGTCCCGGCGCTCGAAGCTCCAGGGCTTCATCGGGGCGCTGGCGTCGGTGCAGGCAAAGCCGAAGCTCGGGGTCATGGGAGTTTCCTCGAAAGATGAAGCGGACGGGCGGTCCGATCGCGCGACAGATAATGCAGTGCAGCGAGAAGGCCACCTTAGGAAGTGCGTCGGCGCGAAGGCCCAAGTGCACAAGTGCCCCGCTTGTGACGGTCCCGCTTCTTGGCTACGGATCGGCTCGGGATCGATGGGGAGAAAGAAGCGCATGATCGTCGTGTTCGGATCGGTGAATGTCGATCTCGTCTGCCGGGTCGAGACCATCCCGAAACCGGGCGAGACGGTGCTGGCTCCGGGTTACGAGCGCATGTCCGGCGGCAAGGGCGCCAACCAGGCGGTCGCCGCCGCGCGGGCCGGCGCCGTGACGCACTTCGCCGGCGCCGTGGGGCAGGATGCGTTCGGCGAGGCCGAGGCCGCCACGCTGGAGGCCGAAGGCATCGACGTCTCGGCCCTGGCGCGGCTGAACGAGCCGACCGGCTGCGCCTTCATCACGGTGGCCGTGGACGGCGAGAACGCCATCACGGTGGCCAGCGGCGCCAACCGGCTGGCGAAGGCGGCGAGCCTGTCGGCCCTCTGGTCGCAGAAGCCTTCGGCGCTCGTGATGCAGATGGAACTGCCCTTCGAGGATACGGTGGAGGCCGCTCGCGCGGCGCGCGACCACGCGGTGCCGGTCCTCCTCAACCTCGCGCCCGTGCCGGTCGGCGTCTCCTCAGGTTCGCTGCGCGCCCTCTTCGCCTCCACCGACCTTCTCATCGTCAACGAGCACGAGCTGGCCGAGACCGCCGCCATCCTCGGGATCCAAGGCTCCGAGCCGGCCTCGCTCGCCGCGGCGGTCGCCACTGAAACCTCGCTCGCCGTGCTGGCGACGCTCGGCTCGGACGGTGCCATCCTCGTCGAGGCCGACGGCGGCATCGAGCGGTTCACCGCCCCCTCGATCCGGCCGGTCGATACGACCGGCGCCGGCGACACGCTCTGCGGCGTCCTCGCCGCCGGCCTCGACGCCGGCCTCGGTCGTGCCGACGCCGTGCGCCGCGCAGTCGCCGCCGCCTCGCTGGCGTGCCTCAGCTTCGGCGCCCGCGCCATGCCGCGCGGGCCCGAGATCGACACGTTCCTCGCACGGGGCGCCGCATGAGCGCGCCGCGCCGCATCGCCTTCGTTGGCGAGTGCATGATCGAGCTGTTCCACCGCCCCGGCGACGAAGCGGGGACGCTGCGCCGCACGGTGGGCGGCGACACGCTCAATGCCGCCGTCTACTGCCGCCGCGCGCTCGGAGAGACCCGCGACGTCGAGGTCCACTACGTCACGCGCATCGGCGACGATCCGTTCGGCGCCGAGATTCCGGCCTTCATCGCGGACGAGGGCGTCGAGACCGGCTACGTCCGCGTTGCTCCGGGCGAGACGACCGGCCTCTACGCCATCAGCCGCGACGCGGCGGGTGAGCGCTCCTTCGCCTATTGGCGCTCCACGGCCGCCGCCCGCCGCCTCTTCGCGGACGGGCAGGACGCCGACATCGAGCACGCGATCGAAGGCTTCGACGCGCTCTGCTTCTCCGGCATCTCGCTGGCGATCCTCACCCCCGAGGGCCGCGCCCGGCTTCTCGACCTTGCTTCCCGCATGAAGGCCGCGGGGCGCATCGTCGCCTTCGACGGCAACTACCGCCCGCGCCTCTGGACCTCGAAGGACGAGGCCGGCGCTGTGATCGCCGAAGCGCATGCGAGCGCCAGCCTGTCGCTCCCCGGCCTCGACGACGAACAGGCGCTCTTTGCCGACGCCGACGCCCGCTCGGCGACCGAGCGGCTGCTGGCCATGGGCGCGAGCGCCGCGATCGTGAAGTCGGGCGGCGATCCGGCGATCGTCGGCGACGCCTCGGGCCTTCGCGAGATCGCCGGCGTCGCCGCGCCTCGCATCGTCGACACGACCTCGGCCGGCGACAGCTTCAACGGGGCGGCGCTCGCCGTGCTCCTCACCGGCGGCACGCTGGACGAGGCCGCCCGCGCCGGGCACCGGATGGCCAGCCTCGTTATCGGCGAATACGGCGCGATCGTTCCGCGCGGCGCGACGGTCTGGCCGGACGGGCCGCGCGCCACCCCGTAAGCTGCACCGCACCCTTCGCGCTGCCGCATCGAAAGGCAGGCGAAGGGTCTTCCGCTTCGCCCGATGCAGTCTACCCTTCGCGGTTGCGGATCGGCCTCGCGGCCGCGTCGCCAACACAAGATGGGAGGCCAGCGCATGAGCGGTAACAGAGGCGTCGTCTATCTCGGACCCGGCAAGGTCGAGGTCCAGTCCATCGACGATCCGAAATTCTCGGCGCCGGATGGGCGCAAGATCGAGCACGCCGTGATCCTGCGCGTGGTCTCCACGAATATCTGCGGCTCCGATCAGCACATGGTGCGCGGCCGCACCACCGCGCCGCAAGGCCTCGTGCTCGGCCACGAGATCACCGGCGAGGTCATCGAGAAGGGCGCAGACGTCGAGATGCTCGATGTCGGCGATCTCGTCTCCGTGCCGTTCAACGTCGCCTGCGGGCGCTGCCGCACCTGCCGCACGCTCGACACCGGCGTCTGCCTCACGGTCAATCCGTCGCGCGCCGGCGGCGCCTTCGGCTATGTCGACATGGGCGGCTGGATCGGCGGACAGGCGAAATACGTCATGGTGCCCTATGCCGACTTCAACCTCCTCAAGTTCCCGGACAAGGACCGGGCCATGGCCAAGATCCGCGATCTCACCATGCTCTCTGACATCCTGCCGACCGGCTTCCACGGCGCGGTGAAGGCCGGCGTCGGCGTCGGCTCCACCGTCTATGTCGCGGGCGCCGGTCCGGTCGGCCTCGCAGCCGCCGCCTCCGCGCGGATCTTGGGCGCCGCCGTCGTGATGATCGGCGACTTCAACAAGGAGCGGTTGGCGCATGCCAAGCGGGTCGGCTTCGAGCCGGTGGATCTCTCGCAGAGCGACCGGCTCGGCGAGATGGTGGCCGAGATCGTCGGCGTGCCCGAGGTGGATGCGGCGATCGACGCGGTGGGCTTCGAGGCGGTCGGCCACAGCGGCAAGGAGCAGCCCGCCGTGGTGCTCAACCAGATGATGGAGATCACCCGCGCCGCCGGCTCGATCGGCATTCCCGGCCTCTACGTGACCGAAGATCCCGGCGCCTCGGAGGCGGCGGCCAAGCAGGGCAACCTGTCGCTGCGCTTCGGCCTCGGTTGGGCCAAGGCGCAATCCTTCCACACCGGCCAGACCCCCGTGCTGCGCTACAATCGTCAGCTGATGACCGCGATCCTCCACGACCGCCTGCCGATCGCCGACATCGTCAACGCCGAGATCATCTCGCTTGAGGACGCCGCAAAGGGTTACGAGAGCTTCGACAAGGGCGCGGCGACGAAATACGTCCTCGACCCCCACGGCGACCTCGGCAAGGCCGCCTGACGACGAAACGAAAACGGCGCGGGAGAGAACCCCGCGCCGCCTTCATCATCAATCCGGAGATGACATCACCATCAAAACTTGCAGCTTCTCGCCTCTGGGGAGACGATCAAGCCGCGATGCCGTTGTCGGACCGCCGCCCTACTCCGCCGCCGAGCGAAAACTCGGGCGCGGCAGGCCGGCGATGACCTTGTCCAGCGTCATCGGATAGTCGCGCACCCGCACGCCGCAGGCATTGTAGATCGCGTTCGTCACGGCCGCGCCGACGCCGGCCAGCGCCAGTTCGCCGATGCCCTTGGCGGCCAGCGGGCTCGCCGCATGGTCGCGCTCGGGCAGCAGCACGACTTCAAGCTGCGGCACGTCGGCATTCACCGGCACGTGATACTCGGCGAGATCGTGGTTCACCAGAAGACCGGTGCGCGTGTCGATCACCAGCTCCTCGTGCAGCGCCGAGCCGATGCCGAAGATCTGCCCGCCGTAGCATTGCGAGGTCGCCGTCTTCTCGTTGAGGATACGGCCGGCCGCGGCCACCGTCAGCAGACGGCGAACCCGCGTCTCGCCGGTAAAGGCATTGACCGCCACCTCGCAGAAATGCGCGCCGTAGCTCGCCTGATGGGTGGCGGTGTACTGCTTGCCCGGTGCGAACTTGCCGGTGACGACAATGTTCTCGCCGGCCAGAAGCTGCGTGAACGGGGTCTGCCGGTTGCCGGCGATCGCGGTCCCGTCCTTCAACGTCAGGTCTTCGGCCGAGACGTCCAGCTTCTTGGCCAGCGCCTCGATGATTCCCTCGCAGGCCGCATAGACGGACGAGCCCGAAGAGTTCGCGCCCCACGAACCGCCCGATCCCGGCGCCTGCGGCAACTCGCTGTCGCCGAGCGACACCGCCACCTTGTCGGCCGGCAGGCCCAGCATCTCGGCCGCGATCTGGCGCAGGATCGTGTAGGTGCCCGTGCCGATGTCGGTCATGTCGGTCTCGATCAGCGCCGACCCGTCCGCCGCCAGCGTCACGCGCGCCGAAGACTGCTGCAGCATGTTCTTGCGCGAGGCGGCTGCCATGCCGAGGCCGATCAGCCATTCGCCTTCGCGCCGCGTGCCCGGCCGCACCGACCGCTTGTCCCAGCCGAAACGCCTGGCGCCTTCGTCCATGCATTCGACGAGCATACGCGAGGACCAGGGCAGGCCCTCCTGCGGATCCACCGCCGGCTCGTTCAGCTTGCGGAACTGGACGGGGTCGAGGCCGAGCTTCTCGGCCATCTCGTCCATCGCGTTCTCGGTGGCGAGCATGCCGACCGCCTCGCCCGGCGCCCGCATCGATGCGCCGAGAAGGATGTTCACGTCCGCCTTCCAGTGCCGGATCTGCCGGTTGTCGCCGCCGTAGAGGAAGACGGTCGAGATGCCCGCGGGCTCGAACCCGTCGTCGCCGGGCGTGTTGCCGGTGGTCGTGTCGTGACCGATCGCGGTGACCACGCCGTCCTTCGTCGTGCCGATCCGCACGCGCTGGATCGTGTCGGGCCGCCGGCTCGTCACCTGGTAGACCTGCTGGCGGGTCAGCGCGAGCTTCACCGGCCGGTCGATTTCCTTGGCCGCCAGCGCCGCGAACACGGCTTCGGGCGAAATGCCGAGCTTGCCGCCGAAGCCGCCGCCGACATAGGGGCTGACGATCCGCACGTGCTTCTTGTTGATGCCGAGCGCGGCCGCGAGCTGGCCGACATTGGTCGAGACGAGCTGGTAGGAGCCATAAAGCGTCAGGTCGTCGCCGTCCCAGACCGCGACGGACGTGTGCGGCTCCATCGCCGAATGGCTGTGGCTCGGCGTCGTATAGGTGGCGTCGAACGTCACCTCGGCCTTGCCGAACGCCGCGTCGAAGTCGCCCTTCTCGGTCATCGACGGCATCGTCTGCTCGCCGGGATCGAAGGCGTTCGCCTTCTCGGCATGCAGATCGTACTTGCCTTCCGTCGCCTTGTACTCGACGTGAACGAGCTTGGCGGCATCGCGCGCGATCTCGAAGCTCTCGGCGACGACAAGGCAGATCGGCTGACCGAAATGCGTCACCTTGCCGGCGATCGCCGCCGGCTTGGCATCGCTCGGGTCGGCCGAGGCACGAACCCCGTGCTTGTCGATCACGACATGCAGGACGCCCGCCATCGCCATCGCCGCGTCGGTGTCGATGGAGACGATGTCGCCCGAGCCGATGCTCGACGTCACGAGATAGCCGTAGGCCACCTTGCCGGCATGCTGATGCTCGTAGGCGTAGGGTGCGCGCCCGGATACTTTCAACGGGCCTTCCAGCCGGTCGATGCCCTTGCCGATGACGTTCTGGACGCCGCGGTCGAGACGCGTCTCGCCGATCGGCTCGTCCATCTTGATGCTGTGCGTATCCATCATGCGGCTCCCTGTGTCGCTTCGTCGAGGACGGCCGGCAGGACGCGGCGCATCAGATCGATCTTGAAGTCGTTGTCGCCATGCCCCTTGGCCTCCGCGAGGAGAATGTCCGTGGCCTTGGCGAAGACGGCCTCGCCGGGCGCCTGCCCCTTCAGGGCCGCTTCCACCGCTGCGTCGCGCCATGGCACGGTGCCGATGCCGCCGAAACCGAGCCGCACGTCGGCGATCACGCCGTCCTCCATGCGCACGACGGCCGCGATCGAAATGAGCGCGAAGGCGTAGGACGCGCGATCGCGGACCTTGCGGTAGAGATGCGTGCCGCCCAGCGGCTTGGGCAGCACGATCGCAGTGATGAGCTCACCGGCCTCGAGGTTCGTCTCGCGCTCGGGCGTCGTGCCGGGCATGCGGTGCAGCTCGTGGATGGGAATGCGGCGGGTCGAACCGTCGGCCTTCACCGTCTCCACCACGGCATTCAGCAAGCGCATGGCCACCGCCATGTCGGACGGGTGCGTCGCGATGCACTGGTCGGACGTGCCGAGGATCGCGAGGATGCGATTGAACCCGTCCATCGCGTCGCAGCCCGTGCCGGGCTCGCGCTTGTTGCAGCGCGCATTGGTCTCGTAGAAATAGCCGCAGCGGGTGCGCTGCAGGAGGTTGCCGCCGGTGGTCGCCTTGTTGCGCAGCTGACCCGACGCCCCCGCCAGGAGCGCGCGCGACAGCACCGCGTAGTCGCGGCGGATCCGCTCGTCGGCGGCCAGATCGCTGTTGGTGACGAGCGCGCCGATGCGAAGCCCCTCGCCCTCGGTGTCGATCGTCTTCAGCGGCAGACGGGTGATGTCGACGAGCTTCGTCGGCGTCTCGATCTGCAGCTTCATCAGGTCGAGAAGATTGGTCCCCCCGGCGATGAACTTGGTGGCCGCCGACGAGGCGATGGCCGCCGCCTCGCTCGAACTGGTGGCGCGGGCGTACTCGAACTGTTTCATGCCGCTGTCCCGTCCTTCAGGCTCTTGTCTTTCACGGTGCGGATCGCATCGACGATGTTGGGATAGGCCGAGCAGCGGCAGAGATTGCCGCTCATGCGCTCGGAAATCTCGGCGTCGGAGAGGTCTGCATGGCCTTCGAGGTCGGCCGTCACGTTGCTCGGCCAGTTGTCCTTGGCCTCGCCCAGCATGCCGACGGCCGACACGATCTGGCCCGGCGTGCAGTAGCCGCACTGGTAGCCGTCATGATGCAGGAAGCTTTCCTGCATCGCGTGCAGGTTCCCCGGCTCGCCGAGGCCCTCGATCGTGGTGATCTCGTCGCCGTCGTGCATCACGGCCAGAGTCAGGCACGAATTGATGCGCCGGCCGTTGACGAGAATGGTGCAGGCGCCGCACTGGCCGTGGTCGCAGCCCTTCTTCGTCCCGGTCAGGGCGAGATGATCGCGCAGCACGTCGAGAAGCGTGGTGCGCGGGTCGATATCGAGCGAATGCCCGGTTCCATTGACGGTGAGTTGCATGGAGGTGCCGCTCCTTAAAACGTTTCCAAATCGGGAACGCAGCTAGAGCGGCTTCGATGCATTCAAACGCGAGGGGCGAGTGAATAGTCCTCGCCCGCGACTTCATCTTGCGCGACGTTCCTGCGTCACGGCGGACCTCGGGAGCCGCTTGATTTCAGCGTGCGCGAGGCGCCGGCGGCAGGGCGACGCGCCCGCCCGTCATCGGCGCGGGCACGCCGGTCGTGGTGGGGAAGCTGATCGGCAGGCCTTCGAGCACGCGCACGGCGAGGAAAGCGAAGCACTCGGCCTCGACGGCATCGCCATGAAGGCCGCAGGCGTCGGCATCCACCACCTCGACGCCAGCGCGCGCCGCGATCTCGCGCATCAGCACGGGGTTGCGCCGGCCGCCGCCCGAGACGACGAGGCGTTTCGGCCGTTGCGGCAGGAGATCGAGCGCCCGGCCGACCGCCCCGGCGGTGAAGGCGGTGAGAAGCGCGGCGCCGTCCTCGGTCGACAGACCCTCCGCCATCTTGGCCGTGAAGTCGTTGCGGTCGAGCGATTTCGGATAGGGCGCGCCGCAATAGGGATGGTCGAGCAGCTTCGCGAGCCGCGCCTCGTCGACATGGCCGCGCGCGGCGGTGATGCCGTCACGGTCCATCTCGGCCCGCACCTTCTGGCCCATCCAGTCGTTGAGCGGCGCGTTCGCCGGGCCGGTGTCGAAGGCCTGCATCGTGCCGTCGGCGGACACCCAGGTGACGTTGGCGACGCCGCCGAGATTGAGGAACGCCGTGTCGACGCCCGCGCCGATCCGGCGCAGAAGCGCGCGGTGATAGAGCGAGGCGAGCGGCGCCCCCTGCCCGCCGGCCGCGACATCGCGCGAGCGAAAGTCGAACACGACGGGAATGCCGAGCCGCTCGCTCATCAAGGCACCGTCGCCGAGCTGGCGCGTCGCGCCGAGCCGGGCGGGCGTGCGCGCCCGGTGCAGCACGGTCTGCCCGTGGAAGCCGATGGCGCCGATATCCTCGGCCGGGATGCCCTCGTCCTCGAGGAACGCGGCGACCGCATCGGACTGGGCGATGGTCAGCGCGCGCTCGGCCTCGGCGAAGATCGCCGGCTCCGGGCCCTCGAAGCCCCAGGCGGCGGCCGTCGCGAGGGTTTCCTTCAACAGCGGGCGGATGTCGCGCGGATAGGGCGCGAGCATGCGCGGACCGAAATCATCGATCCGCTCGCCGTCCGTCTGCAGCATCGCGATGTCGACATTGCCGTCGAGCACCGTACCGGTCATGAGTCCGATCGCCCAGATCGACATGGCCGCTCTCCTGTCTTCGTCGAATCGCCCGGGCTCTGCGCCCGGACGCGTCCGTTCTACCCTGTCGCACGGCGTGGTGGGAGCCAGCCTGACGCGGCCGTGGATCACGCCGCCGGCATGGGCTTTTAAGCCACGACGGCGCGGTCGGTGACGCGCCGCCATGCCGCGCCGTCGCTGAAGGCCAGCACCGCGCCGCCCGCTTCGTCGGGGACGAACACGATCTGCCCGGCCCCCGCCGCGGCGGCGGGAAGCGCGGCCTTGGCGAAGGTGCCGACGCGCACGGGACCGCCGACATCGAGCGCGCAGACCGCCGCCCCAGCCCGCGCCACGGCGACGCGTCCGTCCGACGCGCCGATCCGCATCGCATCGCGGAAGCTCGCGCCGTCCGCCGAGACCCGCAGCGAGAAGTCGTCGTTGCCGACGAGGCCGAATTCGGCGCGGCCCGAGAACCCCGTCTGGAACAGGACGGCGGCGGTGCGCCCAGGCGCGGCCTTGTTGATGATCTTGCGGGCGTCCCCCGTCCCCGGCGTGCGCGCGTCGTGCGTCAACAGCTCGGCATCGGCGGCGACCGTCAGCCGGTTCGTGCTCGAGGGCTCGGCATTGACGGCGAAACTCGCGCTCGGCCGAGGGGCGAAGGGCTCGCCCGTCCACGCCCCTTGCGTGTAGACGAGAAGCACCTTGCGATCCCGCACATAGGCGATCTGCCCCTCCGTCGGCTCGATCTCGACGAAGGCGCCGTTCTCGCAGAGCGCCAGCGCGCCCTCCGCCATCGTCGCCCAGCGCGCGCCGCTGCGCCCCGCCGGCAGGATGAAGAGATCGCCTTCCGCCGCCGATTCCGGTTCGTCCGTCCTGTCGGCCGAGACGACCGCCGTCTGCACGAGCACGTCGAGCAGCCTCAGCGCCTCGTTGTGCGTCAGATGCTTCTGCGCCTGCTGCGGCATGAGATAGGGAAACCTGAGCCGGGACGACTGGGACATGAAACCTCCTGTTCGAAGACGAAAGGCAGTCTGCGCGCGGTCGACAGGACGCGGAGAAATCGGGGACAAGTCGGGCTCGGTCTTTCAGACGTCTTGCAGTGCACGCCCGCCACGGTTGTAGCCGTCCTGCAACACAGGCGAGCAGCAAGATTTCCGTATGCAATTTTGAGTTGCAGACGCTGAGGCTTTTATGGCCAAGTCGTTCCCGGGGAAGCTGCCGAAGCGGCAGCACAATCATCAGCTTGCCAGACCTTAGGACCGGACGCGTCTTTGCTGCGCGTTCCCAAGTCTTCGCGTGTCTGTCAGGTGTCGAGGGGAAGCGAACGATGAACCATTGCCTGCGAAATGCCTTCGCCATGGCCGTGGTCGTCGTCGGCGCGTCGGCAGGACTGGCCTTCGCTCAGAGCACGGTGAGCCCGGCGTCCGACTGGAACGGCAACTACGGCTTCAACTCGACGTCCGAGAAGAACCTCCGCCTCCTGCAGAGCGACATCCTGCGCAAGAACGAGGAGGGATATTACGAGTCCCTCGGCAAGACGCAGATCACCTCGTTCAACAACGTTCACTACGGCGACAACATCGCCACGCAGACGAACAAGACGGTCAACGACATCGAGCAGCAGACCACCGCGATCGGCGCGGTGAACAACTCGACGAACAACATCGACATTTCCGGGAAGGGCAACATCAACGTCTCGACGAACAACGAGGCGACATCGCGGGGCTGCCAGGACGGACACGTGTCGATCGACGCGGCGCTGCCCTCTCCCACGATGCCCAGCTGTAATTGAGGCTGGCGATGCGAACCCTTCTCAAGACGCGCCTGATTCCCGCCATGATGGCGCTTGCAACCCTGCCGGGTTGTGCCGCGGCGCCGGGCGTCGCGGCCTCGACGAGCAACGCCAAGCTCGTGCAGGGTCCGCCGATCAGCGACATCGTCACGCCGTTCGACAAGGCGCTGACCTGCCTCAACGGGCGCATCGCCCGCAACCTCGTCTTCTCGGTCGGCGCCGTGCTCGACCAGACCGGCAAGGAAAGCTTCACCGACGGCGGCGTGGGCAAGTTCGTGACGCAAGGCGCCGGCGACATGATCCAGTCGGCGCTGTTCAAGGCGGGCGCCACGGTGGTGAACCGCCGCGACCCCCGCGTCATGACCACCGAAGCCGAGTGGCGGATCCGCGACACGACACGCCAGATCCCGTCGAACTTCTACATCACCGGGTCGATCAACTCGCTCGACTTCATTCCCGGCAGCGGCGCCGAGGTCGAGGTCGCCGGCATCGGCGGACGCTACCGGCAGAACCGCATCCTGATCGGGCTCGATCTGGCGATGACCGACGCCAATTCCGGGCTGATCGTCGCCAACGTGCCGCTTCAGAAGCAGATCTTCTCCTCGGAAGCAGGGATCGGCGTCGGGCGCTTCATCGGCGACCAGCTGACGAACATCGATTTCGGCGGCCGCGAGCGCGAGGCGATCCATTTCGCGCTGCGGCAGATGCTGAACCTCTCGACCTTCGAACTGCTGACGCAGGTGATGAAGGCCGACAACTACGCCGATTGCCGCGACTTCGTGGATCGCGGGCACGGCTACATCGACAACACGAAGACGGCGGAAGCCGTCGGGGCGCTGGCCAAGTCGAAGGCGGCGGCCAAGGCCGTCGGTGCGCCGCCGCCGGGCGTCGCGGTCTCGCTGCCCGCCGCCGGCACCCCCACGCCGCAGCCGACCGCGAACCGTGCCGCATCCAGCGTGCCGGCGACCGCGCCGGCGGCCGGCCGCACCGAGAAGCCCTATGCCGGATCGAGCGGCAACTTTGCGGGCAGCGACGGCGGCAAGAGCGCATCCGAGGTCACGGAGCAGGCGAAGGCCCAGGCTATCCTGACCCAATGAGGAATTCGGCGGAGCGCTGGAACCGCTCCGCCGACCGACAGGGCTCTCTCGAACGACCTGTCCAACCATAGAGACCGCCGACAGGGAGCCGGCACGTCTCGGACATCACAAGCTGGAGCTAACAAATGAAATCCCTTTTCGCAATCGGCGCGTCGGCGCTGGTCATGGGTCTCGCCTCGGTCGGCGGCGCACAGGCGCAGTCGCTCGGTGCCACGATCGGCGGTGATCTGCTCGCCGTTCAGAACCAGTTCTCCAACGGCAACTGGGTTAACGAGTCGATCAACATCGGCGCCATCAACGGCGCGGTCACGCTCGGCCAGGCCGGAGCGGAAGTCATCACCAACGTCGATCTGCCGAACGTCGCGCTGAACATCGAGGCCGCGTCCGGTCTCGGCGTTGCCGTGCTGCCGCCGGCTCTGGCTCTTGCCAACGCCGGCGAGATCGGCCTCAATGTCGACCTCGGCAGCGTGGCCTCGCAGGTTCGCACCCTCGGCGGCATCGACTCCCTCTCCGAAATCAAGACCACGGTCGTCGGCGCCGTCAATACCGGCGACATCGCGTCGGCCGTCTCGACGGTCTCGGCCGCGACGAGCAACTCCACGACCCTCGACACCGGCAGCATCTCCGCAACCGTGTCTTCGTCGGCCCAGGCCGCTGCCAACACGTCGAACACCGCCTCGTCCTCGGCGGCGTCGCAGCTGGCTTCGCTCGACCTTCAGGGTCCTTCCAGCACTGTGACGACGGCGACCGAAGCCCTCGTCAGCGGCCCGCTGCTGGACGTCTACGCGACGAACCGCGCCTTCAACTCCGGCCCGATCACCGGTTCGGTCACGGGCATCGCCAACGACATGAACCTCAACGGCATCTCCACGACGGTCGTCGGCGCGGTCAACACCGGCACCATTTCGCAGGGCTTCAACGGCGCCGCCTTCGCCGCCAGCCTGCCGAACTAAAGTCCTTCGTGGGCGGGCGATCCGTCCCGCCCACGTCCCTATCCCGCCGTTCGATGCCAACCGCCTGCGGCCACGCGGGAGGGCTCGCGGACGACTGCACCCAACACCGCACCCTCGACCGGCGGTCCGCGAACGACGTCGGACCCATCATCTCTGGAGCTGATGTCGTGAAAACCCTTCTCCTCGCCCTTGCCGCCTCCACGATCGCCGGCTCCGCCTTCGCTGCCGACATCGTCGATTATCCGCCGCCCGAGCCACCGGTCGTCTTCGTTCCCGCCTTCTCGTGGACCGGCGCCTATGTCGGCGCGCAGGCCGGCGGATCGTTCAACGACGGCTCGAGCAACATTCCGACGTCGCTCATCTTCGTGCCCGGCATCGCCGCCATTCCCGGCACGCCGGGACGGCCCGCCGTTCCCGCCAATCCCGGCAACCCGGCGATCCCCGGCAATCCCGGCTCGCCAGCCATTCCCGCCAATCCCGGAAGCCCCGCCATTCCTGGAAATCCGGGTTCGCCCGGGACGCCGGCCACCCCCGGCTCCCCTGCCGTCTTCGGCACCCTCGAATATTCCTGCACGGCCGCGGCCGCCGGTGGCGCAGGCGCCGGCTCGTGCGCAGTCCAGTACCCGAACGGCACGAGCGGCATCATCTCCGCCGACGAACTCTCGGCCACGCTCGCCGGCACCGGCGAGGCCATCGCCTTCGGCGTGGCGCGTGAGGTCAGCATCGTCGTCACGCCGGCCGTTCCCGCATCGCCGGGCACGCCGGCCATCCCGGCCACGCCCGGCACCCCTGCCGTTCCCGCCACGCCCGGCAGCCCTGCGGTTCCCGCCACCGAAGGCACGCCGGCGGTTCCCGCGACGCCCGCCATTCCCGCCGTCGCCGCCACACCGGGCACCCCCGGCACGCCGGATGCGACCTACGCCTACGACTTCGGCGCCAACACGCGGGTCTATTCCGAGGATGACGACAGCTTCGCGGGCGGCGTGCATGTCGGCTACAACCATGCCTTCGCCCCGATCGGTGCCAACACGTTCGTGCTCGGTGCGATCGCCGATCTCTCCTATGTCGACATCACCAAGAGCGCCGGCATCACCGACGGCATCCAGACGATCGGCGTGTCGCAGGAGCTCGACTATCTCGCCACCCTGCGCCTCAAGGCCGGCGTCGGGCTCGACCGCTTCCTCGTCTACGGCACGGGCGGCGTCGCCTTCGGCAATGTCGAGACGACGATCATCAACACCGTCTTCGATGCCGCCACGGCAAAGGACGACACCCGCGTCGGCTACGCGGTCGGCGGTGGCACGGACTATGCGCTGACCGACAACGTGCTGCTCGGCCTCGAATATCTCTACACCAATCTCGGCTCCGACGACGACGCGAAGCAGGTCGTTCCGCTCCGCAACGGCGCCACCTTGACCACCAGGCCGGAGGGGGATTTCGACTTCCACACGGTCTGGGCCAAGGCCTCCTACCGCTTCGACTAAGGCCTGCCCGAAGCCTGAGGGACGGCGGGACAAATGTCCTGCCGATCCCCGGTCTTCGAGCGGCCATGAGGCGCAACCCTTCGGGCCCCGGCAATCCGTGTCCTGCCGCCGGGGTTCGATCGCGGGAGTGGAGCTGCCTGCCCGGCTCCGCTCCCGCACTCGTTTCCAACGTCGGCTACTCGGCCGGGATCGCCACCGGCACCAACGAGGCCGAAGCCGGCGTGCCCGCCTCGAAGCGCAGCCAGAGCTCCGCCGCCTTCGCCGCGGCCTTGGTGCGGTTGGCCTCCTTCACCGGACCGAAGCCGCGCACCTCCAGCGGCAGGCGCAGCAGCGCCAGGGCCGCCGCGCGGTCGCCGCGCGCGAGACCGGCCAGCACGCGCTCCACATCCCGTTCGAAGGCCGGGATCGCCGCCCGCTCGGCACGTCGCTCGGTGCCATAGCCGAAGGGGTCGAGCGCGGTACCGCGCAGCCGCCGGCCCTTGGCCAGCAAGCCGAAGGCCCGCAGCATCCAACCGCCGAAGACGCGCTTCTTCGGTCGCCCCTTGCCGTCGAGGCCAGCGTTGAAGATCGGCGGCGCCAGATGGAAGCGCAGCCCCTTCACGCCTTCGAACTCCCGGGCGATCATCTCGGCGAAGCGCCCGTCGGTGTAGAGCCGCGCCACCTCGTACTCGTCCTTGTAGGCAAGAAGCTTGGCGTAGCTTTCCGCGACCGCCCGCGCCAGCGCCTCGTCGCCGGTGGTCTTCCGCACACGCTCGACCAGCGCGAGGTATCGATCTCGCAGCCGCCCGTCCTGATAGTCCGCCAGGAACGCGCCCCGCTGCGCCACCAACTCGTCGAGCGTCATGTCGGCGAGGACCGGCCGGATGGGCTCGTTGCCGCCAATCGCGCGGGCCACCTCGTCCGGCGCATGGGCGGCGAGCCGCCCCCAGTCGAAGGCCGTCTCGTTCGCCTCCACCGCGACCCCGTTCAGCCGGATCGCCTCGCGCAGGGAGGCGAGCGTTAGGGGCACTAGCCCGCGTTGCCAGGCAAAGCCCAGCATCATGATGTTGGTGGCGATGGAATCGCCGGTCAGCGCCTCCGAGATCGCGGTGAAGTTCACGAAGTCGGCGTCCTCGCGGACGCTCGCCCGCAGAGCCGAGCCGACCAGCGTGCGGCGGAAGTCGAAGTCGGGATTGCGCACGAACTCGGCCACCGGTGTCAGGTGCGTGTTCACCACGGCCCGCGTGCGCTCTTGCGCCAGCAGCGCCGCGCTCTCCTTCGAGGCCGCCACCACGTCGTCGGCGGCGATGAGGAGATCGGAACTCCCCGCCACGATCCGCGCCGAGGTGACGTCCTGCGGCCGGGCGCCGAGCCGCACGTGGCTAAGCACCGCCCCGCCCTTCTGCGCAAGGCCCGCCATGTCGAGGATCATCGCGCCGCGTCCGTCGAGATGGGCGGCCATGCCGAGCAGTGCGCCGATCGTCAAGACGCCGGTGCCGCCGACCCCGGTAATGGCGATGTTGTAGGGCGCGGTGAGATCGGCGGGGATCGCGGGCTCCGGCAGGTGGGCAAGATCGGGGCGCGCGGCGGCGGCGCGCTTGCGCGGCGTTCCGCCCTCGATCGTGACGAAGGAGGGACAGAAGCCCTTCACGCAGGAAAAGTCCTTGTTGCAGGAGGACTGGTTGATCTGCCGCTTGCGGCCCCACTCCGTCTCCAGCGGCTCCACCGAGATGCAGTTGGACTGGACCGAGCAGTCGCCGCAGCCCTCGCAGACCGCGGGGTTGATGACGACGCGCCGGTCGGGATCTTGCATCAGCCCGCGCTTGCGGCGCCGCCGCTTCTCGGCGGCGCAAGTCTGGTCGTAGATCATCGCCGAGACGCCGGGCTTGGTCTTCAGATCCGCCATCACCTCGTCCACCGCGTCGCGGTGGCGGATCGTGACGCCGGGGGCGAGATCGGCCGCCTGATAGCGCTCGGGTTCCTCCGACAGGAGCACGATGGGCGAGACGCCCTCGCGATACAGCTGGTGGCTGATCTTGGCGGGGTCCTGCTGCCCGTCGACCTGCTGCCCGCCGGTCATCGCCACGGCGTCGTTGTAGAGGATCTTGTAGGTGGCGTTGACCTTGGCGGCGACCGACTGGCGGATGGCGAGCTGGCCGGAATGGAAATAGGTGCCGTCGCCGAGATTGACGAAGACATGGGCCTCGTCGGTGAAGGGCGCGGTGCCGACCCAGGAGACGCCCTCGCCGCCCATGTGGCTGAAGAGCCGCGTCGAGCGGTCCATCCAGGTCACCATGTAGTGGCAGCCGATGCCGGCCATGCCGCGGCTGCCCTCCGGCACCACGGTCGAGGAGTTGTGCGGGCAGCCCGAGCAGAAGAAGGGCGTGCGGTTCACCGGCGGCACCAGAACGCGGTTCTCCTCGCGCCGCGCCGCAAAGAAGGCCAGCCGCTCCTCGATGTGGCGGCGCAGGCTGGGGTCGAGCCCCGGCAGCTTGAGGATGCGCTCGCCGATGACCTTGGCGGCCGAGCCGACGCTCAGTTCCTCGTGCAGCGATAGGACCGGGTGGTCCTCGTGGTCGAACTTGCCGATGATGCGCGGGCGCACGTCCGCCCGCCAGTTGAAGAGCTGCTGCTTGATCTGGTTCTCGATGATCTCGCGCCGCTCCTCCACCACGAGGATCTCTTCCAGCCCGACCGAAAAGCGACGGACGCCCTCGGGCTCCAGCGGCCAGGGCATGCCCACCTTGTAAAGCCGGATGCCGATCGCATGCGCCCCGTCCTCGTCGATCGTCAGCTCGCGAAAGGCTTGGCGCACGTCCTCGTAGGCCTTGCCGGAGGCGATGATGCCGAGCCGTGCGTTCGGGCTGTCGAGGGTCACGCGGTCGATGCCGTTGGCGCGGGCAAAGGCGATGGCGGCATAGGGTTTCAGGCTCTGCATGCGGGCGTCCTGCGACCAGCGATCGTCGGGCCAGCGCAGGTTCAGCCCGCCTTCGGGCATGTCGAAATCGGTCGGCAGCAGGATGGTGCGGCGCTCATCGGCAAGATCCACCGAGGCGGTGGTCTCCACCGTGTCGGCGATCACCTTCATCCCCACCCAGCAGCCGGAATAGCGCGACATGGCGATGCCGAGCAGCCCCATCTCGACGAATTCATGGATCGACGAGGGGTAGAGCACCGGCATCAGCGCGGCGCCGAAAGCGTGATCGGACTGGTGCGGAACGGTGGAGGACTTGGCGCCGTGGTCGTCGCCGGCGATGCAGAGGACGCCGCCCTTGGCCGCAGAGCCCGCCGCGTTTCCGTGCTTGAAGACGTCGCCCGAGCGATCGACGCCCGGCCCCTTGCCGTACCAGATGCCGACGACGCCCTCTTTGCGCGCGCCCGGCGACAGATGCACCTGCTGCGAGCCCCAGACCGCGGTGGCCGCCAGATCCTCGTTGATGCCGGGCTGGAAGACGATACCCTCGGCGTCGAGGATCTTGCGCTCCTTCATCAGCTGCTGGTCGTAGCCGCCGAGCGGAGAGCCGCGATAGCCGGAGATGAAGGCGCCGGTGTTCAGCCCCGCCGCGCGGTCGCGCCGCATCTGCACGATCGGCAGGCGCACCAGCGCTTGGATGCCGTTCATGAAGACCCGGCCGTCCTCGGCCCGGTACTTGCGCTCGAGTTCGCCGAGATACGCCATCACCGTTCCTCCCGCAGGGCTGACATCGCCGGCGGGTGGTCCCGCTCTTGGGCGAAATCGTAGAACGGGCCGAAGGGAGCCGCATCCTCGTTGATGGGATGCGAAGGGCGGGAATGAGGAGGAACGTCCTCAAGAAGCGTCGATCTTGAGGAGAGTTTGACCGTTATTGCGTCGCCGAAGAGATCCGGCCTATGTTTCGCGCTGCGATCAGATCGGCAGCCGGCCGCCGTCCTTGACGCGGCGCATGACCACGGTCGAGTGCATGTCGCCGACATGCGGCAGGTTCGACAGGCGCGTCTTGAGGAAGGTCTCGAAGGCGTCCATGTCGCGCGTCACGATCTTCAGCGCGTAGTCGTAGGTCCCGGTCACGAGATAACACTCGACGATCTCGGCGAGCTTCTCGGCCTCGCGTTCGAAGGCGTCGAGCGCAGCCTCGTCGTGCCGGTCGAGCTTCGTCATGGTGATGACGGTGATGCCGAGGCCGACCGCCTTGGGGTCGAACTGGTAGGCGCGGCCGCGAATGACGCCGTCCTCCTGCATCCGGCGGATGCGCCGCCAGCACGGCGTATGGCTGACGCCGGCGATGCGCCCGACCTCCTCGATCGAACTGTCGGGATGATCCTGCAGCGCCCGCAGGATCCGAAGATCGGTTGCATCCAGCATGGCCCGGCGCCTCCGCTCGCCTTCACTCGCCGCCGAGCTTCGCATTCCCGGCGGCCGGCCGCCAGCTTGGGGTCAGTCGCGCCGCGTCTCGTACACCAGCGCCACGCCGTCGGGCGCCGCCGAAACGGAGGCCGCACCGCGCGCCGTGGTCGCGACCTTCAACCGCTGCTCGCGCAGGAAGATGAAGACGCCGGACACGGTGATGAGCGCGGCGCCGACGAGCAGCGGCAGGCTCGGCGTCTCGCCGAAGATGAAGACGCCGAAGACGATGGCCCAGATGATCAGCGTGTACTGGTAGGGCACCACCACCGAGGCCGGGGCGATGAGCAGCGAGCGGTTGACGCAGACGTGGCCGCCCATCGACAGGATCCCGAGGAGCAGCAGGAAGGCGAGATCGAAGGGCGGCGGCGACACCCATTGCAGCGGCGAGAGCACGATGCCGGCGAGGAGCGCGGCCACCATCTGCCAGGCGATCAGCGTCGTCTCGCCGTCGGAGGCGAGGAACCGCGTCGAGATCATCAGGACGGCATAGGCGAAGGAGCCGCCGACCGCGATCATCGCCGGCCAGCCGGCGCTCATCAGGTCCGGCCCCAGCGCCACCAGCACGCCGGCAAAGCCCACGAGCACGGCGCTCCAGCGCACCCAGCCGACCTGTTCCTTCAGCACCAGCGCCGAGAGCGCCGTCACGTAGATCGGCCCGGCGAGATAGAAGGTCATCACGTTGGCGAGCGGCAGGTAGCTCAGCGCCCAGTAGAACAGCGCCACCTCGATCGTCGAGCCGGCGGCGCGCACGAGATGCAGCGGCCGGTTGCGGGGGCGCATCACCCGCCGCGGCCCCTCGCGCCAGATGAAGGGCGCAAGCACGCAGAGCGCCGCGAGCGAGCGGATGAGCAGCACCTGCCCCACGGCGTAGCGGTCGACCAGCCACTTGCCCATGGCGTCGTTCACCGAGAACAGGAACACGCCGAGCAGCATGAACGCCACGCCGACGAGCGCGCTGGAAGCGGGAGTGGAGGCGGCTCGCGAGGCGGTGGTCATGGGACGGGGTCGCAGACTTCGGGGCATCGAGGACACCGGGGCGGATCGACGCGCCGGACACGCGCCCCGGTTACACCGCGCGGCCCATCCGCTTCAAACGGTTTCCTTGAGGTTGCGAGGCTTTGTCGGGGCCGGGAAGCCGCGACTGAGAAAGCGCGACCCTTTCAGCCCGAACCGCCAGGGCTGCTCCGCCGCCTTGGTGATGCCGATCCGGGGCCCGATGACGAGGTCGACGGGGCCGCCCGGCCGCAGCACCTCGAAAGGCGCCTCGCGCAGCGACAGTCCGTCGAAGCCGAGATCGAGGCCCAGCGCCTGCGCCAGCCGCCCCGGCCCCGCGCAAAGAAGCCGCGGGGCGGCGAGCCCCCGGCGCTCCGCCATGCGACCGAGCCCCTCCAGCGGTTCGATGGCGCGGATCAGGACGGCGCTGCCGGGTTCGGCAACGTCGCAGACGACGTTCAGGCAGAAATGGATGCCGTAGGAGCGATAGAGATAGGCATGCCCCACGGGTCCGAACATCGCACGGTTCCTGGGGGTCTCGCCGCGAAAGGAATGCGAGGCCGCATCGTCGCGCCGATAGGCCTCGGTCTCGACGATGCGCCCGCCGACGCCATCGACGAAGAACCCGGCACCGACGAGATCGCGCGCCAGCGTCACGGCATCGCGCGCGAACCAGCCGGCATCGAGGGGATCGCCGAAATCGGGAGCGCTGCCTGTCATGGGGTCCTTTCCACGGAAGCCGGACGGCGCGACGCGCCCGAGGCGTTCGATGCCGCCCAAACCATCTTGACAGGCCGGGCCGCCGATCCGTATATCCGCGTCAGTTGCGCTGTCCACCGGGCGGCGGCAACCTATCCCGTATCGGCCCCGGTCGTTCGGGTCGGCGGCGCAAGCTGCTGGATGGTGGAAATGGCAGTGTAGCTCAGCTGGTTAGAGCGCCGGATTCATAACCCGGAGGTCGGTGGTTCAAGTCCACCCATCGCCACCACCCCAACCACTTGATTTTACGACAAATTCTGCAGCCAACGGCATTGTTGAGCCTAGCTCCGTGTCGCAGCTTGTTGCGCTTCACTTCCCTTGGATTGCGGGGGGTTCCCGGCACCCACGGCTACTCCATGCAACATGTCGCGCAACATGGCGGGCGCAAAGATGACCGCCATGAGCGGTGCGAAAGCCGTTTAAACGGCAAGCCATGGTCGACGCAGAGAGCGAATCATTCACGACTGAAACGATTGATGGCTGCCCAGACGGGTTGCCGCCCCTCAGCACCCTGCCTGCAGGGTGAGACTCACCTTGGCCTTACAAAAAGGTGCTCATCACGTTGGGTCTGGCAAACAGCGGTAGGGCCGGCTTATTCTCCACCTCAAGTTGAACGAATCACGCGGGAGGGTTGGTTGGGACGCAGGCTTGAGTTAACGAAATTTCGCAACTTGTCTATTGATGATCCTTTCTTTGATAGTCTGAAGGCAGGATATGATGAGTTTCCTCGCTGGTTTGCAGGCAAAGCCGATGAGGAACTTTACGTTGTAAGAGACGATGAGAACAATTCTCTAAGCGGTATGATATACCTAAAAGAGGAGAACGGTCCAGTTGAAGACGTTGAACCAAACCTCCCCGATCTCCATTGGCTGAAGGTTGGAACCCTCAAGATAGATGGCAAAGGGACTCGATTAGGTGAGCGTGTCATCAAAAAGATATTTGATACCGCGATCGATAGAGGTTGTGATGGGATCTACGTTACGGTGTTTGAACTTCATGATAAGCTGATAAAGCTTTTCACAAAGTATGGTTTTGTCAGATCAGGCACAAAAGCAACCGATAATGGCATTGAATTGGTGTTTACGCGGTCACTTACAACTACTGTAGGCGACAGGACTCGGGATTACCCTTTCATAACACTTGCCAACCATAAAGCATGGCTTTTGGCGATCTACCCAGAGTACCATACTGAGCTTCTACCCGATTCAATTTTGCATAACGAAGATGCAGATATGGTCAGGGACGTCTCGCATACAAATACGATCCATAAAGTCTATATTTCGAAGCTTGCACTTAGTCGCTTATCGCCTGGTGACACTGTCATCTTCTACAGGACAAACGATCACAAAGGACCTGCCTATTATCGCTCGGTCATAACGTCTGTATGCGTCGTTGAGGAGGTCCGGAAGAAGCGTGATTTCCGGGATGGCCAAGATTTTATAGATTATGCGTTGCCCCGCAGCGTCTTCCCCGAGGAGGAGTTACGTGGCTATTGGGCCGCTTGGTCCCGTTTGTACGTTGCCAAGCTGACTTATAATGCAGCCCTTTCAAAGCGCATTACGAGGGGGCGCCTAATGGACGATGGGATCGTGACAGAGCAGCCGCGCTGGGATCTTCGGGAGCTGACCCACGATCAGCTCAGAAGCATGCTGGAGCTTGGAGAAGTAAATGCGCGTATTATTGTCGATTAATCCAGTCCATGTCCGGAAGATTCTTGACGGGGTTAAAATATTTGAGTTCAGAAAAAAAATATTTTCACGAAAAGATGTAAGAAAAATCTTGATTTATTCAACTAAACCAGTCGCTAAAATTGTGGGTGAGTTTTCTATAGATAGAATTATTCAAGACTCTCCGGAGGCTTTGTGGGAGACGACTTACGCCGGATCGGGAATCTCTAAGGACTTTTTCGATTCCTATTTCGCAGGTCGTCAACTTGGCTATGCGTTGCAAATCGGCTTTGTACAGGAGTTTGATTCACCATTAGACCCGGATGAAATGTTCCCGAATTTCACACCTCCTCAGTCCTTTATGTACGTCCCCTCTGTACAGCCGGCCAAGCACAACGAATTTCAGCAGCTTTCACTTTTATAGTCGGGTAAAGTTATTGCGGCGTCATATTCGCTTATGCTCCTCAATCTGGAACTGGAACTCGTAAGGCACGCTAAACGAAACGCGAAAATACGCGTCAGTTTCGTTAGCGTCGTCGATGACCGGCGAGCCGGGCGCCATGCACCACAGGCCTTCGAACTCTTCGCTGCGGAACAGAGCCGCGATCCGCTCCGCCCAGGTCGGCCCTTGGCCGAGCCCTTCGCCCTTCGGCAGGGCGATGACGAAGCGGAACGTCCCCTGTTCGGCAAACCACTGGCCGCCCGGCGCCCCGACTGTCGCGGGATCCGAGCGGCACCATGGAAACTGCAGCACGACGAAGGCCGTGCGCGTCTTGTCTGCGCCGGGCTTGTCGTTCACTTCCCGGATCGGGCAATCCGGCTCGACGAAGCCGGCACGGAAGCGGGCGTCGACGGCAGCAATCACATGCGGGTGCGCCATGTCAGTTCGGCCTCACGGTGATCGCGGGTTGTCGTTTCAGCCAGTCCTGCAGGTCCGCCCCTTTGAGGTCGCGATCCTTGCGCGTCATGCTGGTCTTGCCGGCCCAGGCATCGAGCGCGCCGGCGCCCTCCAGCGAGCGCCAGGCGAAGCCGATCCGGGCGATGTTGCCGAACCGCTGCGCCGCCATCGTCGCGACGCCCTCATAGAGACCGTCCGGGACTTTCTTCGACCAGCCCTTCTCGATCCGCCGGGCGTAGGGCTGGACGTTGATGAAGGCGTATTCCTCGCCGTCCAGGTACGGCGTGCCCGGCACATGCGGCGTCCCGTCGATGTAGAGGACGTGACTGCGCGCGAACTGCCCCGTCAGAACGGGACTGTTCTTCACCAGCTCGTCGCCGATCCAGATCAGGGCCTCGGTGACGAGATTGAAGCGGGCGACGATCACGCCATCGGGCTTCACCGAGGCGAGCGGCGCCCCCTCCCGGCCGTCGACGATCTGGCGATGCGGAGCGGGCCGATCGGCCGTGCCATTGATGCGCTTAGCCTCGCTGATCTTATCCAGCGCATAGGCCGCCAGTTTCCTCGAGCGCACCCTCGGCGAGGAATGCGCCGCGAAGCTCAATTCGACCTCGCGGAAGATCGGCGCAATCTTCGAAGGCTTCATCGCCCGCCCGCCGTGACTTCGTAGGCCATCAGCGTGCCGTCGACGCGGCGCCGCTGGTCGTCGACCGTGTTGACGTAGAGTTCCGCGCCGTCGACGATCGCAAGGTCGCCCTCGCGCAGCGGATCGGACCAGGTGACGTCAGACGCGAACACAATCAGTTTGCGCCGCCCTTCCTGCACCCCGCCGACGATCTCCGCTGCCGAGAAACCCATGACGCGTCCCCGAGCGTAGCAGTCGGGCGCATCGTGACGCCGTAGCAGGATCGGGTTTCCGGTCAGCTGCCTTCGGTAGGCGGCCATGACACTGAGAGCGCGAGGCGAGATTGTGCGGCTTGATCCAAGGCGTAGTGGTTCGGCAGCGACCATCATTCGGTCCCTTCACATTTGAACGTGCTCCGCCCAGCGAACTGCGCGCTTCGGGGCGAGCATCGGGCAGAGCAAAATTTCTGCGGAATTGTCCGGGTTCGCCATCGGAAGACGCTCTCGCACGTCGGGCAAGTCGCTTCCGGCTTGGCCACGCGCTTCTGCTCCCATGAGCAAGCGTTCGAACAGAATTTCTTCTCGATGCCGTTTTTGACGTTCGGGTAAAACAGCTTGGCACACGTCGGACAGGGCTTGTCCTTGTAGATCTTGCGGCGAGCGCCGGAGCACTGTGTGGAGCAAAACCGTTGGCCGATCTCCAGCGTCAGCATGTATTTTCCGCAATGCTCGCAGGGTTCGGAGCGCTCTCGTATGGCTTCCTCTTTGCGAAGCGCCAAGCTTGCTAGGTATTGCGCGCGGTCAAGGCGTTCACTGCTTGCTCTCGCTTTTGTTTGCGATGCAAGCTGGCCGCAACTCTTGCTGCAATATTTGTATCGGTCTCCTTCGAGAGCGCCACCGCAGCGGGCGCAACGATACCGCTCGCCGCGATCGGCAATGGCAAAGTCCGACTGACCTTCCTTCCACGTGGGCCGCTCGGCGCCGAGAGAATGAAGAGCCGTTTCCACGACCTTCGCCGCGCTTCTGTCCGCATCGGCCCAAACCCAGCCCTGCCGAATGAGAGCGATCCGAAGACCGCGCCGGCAAGCCCCCTCGTACTCGAACAGCGTGGGATGCCCTGCGCGAAGGATCAGGGCGGCTGAGGCCACCAGACGGCTTAGCCTCTTGTGGTCAAGCTTTCTCGGCGGCTTGTGAACCGCGACCGCGAGGCGCCGCCGCTCGGCTGCCTCGGCCGCCGCCTGTTGTTTTTTCAGGAAGAGGAGGGTTTCGGCTGAGATATGCAGCATCAGAAGACCAGCAGCCCTTCCGGCCGCGCCCCGAAGTCGCTGTAGACCGAGCGATCGTCGTCGCCGGCAGCGGCGCGGGCGACGGCCATGGCGGCGGCAACCGCGCCGTCGATGCGGTCGCGGCTCTTGCCCTTGTGGAACATGCGGTTCCCGGCCTTGTCGGTCTCGACGGAGATGTTCTGGAAGTTCCAGCGTAGGACAGGGTGGCCGCCGTGCTGGAAGCCGCCGCCGACGATCGCGCGCTCCAGTTCCTTGACTGCCGGCGCCATCGTCACCCAGCCCTGCCGCATCTCGACCGCGGGGAAGCCGTCTTCGAGAAGGTTGTTCAGCATGTTGCGGGCGAGGTGTGGATCGAACGCGATTTCGCGCACGTCGAACCGGTCGCAAAGATCGCGGATCTCGTCCTCAACCCGCCGGAAGTCGACGACGTTGCCGGGCGTCGGGATAATGTGTCGCTCGGTCGCCCAGGTCGTGTAGGGCACGCCGTCCAGTTCCGACCGCCGCCGCAGATTGTCGGCCGGGCAGAAGAACCACGGCACGACGACGAAGCCGTCCGCGTCGTCACGGAAGGCGGCGACGATCGCCGTAAGATCCGAGTTCGACGACAGGTCGACACCAAGCCAGCACGGCCGCCCGGCGAGCGCCGCAAGGTCGATGCGGGCCGCGCCCTGGTCGTACACGTCCATGTCGACGAACGGCTCGGCCGAGTGATCGAGCCAGACGTTCAGATGGAGCTGCCGGAAGGCCTCACGATCGCCAGGACGGTTCTTCGCCTCGCGCGCCAGGGCGCGCAGGCCTTCGATATCCGGGAAGCCATCGACGAGGCCGGGGTTCACCGCGCGCCAGACGGCCTCGTCCTGCCAGTCGGCGTTCTTCGCGGTCTCGAAGATGACCGGGACGTAGGACGGATCGTCGATCTCGCCGGCCTGCACCTTGCGGGCATAGTCGACGATATCCCAGGCGATGTTCTCTTGCCCGCGCCCGGCCGTGGTGATGACCACCATGAGCGATCCGGCGACCTTCACGAGGCCGGTGCGGATCACGTCCCATAGGTCTCGGTTCTTCCACGCGTGCAGCTCGTCGGCGAGTGCGAAGGTCGGCGTGCGTCCGTGCTGCGTTCCGGCGTCGGCCGAGATCGCCTCCAGTGCCGCGCCGCTCTTCGCGTGAACGATCCGGTTCTTGTAGGCTTGGAAACTGAGGACGGCCGCGAAGCGCGGGTCCTGATTGAGGATGCCGACCGCCTCTTCATAGGCGATCAGCGCTTGCTTGCGATCCGAGGCCGCGCAGAGCGCTTGGCCCCCAGCCAGCTTCTCGAAGCCGATCGTATGCAGGAGCGCCAGCGCGGCGCCGAGGCTGGTCTTGCGGTTGCCGCGCGGCAGGAGGATCACGACGGTTCGCGCGATGCGACGACCGTTCTCATCACACGGGCCGTAAATCTTGCGCACGATGCGCTCCTGCCAGTGCGGCAGGTCGAAGGCGCGGCCGGGCAAGCGGCTTTTGGGATGCTTCAGGCCGCGCAGGAACTGGACGGCGCGCTCCCCGTACCCGAAGGGGTCGGGGATCTCGCTGCCGTCAAAGATCCAGCTGGGAGAAGAGGTCATTTTGGACACTGCCTTCCTCCTGTTCGCGGAACGTCGAGCGCGAGCGAGCCGAAGGCGTCAGACCGATTTCCACCGCGAGCTGGCGGGCGGTCGACATGCTCTTGTCCTGCATGCGGATCATCTTGAGATCGAGATCGTCGCCGGCCCGCTGGATGGCGCGCTCCAGTTGCCGGGAGCGGCCGACCGCCGTGCAGTAATTCTCCAGCGAGGCCATGTCGGCCGCCGTGAGGACGCGGCGAACGGCGACGATCGGGTAAACCCGATCCCATTCCTCGCGCGCCTCTACGCTCATCCAATCGGGCGCGGACGAGGCCGCCGGGAGCGGGTTTTCGTTCGACACGACGAGGTGCGGCTTGACCCCTCTCATCGGTCAAGCCCATCAACCCAAACGGAAAAATCCATTTGGCCTCTCTCGCGCGCGTGCCTACCCAGACGGTCTCCGGCCTTTGGGGTGAAGTTCGCACCCACCCCCCCGGTCGGGCGGTCGATCGAGGGGAGATCGAGGGTCCGGGCGCCCGATCGGGCGAAGCCCTGGTCGCGTGCCGTGCGCTGTGAGTGGTGCGGCTTGCAGAAGGGTCGAAGATTCGACCACGACAGGCGCAGGTCCGGCCGCTCCGCGACGCTGACGACGTGATCGGCTTCGGTCGCAGGCTTGCCGCAACCGGGCGAGCAGCACACGGGATGGCGCTTGAGGAAGTCGGAGCGGACACGCTTCCAGGCGGCGTCATAGCCGCGCACGGCCGCAGAGGGGCGGCGAGCGTCCGCCTCGGCACGTGCCTTGATCCGGCAAGCGCACGTCTTGCCGCTGGCGACCGTCTTGCCGCAGGAACAGATACGGGGTGCGTGAACGGGCATCGCTACAGCGCCACCGGGACGCGGTAGGCGGCAAGCGGCGCCGTGACGGCGCTCATCGTGGAGCCCGCGCCGAAGAACGCGATGCTCGACACGCCGTCCACGTCCTCAGAACGGATGGACGCGTCACGGCCACGGCTCAACCAATCGAGCTTCACCAGCTCGATCACGACCCGCTCGATATCATAGGGAAGGTCGCGACCCTCGACGCCGGGCAGCACGTACCCAGCGCTATACTCGACTGCGACCCGTCCAAAGGCGCCCGACAAGATGCCGTGATCCAGCGCATAGGCGTCGTCGCCGAGCGCACTGCCGTTGGCGGTGACGCTGTGGATCTCGGCGATCGGCCAACGCGAGAGCGTGAGGCTTCCACCCTGCCGAAGGACGCTGGCGCTGGTCTCCCGGACCCGCTCAAGAGCGAAGGTCCGACCGCATAGCGTCTCGACTGTGGCGGACGCCCGGAGGATCATCTCCTCCACTAGACCGCGCTCGTTAGCGTCGAAGCTCCCCAACTCGGCCTCCACGGCCACAGTGGTCGTGAGGGCCTTGCTTGCCGCCTTCTCGATGATGGTGAGCATGGCCCTCTCCGATCCTACTGGACGGGCTTGGCGCGAGCGCCAGCGAGGAGGACCACGACGCCGACGACGGCGCCGGTTGCAGGCGACCCGGAGACGTTCGCTTTCACGCGGACGTAGCGGGCATCGCCCAGGTAGCCGACGAGGGTCGACGCGTTGCCCTTGCCTGCCGCATCGACAGTCGGCAGAGCCTTCGTCAGGGATGCCGCAGGGACCGCCGTCCAGTTGGCGTTGTCGGCTGACTCTTCAGCGACGACGGCATGCGAGCCGTTCGTCCAGTCGCCAGTCGTCACGAGGAACGACAGCTTCTCGAAGCCGAGACGATCGATGGAACCGCCCATCGCCGAGGCGGCCCGAACCGCCGGGCTCAAGGCCACGACGGGTTTGATACTGCTTGCGTGTTCGCGCATCGGATGGTGCTCCAGAGATGAAGGGGGATCGCGGCTTAGGCCGCCGCGACCTTGAGCTTGCGAACGGCTTCAGGCCGCACCACGCCAGCGCCGACGCGGCGGCGGGCATGGAAGCGCACGAGGCCGTTGGTCTGCTGGGTGTAGGGGTCGCGAAGCACGGTCAGGCCGACGCGATCGAGGATGCGATAGGCCGAGCCGAAGTCGCCATAGGCGACCGGGACGGCGCCAGCGCCCACGTCGGCGAGATCCGGGGCCTCGATCACGGGACGGCCGAGAAGGGTCGCCGGCTGCGGCGCTGCGATCGTTCCGACCCCATCGACCCACATGAAGTTCCCGCCGGCATCCTTCATCTTGCGGACAGCCGCGATCGTCCGGCTGTTCATCAGGAAGGAGCCCCGGTTCCGGTAGACCTGCGGAAGCGAGTACATGAGGTCGATCAGGCTATCGGGCGTGATCGCGGTGGCCGATCCCGTCGCCACGCTGGCAACGTTCGGATCATTCAGGATACCGACCGGCTTCTTGATCCCGTCGCCGCTGACGAAGGCGAGGCCTTCGAGACGCCCGAACTCTTCGGCGAAGTCGATCGCCAGTTCCTGTTCCATGTTGATGGCCGCGTCTTCGAGAAGACGGTTCGACACGTCGACCCAGCACGCCATCTCGTGAACCGGGATCTCGATTTGACCATAGGTCGGCTCGGTACCGGGACGCTCCTCGACCTCGCCGACCCACTTGGCGGTGATCCGGCCCGTGCGCTTCGGCAGGATGACGGCGCCGGACGAAACGGGCGTGACGCGAGCGGCCTGACGAAGCGGCGAGATCTCGACCAGCTCGCGCAGAAGCGTCGCTTCGAACTGGTCCGGGGCGAGATAACCGCCGGCAACCTGCGCGTCGGTACGAAGCGCGCGGATCTCGTCGGCGCCGAGAAGTTCGCGGCCCTGCCGAATGAAGCCGGTGAAGGCGCGGACCTCGATCGTCGGACCAGCCGGAGGCGGATTGCCGCCGCCCGGACGGTTGAGGCGGGTTTCCAGCCCGGCCAGGCGCTCGGTGAGACCTCGAACCTCGGTCTGGTGACGATCGGCAGCGGCGGCCTGTTCGGTGCGGAAGTTCTCGTTCGCCGAACGCAGCTCTTCGACGGCAGCCGTGGCGGCCGCCAGCGGATCGTCATTCGGCTCGTCGCGGGTTTCGAGCGGCAGCACTGAGCGGGTTTCGAGCGCCGCCATACCGGCCAGCGCGCTCGAAGCGGAAAGGAGGGCGAGGGAATTCATGATCGTGTCTCCAGAGAGCGCGCGGCCTTACGGCAGGCTTCGATGAAGGCCGCCGCGCTCGACGGACGGCCATGTTGCGAGTGGATGGTCTTGATCCGCGCCCGTGCCGCCGAGGGCAGGCCGACGAGCGAGATCTCGACGAGGTCGATATCGGTGATGATCCGGCTGCCGTTCGGGCCCCGCGTATCGGCGCGGGCGCGGAAGCCGATCGAGAGGCCGTTGACGGCGCCGGCCTTTACGAGGGCGTAAGCCTCGGCCCCGCCAGCGGTCTCGCGAATGAAGCGGCCGGTGACGGCAAGGCCCTTGTCGGTCTCGACGATCGTTTCCCACACGCCAACGATCGCGCGGGGATCGTGGTCGCGCAGCATGAGAGGCCGTGTGCCGGCGCGCTTGTGCTCGGCCAGCGTCCGCTTGAACGCGCCGAAGCGGATCGTCTCGCCGTGCGAGTTCGGTTCGGTGTGGACGGCAGCAAGGCCGGTGAAGATCCCGCTCTCGTCGGGCGCGGCGAACCGGAACGACAGGTCGATATGGTCGGTCATGCCTCGCCCCCGGCGCTGCCGCTCGTCGTGTGTGGATTGGCGAACTCGTCACCGCCCGCGTAGGGCGGCAGGTTCTCGCGGGCGCGGACCTCGTTCGGGTTCAGGATGCGAGCCGTGATCGCCTTCGAGTAGGCCTCGAAGCGCGTCGTCGTATCGGCGCGAAGGAGATCGTCGAGGACGAACTCGGCGGTGAACCGGGAGCGTTCCTCGGCGGTGAAGAGCTTGAGGCGCAGCTCGCCCTGCCAAGCCTTCACCCAGCGCATCAGGCCGAAGCGGACGAAGCTCGCGCCCATCTCTTCGGCGTTGCCCCAGGTCGCCCGCCCCAGCTCGAAGAGCATGTGCGGGGGGACGCGGAAGATCCGGGCAATCTCGGTGATGACGTGCTGCCACAGCTCTAAGAACTGCGCGTCGACCGACGAGAAGGTCAGGGCTTGGAAGTCGCCGCCTTCCTCCAGAACGGCCGTGCCACCCGACTTCGCGCCGCCGGCATGGCTAGCGTTCCATGACGCCTTGATGCGGGGCGCGGTCTCGGCACCCAGCTTGTTCGGGAACTTCAGGATGCCGGACGGGCGAGCGCCGTTCGCGAAGAGCTTGGCCGCATGCTCTTCCATGACGAGGGCAAGCGCGATGGCCTCGCGGCCTTGCGTGATCGGGCTGGCGCCGGAAAGCCCGTCCATCGATGGCGCCTTGATGTGGATCAGGTCGCGCCGATCGAGGTAGCGGCGGCCACCCTGTTCCGTGATCGAGTAAAGCGGTTCGCCCGTGTGGCGGTCCCGCTCGACCGTGAGGGACGGTGGATCGAGGCGGATCAGTTCGCGCGGCTGGCCGTTCTGCCGGTTGATGAAGGCATAGCCGTTGCCATGAAGGAGGGCGTCCCTTGTGACCTGTTCGAGAAGGTCGGAGGCCGAGGTCCAATCGTTCGCCTGGTCGTGGACCAGCGCATAAGCCGGATGATCCGTCGCCCGCGACTTCGAGCCGTTCTCGCCGCGCTCGACGACGTGAATGGGAAGCTGACCGATCGCCTCGGCGATCGTCTGGACTGCGCACCGGACGGGCGTCGACCGCATGGCCGAGGCCGGGGTAACGGCGATGCCGGCGGCGGCGGGCGTTGCGCCGAAGATCTCGACCAACCGGGCGTCGGAAAGGCTGACGACGCCCGCAACGTCGCGGCGCAGAAGCGACCCGATAAATCCGCCAATCCAGTTCGACACGTCCGGCCCTCAAGTGAAGGCCCTACTTGGTCGAAGTCTTTCCTGAAATGCAAACCGAAGTAACTGTACTGATTGGAGTTTGAATAGGCGTAACAGCTATATTTTGCAGTCTGAGGGGAGCCAAGAGGATCGTTCTTTTGCATCTGCCCACAAATAAATTTCCTAGGTCAGACTTTACGAGGGTTTGCGAGGGTAGATCAGTAGTTAGCGAGGGTGGAAAATCCGAAATTTCACTAATTTTTTCAACGACTTCGAAAGTCTCGCGATAGTTTTTCCAGTTTCTATAGGCATATAACCAATCTTACTCGGTGAAATGGTCTTACGCGCGCCCACGTGAGGAAGCCTCGCACCTATCGCAAACCCCTTGCGTCACAGGGCTTCGCGGCTCCCCGGCGCCCCTCGCAAGGTATCGCAAACCCTCGCAAACTATCGCAACCGCACACTAGACACAGCTTTCCCGTTCCCTGAATAGGGTGATTTCGGCCGCAAACTTGCGGTAAAACAAGGCTCCTTTACTGATTTTGCGCGCTTATGGTCCGTTCGCCATCTCCCAAAAAACGGCGAAGCGCCGCCGCCGCACGGTGGGGGTGCGGGGGAGGCTGACGGCGGCCAAATAATGGCGCTCGCGCGGCATGGCACGCGGGCGAAGACATGGTTGCGGTGACCTCGTCACGTGTGGCGCATCCTATGCGTGGCGATGTCGGTCAGCTTGAGCCCCAAATAGTGCCGCCGGCGGCCGTCCTCGCGCTCAATCTCCGTCTGCCGCATGAGGAGACCGAACATGGTTTGCGTCAGCCGTTCCGCGTTCACGATCGGCGCCCAAGCCGCATAGGCGGCATACAGCGTGCGAGCCCCCACTTTGCCGCCGCGAACTTGCCGGCAGCAGCAGCGCAGGAACCGACGAACATCCTTGAGCTGCCGCATGTTTCGTGCGCTTGGCGGCGATGCGGTCGATCGCGGCGCCTCGCCTGCCGGGGGTGAACGTCTCGCGGCTCGCTCTTCGTCGACGGGCAAGGGCATGCCGCCCATTTCAGACCAAAGGCGCTGTGCGGCTGGACGACCGTGGATGCGACGGACCAGCTCGCAGGATCGAGCAAGCGCGAGGACGCTATCTAGTTCGGGTTTCGCCGTCGCGCCGCCGAAGCGGCCGGTGCGCCGGATCTCCGGCAGCACCGTCCCGAACACCCAGGACTTGAACCGCTCGGCCGCCTGCTTGCGGCTTTCGAAAATCAAGCGATACATGCCCGGCTCATACAGCACGACCATCTTTTGCGGCCCGCCAAGGGTGCGGATACTAACCGCCCCCTTTTCATCGGCTGGAATGCGACCGAACACATCGCGGTAACGTGCGACCCCGATAGCCAAAGCCATATCTTTTCCGATGACAGCTTCGCGGCCATCCACCGTCAAGAACCTAATAGGCTGGCTCTCGAATTCGAAATCGAATGTCGCCAGCGCGCTCAAGCGTCCTTTTCCATCATCGAACTGAAGAGCAACCACAGCTCGCCCTCTTCCGGCTGCACATCGCGCCAGAGACCACGCTCGTCGTCAGTCAGGTACTTGATGCGGATTGCATTGCCTTCGAGCGTGCGCGGGCGCCACGACAAGAGGTCGCGGGACGCGTGATCCAACAGTGCCCGAGCCTCCTTCTCACCAGCGGTTTGAGTTGCCGAGGAGCGGTTAGCGCTAGCCGCCGCGTCAAGGACCGACCTAAACGCGATCGCGGCGGCACGGTGACGGGTGAGCAGCAGCGCAAGCTCTTCGTCATCGCGTGTCCGATCCTGGATCAGCTTGCCCCTCCGCTCGGTCTCACTGACAACCTCCGCCGGCCAGGTCTCTCGATAGATCTCGTCGAGGGCTTTGACGGCGCGGTGAACTTCTTCGATCATGAAGACGATGGTGCGCGCCTGGTCCTCGAAGACCTTGGTGACCCCGCCCTCGGCAGCCATGGCGAACGTAGTATCCGCGAGCATGCAGAGAACGTGAGATCGCCCTGCCGCAGAGTGGATCGGCTCTTCGATCGCCTCATAGAACTGGCGGTAGTCGAACGGCGCCCTTGCCGCCCCGCTGGACGCGGTGTTATGAAGCTGACTGTTCACAGCGCTTTCCTTGCAGGAATTGTTGGAACCACGGCCCGGAGAGGTGGCAGCCTCTGCCGGGCCAGTTTCGTCGATGACGCGGATCAAGACGCGAACTCCACGAAGAAGTTGGTGAGCTTCGAACGCTCGGCCACCCACTTCCCGCTCACCTTTTTGGCCGGCAGCTCGCCGCTTTCGAGCATGCCGAACGTCGCACGCTCCGTACGCCCGATAAATTTGGAGATCGCCTTGGCGCCCCAGATCAGGTTGAGGGTTTCCCCTGCACTCCCTTGAGTATGCACTTTCCATCTCCTGTTAACCCCACAATGATATGGGTAGCAGAGTGGGAGGATTGGCGTCAACGGATCTACCCCATAGTGCTATGAAAAACGAGGGTCGGGTCGATGCCGCCAAAGGCTGCTGATTTTGAACAGTTCCAAATCAGGCTCCCGCCGGGGATGCGCGAGAAGCTCAAGCGTTCAGCAGCAGAGAATAAGCGCTCGATGAACGCCGAAATTGTGAAACGTTTGGAAGAAACTTACGAATTCGTCCAAACCTATTTCGATTTTGATAAAGGTGTTCAGAGTACCCATCGCCCTTCAGGCTGGTATAGAGAACAGTCATATCGAGCCATGGACGAGGACGAAATTACCGAAGCGGTAATTCGATACTCCGAAGAGCTAAACCTAGCCATTGCCGCTCTTAGAAATATTAGAGACAAAAACGGAAAGTAGTGAAATGTCTGTCCGCAAGCGGGCTTGGACCACGCCCGGCGGCGAAGCGAAAACCGCATGGGTCGTCGACTACACCGACGCCACGGGTAAGCGCCGGCTCAAGACCTTCAAGCTCAAGAAACAGGCCGACGCCTTCGCCGCTACCGCCCTGGTCGAGATCCGCGCCGGAACGCACGTCGCCGATAGCGCCAGCGTCACGGTTGCCGCCGCCGGCAAGCTCTGGCTGGCAAGCGTCGATGCGGCCGGGCTGGAGCGGACGACGGCGGCCAGCTACGAAGGCCATCTCCGATTGCATATCGTGCCCTACCTCGGCGAGGCGAAGATCTCGGCTTTGACGATCCCCGCCGTCCGCGCTTTCGAGGACCAGCTTCGGACGGCCGGGCGCTCCCCTGCCATGGTGCGGAAGATACTCGTCTCCCTCGGCACGTTGATCGCCGACGCGCAGGAACGGGGCCTGACGAACAGGAATGTCATTCGCGACGTGCGCGGCCGACGCGGCGGCAGCGATCGGCGCCAAGAGAAGCGTCACCGGGGCAAGCTGAAGATCGGCGTCGACATTCCGACCCGCGAAGAGATCAAAGCGCTTGTCGGCGCCGTCGAAGGCCGATGGCGTCCGCTGATTCTCACGGCAATCTTCACCGGCCTGCGCGCGTCCGAGCTGCGCGGCCTGCGGTGGTCTGACGTGGATCTCGATCGCCGCGAGATCCGGGTGCATCAGCGCGCCGATCGCTACAACGAAATTGGGTCGCCCAAATCCTCGTCGGGCGAGCGCACCGTGCCGGCGCCGCCGATCGTCATCAACACGCTTCGAGAATGGAAGCTCGCCTGCCCTCGCCGCTGGACAGGCAAGCGGGACGCGGACGGCAATCCGGTCCTCGTCCTCGATCTCGCGTTCCCAAACGGCGCCGGCAAGGTCGAGCAGCTCAACAACATCGTGCGGCGCGGCCTGCATCCGGCTTGGATCGCTGCCGGCGTCACGGTCGAGACGGACCAGGTGGACGCGGACGGGCACCAGGTCCTCGCCCCGAAATATTCCGGCATGCACGCCCTGCGCCATTGGTTCGCGTCATGGTGCGTCAACCGCCGCGAAGACGGCGGCCTTGCCCTGCCCCCGAAGACGGTACAGGACCGCATGGGCCATTCGACGATCGCCCTGACGATGGACCGCTACTCGCACCTATTCCCGAAGGCCGACGAAGCCGACGAAATGGCTGCCGCTGAAGCGGCACTCCTTGGGTGAACGTCTGAACGCATATTTTCAGCTAGGCTGATTATTTTCGCTCGGCTGGTCTACGGCGCCACCCTCGTATGGGAGGCCTTCATCGTCGATCTGCGCTTGGACCAAGACCGCGAGATAGTCTTCCATATCTGTAAAGTCGAGATGCCCGGCATCCCAAGCGGTATCAGCAGCGATTAAGGCTTGCTCATAGCCATCTCGAGCGTCGCGAATACGCTCAGGGAGTATGCGCTTCCCGGGCTGCAAGGCTCCACTTCGAACACATAGCAAGAAGTAGCAGACAGCTCTTGCAGTCCGGCCGTTTCCCTCAACAAATGGATGGATCCAATTGAGGCGCCACAATCCGTATGCAGCCAACTCAGTGGGCGTCCAAATGTACCAATTTTCTTGAACCGTCGAAATAAACCGATCCATCCAATCACCCACCTCATTGAAATGGGGTGGCTTGTGATCGCCTACATATATCGGCTCTTGGCGAAATCTCCCACCAAAAGCCGATATATTTGCCACTGCGACATGGTTTAAGGACCAGAGCAAAGACCTGTCAAATGATCTAGGACCTTGCTTGAGACCAATCTCAATGCAATTCAGCATTAGACTATACTGTCGGCCTAGATTTTGCTCCTGTACACGGTCATAAAGCTCCGGGTCCTCATCCTCAAGAACGATCATATCAAGCTACACAGGCTCTTGGACGCCAATTCTAACATGAGTAGTCGCACGCTGGGCTGACTCCCGGGTGATCCGCGATCCCTTAGGAGCGTTCCCGTAAACGAAACTTGCGCGCTGCTCCCGTAGCTGCTCTTCGGTCAAAACTACGGTACGCGCATTTGCCAGCTTCGCTTCCAGCTCGGGGCGCGCAGGCGCTCTCTTCAAGGCTGATTTGCGTTCGGCCATACGATTCTCCAGTCCAGGATATTTGTCTCTGAACATATCCGTGGATGCAGGAACAGCAAGGCTTTTGCGCGTACAGGACACAACGAGGGACAAGGTGTGGCAGCTGGGAACCGGCGTACCTAAAAGCTCGGTTGCGTCACACAATTCGTACGATACGGATATAGAACGACAGAGAACGCACAGGCCATCGACGCACAAAAAACGCAACATGTTCGCAACATGAGGGCTCAAACCCTTTTAAAAGCTGGATTGCCAATCGTCTTCATAACCCGGAGGTCGGTGGTTCAAGTCCACCCATCGCCACCCCCCCTCTCATCAACATCACGCTCGGCATTCACCTTGCCGCTTCGCGCAGCCAGCTTGCGGCATTGCGCTTCGGGCGATAGGCACGCCCGCAGACAGGTGCGATCGCGAGGATCCGGAATGACGAAGCGTTTGGCGGTGGTCGGCTGCGGCCAGTGGGGCCAGAATCACGTGCGCACCCTGCACGAGATCGGCGCCCTCGCCGCGATTTCCGACGCCGATCCCACGCGCGCCGCCGATCTTTCCGCGCGCTACGAGGTGCCCGCGCTGCCGCTCGACCAGCTGATCGAGGATCGCACCATCGACGCGCTCGTGCTGGCCATGCCGCCGCGCCTGCATGGGCCGACCGCGCGCCGCGCCTTCGCCGCCGGCAAGGACGTGCTCATCGAGAAGCCGATCGGGCTCGACCCCGTGGACGCCACTGAGACGGCGCGCGCCGCGAGCGAGCATGGCCGGCTGCTGATGGTCGGGCATGTCCTGCGCTTCCATCCCGTCTTCGAGCGGCTCGACGCGGTGGTCCGCGAGGGGCGGATCGGCGAGGTCCGCCACATCGTCTCGACCCGGCTCGGGCTCGGGCGTTTCCTGGGCATGGACGTCGTCTGGGATCTCGCGCCGCACGATCTCTCGCTGGTGCTCCACATGGCCGGCTCGGCGCCGGAGCGCATCGAGACGCTGCGCCGCACGGTGCTCAGCGACGAGACCGACGTCGCCGATATCGCCATGACGTTTGCCGGCGGCCTCACCGCCGAGATCCACGTCTCGCGCGTGTCGCCCTATCGCGACCGGCGGTTCTCGGTGGTCGGTACCGAGGGCATGATCACCTTCGACGACCTGGCGCCCGAGGGTCAGAAGCTGGCGCTCTATGCCCATCAGGTGCGGCGCACCGAAAACGGCTTCACGTTCCGCAACGGCGACGCCGAGCATCTGGAGACGGTGCCGGGCCTGCCGCTCGACCGCGAGCTGCGCCATTTCATCCACTGCGTGGAAACCCGCGAGACGCCGCGCACCGGCGCGAGCGAAGCCGTAGAGACCGTGCGGATCCTCGCGGCCGCCTCGCCGCGCCGCGGCGACTGACGCCTCAGGCGACGAGCGTCGCCTCCGCTCCCGCCATCGTGGCCGGTGCCTCCACCCGCACCGGCTCGGTGCGCGCGATGATGCCGCCGCCGAGCACCTGAACACCGGCGCCCTCCCCGGCGTAGAAGACGCAGGCCTGTCCCGGCGAGACACCCTCTTCGCCGGCGCCGAGTTCCACCATCACCTCGCCGCCGTCCTCCACCAGCCGCGCGGGCGCGGGCGGGCGGGTCGAGCGGATCTTGACGAAGACCGGCCTGCCGGCGAGCGCGGCGTCGATCGCCGTGCCCTCGCCCAGCCAGTTGATCGAGCGCAGCGCGAGACGACGCGTCTGCAGCGCCTCGCGCGGGCCGACCGTCACCCGCGCCGCCCGCGCATCGATGGCGACGACGTAGAGCGGCTCGCCGGAGGAAACGCCGAGACCCCGGCGCTGGCCCACCGTGAAATGCAGGATCCCCTCGTGCCGGCCGAGCACGCGGCCATCGACATGGACGAGATCGCCGGGCGCGCCGGCATCGGGCCGCAGCTTGGTGATCACGTCGCTGTAGCGACCCTTCGAGACGAAGCAGATGTCCTGGCTGTCGGGCTTGGAGGCGACGCCGAGCCCATGGCGTTCGGCGATGGCGCGCGTCTCGGGCTTGGTGAGGCCGCCCAAGGGAAAGCGCAGGTAGTCGATCTGCGCCTGCGTCGTCGCATAGAGGAAGTAGCTCTGGTCGCGGTCGAGATCGGCGGGGCGGTAGAGCGAGCGATGGTCGCCGTTCGCTCGCGATTCGATGTAGTGGCCGGTGGCGAGCGCATCGGCGCCGAGGTCCTGCGCGGTGGCCAGCAGATCGCGAAACTTCACCGTCTGGTTGCAGGCGACGCAGGGAATCGGCGTCTCGCCCGCCAGATAGCTCGCCGCGAACGGATCGATCACCGATTCGCGGAAGCGCTGCTCGTAGTCGAGGACGTAATGCGGGACGGCGAGGATCTCGGCCGTGCGGCGGGCGTCGGCGATGTCCTGGCCGGCGCAGCAGGCGCCGGCGCGCTTGGGCGTTGCGCCGCCGTCGTAGAGCTGCAGGGTGATTCCGACGACATCGTAGCCCTCGGCCTTCAGAATCGCGGCCGTGACGGAGGAATCGACGCCGCCGGACATGGCGACCACGACGCGCGTGTCCGCCGGCGACTTCGGCAGATCGAGGCTGTTTCGCATGGCAACCACTCTTCGGATGCCGATCTCGGTCGGCGTTGTCGTTTCTTTTAATCCCGACCTGCCATCGTGCCAACTGCACGAGGGATCAAGGCGACTGCCGCGGCTCTCTGGCAAGACAAACCGCTGAAACTGTGACGCCCGTCGCTTCGCATTTGGCTCAAGCTCTTCTCGAATTGTTTTGAGAGGCTTAGCGGAATTTTTAGAAGCGGAAGGCTAAGGTCGGGGGCGATTAGGTCTTTGCGTAATTGTAGAGAGTTCAATGACCGATCAGGTTAGACCGAGAGTCAAATACGTCATCGGCCCCGATGGGAGCCCGCTGACGATCGCCGATCTCCCGCCCTCGAACACGAGGCGCTGGGTCATCCGCCGCAAGGCGGAGGTCGTCGCCGCAGTGCGCGGGGGGTTGCTGAGTCTCGACGAGGCGTGCTCCCGCTATACCCTGACGGTCGAGGAATTCCTGTCCTGGCAGGTGTCGATCGACAGCCATGGGCTGGCGGGCCTGCGCACGACGCAGCTGCAGGAATACCGAAAGAAGATCGACTTCCACTAGGGGAAGCCGGTCCTCGACCAGACGATCGAACGGACCGGCCTCGTGCCGGTCTTTTCGTTTGTGGCGTTTGGTGCGGCCGAAGAGGCTTTCCCCCCATTCCGTGCTGTCAGCGACGCGCCTTTGAGGCATCCACCGCCGAAACGACGAAGCGGCCCGGCATGCTTCACGCATGGGGCCGCCGAACCACCGGCACAACTCAAGAGAGAGGCGATCGGGAGCCCTAGCGGGCTCCGCCAGATCAGGCCACCGCGACCGAGCGCCGGTCGTCGCCGTCGCGCTGCTCGAGCTTCTCGGCGTTGGACAGTTCGGCCTCGGCCTCTTCGAGCGCGATTCGGGCCGCGTTCATCTGGATGCGCAGGTCGCCCACCGAATTCATCAGGTTGTCGCGGCGGGTGCGGGCGGCCTTGGCGAAGGTCGGGTAGGCGAAATGGGTGATGTCGGTGATGCCCGACTTCTTTTCCTCGTTGGCAATCTGGGCGTCGAGCTCGCCGGCCATCCGCTCGAACTCGCCGAGCATCATCTGCAGCTGGTCCACTTGGCGGCGCTTCTCGGCCACCTTGAAACGCGTCAGACGCATGAGGTTGTCACGTTTCGACATCGAGCCCACTCTCCTGTTCCTAGGGCTTCTGGACATGAAACCCCGTGCTGCGGTGCAGTCTGCGGCTTCGGGCAAGCCTCAAAGGCTAGATCTTAACCACCTGTTTACGCGCACCGTTAATCATAGGCGCCAAGGATTTAAGGCTGAGTAAATTGCTTGATTAGAACTCTCCGGTCCCTGCGCATGGTTTGCGGATTGTCACCCGCCGCGGATTGTGACGCGCAGAACGGTCTCAGACCGAAAAGATTAGGTTGATGGAACGAGCGGACTTGAAGGCATTGTTAACCATTCAGTGCCAAGCTCTAAGCCGGCTCAAATACGAACTCCAACCTAGTCGGAACTGTGTTCCCGCCGGGCTGATGCAGAGGATTAAGTGATGCGCGTTCTTTTGATCGAGGATGACAGCGCCGTCGCGCAGAGCATCGAACTCATGCTCAAGTCCGAAAGCTTCAACGTCTACACCACCGATCTGGGTGAGGAAGGCGTCGATCTCGGCAAGCTCTACGACTACGACATCATCCTCCTCGACCTCAACTTGCCCGACATGTCGGGTTACGAGGTCCTGCGGACGCTGCGTCTGTCGAAGGTGAAGACGCCGATCCTGATCCTCTCCGGCATGGCCGGCATCGAGGACAAGGTTCGGGGCCTGGGGTTCGGTGCCGACGACTACATGACGAAGCCCTTCCACAAGGACGAGCTCGTCGCCCGGATCCACGCCATCGTGCGTCGCTCCAAGGGCCATGCCCAGTCGGTCATCAACACCGGCGACCTGACGGTCAATCTCGATGCCAAGACCGTCGAGGTCAACGGCCAGCGGGTTCACCTGACGGGCAAGGAATACGCCATGCTCGAGCTGCTCTCGCTGCGCAAGGGCACGACGCTGACGAAGGAAATGTTCCTCAACCACCTCTACGGCGGCATGGACGAGCCCGAGCTGAAGATCATCGACGTCTTCATCTGCAAGCTGCGCAAGAAGCTGGCGACCGCCACCGAGGGCAAGAACTACATCGAAACGGTCTGGGGCCGCGGCTACGTGCTGCGCGAGCCGGAAGCCGACACCCGCGCCGCCTGATCTTCGCATCCCGTAGAGCCGCGACGAACCCAAAGCCCGCCGTCCCCTCAAGGACCGCGGGCTTTTCGGTGTCCGGTCTCAGGCCGCGACCTTCACGAACGGATCGACCCAGGCGAGAAGCGAAGCGCGATCGAAGGGCCGGAAGATGAAACCGTTGGCCCCGGCCCGCTTGGCGCGGGTCATGACGCCGAGATTGGCGTCGACGAGCGAGACGAGGATGGCCGCCTTGGCGGTGGCGGGCTTGGCGCGAAGCGCCTTCACGGCCGCTTCCACCGGCGTCCCGTCGAGGGCGGCCGACAGGATCACGAGTTCGCAGAGGCCGCTCTTGGCGAGCAGCATCTCGGCTTCGGCGAGCGAGGCCGCGCCTGTCGTCTCGATGTCGATGCCGCCCAGGATCCGGGCTGCGACCTTCACCACGACGCTGGAATCGTCGATCACCAGGCACTGCGTCATCGTCGGCTCTCCCGGTCGCGCCACCCCGGCGCCGTTCCTTGTACCGGCAGAACCCTACGCGCAGATCCTTTTCGGACCCGTTGCCAAGAACGGATAAGGAACGGTCAATCCGATCGCTCCAACTGTCGGCATCCGCCCCGCCACCGGGCGGGACGAGGTGTCCTTCAGGCCGGGCGAACCGTGAAGGTCGCCATCTCCTCGACGATGTCGAGCGTGACCGTCAGGCCGCATTCGCGCGCCAGCAGCAGCGTGTAATATTGCTGGATGCCGTGGGCGTCGATCGGCTCGGCCGGGGTCTCGCCGGCCACCAGCGTGCGGAACAGGGCGGGGACGCGCAGCGGCTTGCCGCGGGCGGTGATCGTGATCTCGGCCGCCGGCTCCAGCTTCTCGATCTGCACCTCGACCTCGCGGCCGCGCGGCACCGAGGCGTTGGCGACGAGCACCAGGTTCAGCACCAGCTTGGCGATGTTCTTAGGCACGTAGGCGCGCTCGCCGGTCCAGGCGAGATCGGCCTTCTCGAAGGACATCAACCCCTCGGCCACCGACTTGGCGTCGCCCATGTCGATTTGCGCGACCGTCGAGCCCGACGAGCCGTAGGCGACGCGGGCGAACTGCAGCTTGGTCACGGCGCTGTGCGTGGAACGGCGCACCAGCGCCATCGCCTCGGGGTCGTTCGGCATTTCGTCAAGGAGCTCGAGACCCGCCTGCACCGCGCCGACCGGCGAGATGATGTCGTGGCACAGTCGGCTGGCGAGAAGTGCCGCCAGATCCGGCGCGGACATATCGGGCAGGTTGGTCATCGTCGATCCGTTCATGGCCGTTGAATTGCTTAAAATTGCGTGAACTCTTCGAGCGCCGTAACACGGCGTGCGAATCGCGGCGAGAGTCGCGGCGGCGTCGCCGCAATTTCGCCCCCCAGGTGGCGCGTGCGCGCCACGGTTCGCCTCCCCCTGTGGCGCGTGGACCCAGATCCGCTCAGGGCCCGACCGTCGCTTTCGATGCCCTCGTTTACACTCTGGCAACCATGGCGAGCGCAATCTGGGGATCGACGCGGATCGACGCGGCGCACCGGCGCCGTGACGGATCCGATTGCCGTCTCACGCTTTCGAGGAGCCGTCCGATGAACCGCATCGCCCGTCAGATCCGTTCTCTGTCGCTCGCCCTGCTGGCTGCAACGGCGCTGCTCGCCGTCGCTCCGCCACCGCCCGCCAGCGCGCAGGAGCAGGCCAGCGGCTATACGATGGACGAGATCGTCACCGAGGGGCACCGCTTCTTCGGCTCCACCGCCGGAGGCCTCGCCACGGTGATCGAGAAGGCCTTCCAGCAGAAGGGCCTGCCGAACGGCTACATTCTCGGCGAAGAGGGCTCGGGCGCCTTCATCGGCGGCCTGCGCTTCGGCGAGGGCACGCTGTTCACCAAGAATGCCGGCGAGCACCGGATCTACTGGCAGGGCCCCTCGATCGGCTTCGATGCCGGCGGCGACGGCGCCCGCACCATGATGCTCGTCTACAACCTGCCCTCGGTCGAGGGCGTCTACGGTCGCTATATCGGCGTCACAGGCAGCGCCTACCTCGTCGGCGGCCTCGGCATGACCTTCCTGCAGCGCGACTCCATCACGCTCGTGCCGATCAAGACCGGCCTCGGCGCGCGTCTCGGCGTCAATGTCGGCTACCTCAAGCTGACCCCGTCGGCGACCTGGAACCCCTTCTGATCCAGAACGACAAACGCCCGACCTCGCGCCCTCGCACGACGTCCGTCCGGTCGCGGCGCGCGAGCGGCCGGACGTCGGCGCCGGCCATCCGACGGCTTGCCGCACACACGGCCCCGTCCCGGTGTCTTTTCGCGAATCGTCGAACGCCGCTCTAGGCAGATCGCGAGAGACTGCCCTAAGTGTCGGGAACGGGCAGCGATCTCCACAGGCGTGGCGGGTGCGACAAGACCCGCGGGGACCGGGGCGGCGCGCGATCGGGGCCCTCGATCAAACCTTGGGATTGCCATGCTTGCGACCGGCCTCGTCTTCGTCCTCGGCGCCCTCATTGCGAGCCTCGTGGCCCTCCTCCTCGTGCCGCTCGTCTGGCGCAAGGCGCAGCGTCTGGCCCGCCGCGACTTCGAGGCGACGATCCCGACGAGCGTCAACGAGATCCGCGCCGAGGTCGATGCCGTGCGCGCTGCCTCGGCCTTCGACATCCGCCGCATCGAGATCCAGGCGCGCGAGGCACGCGAGGCCGGCGCCCGCGAGCGCGCCGAGGCCGGCCGCATCGTCGTCGAGAACGGCGAACTGCGGATCCGCCAGGCCGAACTCCAGAACGAGCTCGCCGCCGGGGCCGGCGCCTTGCGCCGTCTCGAGGAAAAACTGGAGGCGCTGACCGGCGAGCGCGACGAGTTGCACGAGACGCGCCAGGAACTGCGCCACAAGCTGCAGCTGCGCGGCGAGGAGTTGGAAGGACTGGCCAGCAAGTATCAGGAGATGCGCGAGGCCGCCGACGACCGCCGCCTCGCCCTCGCCGCCGCCGAGACGCGCATCCTGCAACTCACCGACGCGATGCGCGCCGGCACGACCCGCTCGAAGGCCGATGCGCCGGCGCCTGCCCCCGTTCCAGCCCAGGTGGAAGCGCCCGTCGCGCCGCTCCTCGCTGCGGCGTCTCTTCCCACGACAGGCAGACCCGAGACCGTGTCGGGCAGCCATCGCCTGCGTGCCGCCATCGCCTCGCGCACCGGCGAGCGCCGTCCGGCCTCGCGCGAGGAGAACGCCGAGATCCGTGAGCGCATCAGCGACATCGCCGCGCGCGTCATCCACAAGCAGGTCGAGACGGACGGGCCGCAGTCGCCTGTCGCCCGCATCATCTCCGAAAGCGGCCCGGCGCAGACGAGCGCAGCACCGACGCTTGCCGACCGGGTGAAGCGCCTGATGGCCGGCGAGGACATGTCGGCCGGCGAGCCAACCCTCGCGCTGGCGGCGCCGGACGAGACGAGCATGACACCCACCTTGCAAAGCGCCACTACGTCCGAAGCGGCGGTCAGCGAGCCGGCGCGTCCGGTCGCAGCGAAAAGAAATGGTGGAGGGCGATCGCGGCCGCGGTCGCGACGTTGAGACTGTCGAGCCCCGGCGCCATGGCGATCCTGAGGCTGCGGCAGTCCTGAAGGAAGCGCTCGGCAAGCCCCTCCCCTTCCGTGCCGAGAAAGAGCGCCCGCGGCCGGGGCTCGCGGATCTCGTCGAGCCGCCGCTCGCCGGCCGGCGACAGCGCCAGGCACTCGAACCCGGCCGCGCTCAGCCGCTCGCGGATGGCACCCGGCTCGCCCGCGCGCCAGAACGGCACCGTCAGCACCGTCCCCACCGAGACGCGGATCGCTTTGCGATAGAGCGGATCGCAGGCCTGCCCGTCGAGCAGCACCGCGCCGGCCCCGAAGGCGGCGGCGTTGCGGAAGATCGCCCCCATATTGTCGTGATTGGCGATGCCGCAGGCCACGACCACCTGCCCGCCCTCCCGCGCGATCGCGGCGAGATGCCGGTCGAGATCGTCGGCCGGCATCGGCACCGTCTCGCCGTGGGCGAGGATGCCGCGATGCACGGGAAAGCCGGCGACCGCATCGAACACTGCCTGTTCCGCGACGTAGAGCGGCACGTCGTCCGGTAGGTCGGCGATACGCATCTCCAGACCCGCCAGCCGGTTGCGCAGGATCAGGAGCGCCGTCGGCCGGAACCGCTCGGCCTTGAGCAGGAGGTCGAGCACCACCGCCCCTTCCGCGATGAACCCGCCGCGCCCGACGAGGTCGCGGTCGCGAATACAGCGAAACGGCTCGATCCGCGAATCGGCGGGGTCGGTGATGAGAAGGGGCTGGATCATGCGTCGCTCTCTTGCCGGTTTCGCTCTAGCCCTTGAGGTCAGAAAGCCGTTTGCAATGCAAAAAGAAGAGAGATGACTGGTACGCCCAAGGGGAATCGAACCCCTGTTTGCGCCGTGAGAGGGCGCCGTCCTAACCGCTAGACGATGGGCGCGAGCCAGTGGTTGTCCGTATAGCCACGGCGTTTCCGGATGGCAAGCGCTTTTTTGGCGCTTACGGCGTCGTCGTCGCGGGAGCCGGCGAAGCCGCGCCCTCGACCCGGATCGGGTAGCGCGAGACCACCTCGCCGGTCGCCAGATCGACGATCAGCAGCTCTTCGCCGCCGCCCGCCAGCGCGATGCGGATCAGCGCATGGTTGGCGTCGAGCGCGCTCTCGGCGATCCGCGCGCCGGCCGGCAGCAGGATCGGCGCGCTGTTGCCCTCGGTCAGCCCCTGCGTGGCGCCGGCCGGCGCGGCGGCGGTCTCGGCGGGCCGGTCGGAGCTGCGATAGACAACGGCGGAGAGAACCGCGATAAGTCCCACGAAGAGGACGGCGATCGATAACGCGAGGAGCCGTACCATCTTGCGGCGAACCCGCTCGAAGGCCGGATCGATCGGCGCCTGCGTCCCGTTTTCATCCGTCATCGCGTTCAGTCCAGTCTCTCGGAGGGTGTCATTTCGGCCGTTGGTACAGGGGGAGCCGAAGCGGGCGCAAGCCGCTTCGTGGTGGAGGGCGAGAACGCCGGAAAGCGTCTCGACCAGTTCCTGGCGCAGGCGGTCGGGGGCGAACTCTCGCGCTCGCGCGTCCAGGGCCTGATCGAGGCCGGCGAGGTCAGCGTCGATGGCGCGCCCGTGCGCGTGCCCAAGCGCAAGGTCGCGGCCGGCGAGACGGTGGCCTTTACGGTGCCGGAGGCCGAAGCCCCCGAGCCGGTCGGCGAGGACATCCCGCTCGACGTGCTCCATGAAGACGAGCATCTCATCGTCATCGACAAGCCCGCCGGGCTCGTTGTCCATCCCGGCCCCGGCAACTGGACGGGCACGCTCGTCAACGCCCTCCTCTTCCATTGCGGCGACACGCTGTCGGGCATCGGCGGCGTCAAGCGGCCGGGCATCGTCCACCGTCTCGACAAGGAGACGAGCGGCGTCATGGTGGTCGCCAAGACCGATCTCGCCCATCGCTCGCTCGCCGACCAGTTCGCCGCCCACGGGCGCGACGGGCGGATGGAGCGCGCCTATCGGGCGGTGGTCTGGGGCGTTCCCTCGCGCCCCGTCGGCCGGATCGAAGCGGCTCTCGGGCGCTCCAATTCCGACCGGATGAAGCGCACCGTGGTCAACGAGGAGCGCGCCGACGCCAAGCATGCGGTGACGCATTTCCAGGTGATGGAGCGCTTCGGCGGCGCGGCCGAGCACGCCGCGCTCGTGACCTGCGTTCTGGAGACCGGCCGCACCCACCAGATCCGCGTCCACATGGCTCATATCGGCCACCCGCTCGTCGGCGACGACGCCTATGGGGCGCATTTCCGCTCCAAGGCCCGCAAGCTCGGCGAGAATGTCGCTGCCATCATCGAGCACTTCCCGCGTCAGGCCCTCCATGCCTTCCGCCTCGGCTTCGAGCACCCGGCCAGCGGCGAGCCGATGGAGTTCGAGACCGAGCTGCCCGCCGACATGCAGGAACTCCTCGAGGGCTTCCGCCATTGTGCCGATGAGCCGCGCGGTTCGACCTACAAAAGCCGCTGACGAGACGTCGGATTTGGGCCGAAAGGTGAACGGATTGTAATCCGGTTCATCGGTTTGCGATCATGAAACGCCGGGTTCGCGTCCCCATATGAGTTCGGGCGGAATGGGTCTTCAGGGACGCTCCGTCGTCGGCCGGCTCGAATGCGAGCGGCCGTTGCAGTCGAAGGAGGGTTTCACATGGCGCGAGCCAATCTTCCGAGCATCGCCTCGGGCGAAGGCGGCCTCAGCCGCTATCTCGAGGAAATCCGTCGGTTTCCCATGTTGGAGCCCCAGGAAGAATACATGCTCGCCAAGCGTTACGCCGAGCATGACGACCGCGATGCCGCACATCGGCTCGTGACCAGCCATCTGCGTCTCGTCGCCAAGATCGCCATGGGCTATCGCGGCTACGGCCTGCCGATCGGCGAGGTCGTGTCGGAGGGCAATGTCGGCCTGATGCAGGCGGTCAAGCGTTTCGACCCGGAGCGGGGCTTCCGTCTGGCGACCTACGCGATGTGGTGGATCAAGGCCTCGATTCAGGAGTACATCCTGCGCTCGTGGAGCCTCGTGAAGATGGGGACCACCGCCAACCAGAAGCGGCTGTTCTTCAATCTGCGCAAGATGAAGAGCCGCATCCAGGCGCTCGACGAAGGGGACCTGCGCCCGGATCAGGTCGATCAGATCGCCACCCAGCTCGGCGTCTCGCCCGAAGAGGTCGTGTCGATGAACCGTCGCCTGTCGGGCGACGCCTCGCTGAACGCCCCGATCCGCGCCACCGAAGGCGAATCGGGCGAGTGGCAGGACTGGCTGGTCGATCAGACCGAGAACCAGGAAGACATGCTCGTCGAGCAGGACGAGCTGAACCAGCGCCGCGACATGCTGCATCAGGCGATGGACGTGCTGAACGACCGCGAGCGCCGCATCTTCGAGGCGCGTCGCCTTTCCGACGATCCGCTGACGCTCGAGGCTCTGTCCGGCGAGTTCGACATCAGCCGCGAGCGCGTGCGCCAGATCGAAGTGCGCGCCTTCGAGAAGGTTCAGAAGGCGGTGAAGGACACTGCCGAAGCCGCCCGCCGGGCGCTGCGCGTGGTCGAGGACGTCCACGCCTGATCTGCGAGCCGGCCGGCCGTCGCCGTCCTTCCAACCCCCGGAGCCGCCAGCTCCGGGGGTTTTCCATGTCGGGCCTTCGCCGGGTGCTGGGGACGACGCCGCGCCGGCGGTTGCCTCGACGCCCGTGATACCCGACAGTGCCCGACGCTTTCCCGGAGACCTCGATGCCTGAAACCGGACGCCGCACCCAGGCCGGGTCGGCCCCTTCCGACGCCCTGTTCGACGGACCCAAAGCCGATGGCCGCCTTCGCGAACCGCGCGAGGTGCTGCGCACCGTCTTCGGCCACGGCGCGTTTCGCGGCGAGCAGGAGGCTGTGGTCGAGCAGATCGTGCGCGGCGGCGACGCGGTGGTGCTGTTCCCGACCGGCGCCGGCAAGTCGATGTGCTATCAGGTGCCCGCGCTCTGCCGCCCCGGCACGGCGATCGTCGTCTCGCCGCTCATCGCCCTGATGCGCGATCAGGTGGAGGCGCTGCGCCAGGCCGGCGTCTCGGCGGCCTCGATGAACTCCTCGATGAGCGAGGAGGAGCGCAGCGCGGTCTGGCGCGATCTCGTCGGCGGCAAGCTCGACCTTCTCTATGTCACGCCCGAACGGCTCGTCGGCGAAGGCTTCCGGCGCACGCTCTCGCAGGTGCGCATCGCACTCTTCGCCATCGACGAGGCGCATTGCGTCAGCGCCTGGGGCCACGACTTCCGGCCCGAATACCGCGAGCTCGCGCGCCTTGCCGACGACTATCCCGACGTGCCGCGCATCGCCCTGACCGCCACCGCCGATCCGACGACGCGGGCCGACATCGTCGAGCGCCTGCGGCTGGCCGACGCGCCGGTCTTCATGACCTCGTTCGACCGGCCGAACATCCGCTACGCGATCGTCGAGCGCGACAATCCGAAGAAGCAGCTTCTGGCCTTCCTTCAGAACCACAAGGGCGCCAGCGGCATCGTCTACTGCCTGTCGCGCCGCAAGGTGGAGGAGACCGCCGCCTGGCTGAACGAGCAGGGCCTATACGCCCTGCCCTACCATGCCGGCATGGAGTCCGCCGTGAAGGCGCGCAACCAGGACGCCTTCCTCAAGGACGAGAACCTCTGCCTCGTGGCGACGGTGGCCTTCGGCATGGGCATCGACAAGCCCGACGTGCGCTTCGTCGCCCATCTCGATCTCCCCTCCTCCGTCGAGGCCTACTATCAGGAGACCGGCCGCGCCGGGCGCGATGGCGCACCCTCCGAGGCGTGGATGGCCTACGGGCTGCAGGACGTGGTGCAGCGCCGCCGGATGATCGACGAGGGCGGCTCGGAGGAGGCGATCAAGCGGGTGGAGCGGGGCAAGCTCGATGCGCTCCTCGGCATCTGCGAGACCGCCGAATGCCGGCGCGCTGCGATCCTGCGCCATTTCGGCGAGGCCCATCCCGGCAACTGCGGCAATTGCGACACCTGTCTCTCGCCCGTCGAGACCTGGGACGGCACGGAAGCGGCCACCAAGCTTCTCGCCGCCGTCTACCGCACCGGGCAGCGCTACGGCTCGGGCCACGTCATCGACGTCCTCACCGGCAAGGCGACCGAGAAGGTGCAACGTGCCGGCCACGACACGCTCGCCGTCTTCGGCGTCGGCCGCGACATCGACGCGCGCACCTGGCAGTCGGTGGCGCGCCAGCTCACCGCCGCGAGCCTGCTGACGATCGATCACGAGGCCTTCGGCGCGCTGACGCTGCCGGAAGAAGCCCGCGCGGTGTTTCGCGGCGAGCGGCGCGTCACCCTGCGCAAGGATCGCGCCCGCGTCGCAACGCAGTTCAAGCGCTCCGGCGGGCAGGCCACCGACGGGCTGGACGGCCTGTCGGCGACGGTGTTCGAGGCCTTGCGCCGCGAGCGCACCCGCCTCTCGCGCGAGCAGAAGATCCCGCCCTACATGGTGTTCTCGGACGCGACCCTGCGCGCCATGGCGCAGGCCCGCCCGACGCGTCCGCAGGACCTCAAGGCCATTCCCGGCGTCGGCATGGCCAAGCTCGAACGCTACGGCGAGATCTTCCTCGACGCCATCCGCCTCGCCGCCGACGGAGAGGTCTGACAAAGGCTCTTGAAGAACCGCTCGGCCGGGGCTGCCGCGGCTGCCGGACGCCTTCGCATCTGCAGCCCTTGCGAAGCCAAGAGGCCGCTCCAAGCGATCCCTTGATGGACGCCAGAAGGAAAAGGGCGCGCCGATCGAAGGCCGAAGCAGGCGAACGGCCGATGCAGGGGCCATCCGCGTGAGCTCGCAGGAGAAGAACGGGAAGCGACCTCGTCGCCTCCCCTCGTCAATCCGGCGCTGGCCCAGACTGACTATCTCTCGTCAGCTCGACCTCGAGAAAATAGGCGACGAGTCGCGCCCGCCGCCTGAATCGCGGCTCCATGCGGACAGTCCGACCCGCATGGAACCAAAGCGCGCCCCCGCGAATGCGGGAGGCGAAGGCCCGGTCAGACCGCCGGCCAGCGGTGGTGGAAGACGCCTTCGCGGTCCAGCCGCTTGAACGTGTGAGCGCCGAAGAGGTCGCGCTGCGCCTGCGTCAGGTTCGTCGTGCCGCGTGCGCGCCGGTAGTCGTCGAAATAGGCGAGCGCGGCCGAGAGCGCGGGCACCGGCAGGCCGGCGAGCACGGCCTTGGCGACGACGCGGCGCAGCGAGGCCTGCCCCTCTTCCACCAGCGTCTTGAACGAGGGCGCCTGCAGCAGGTTGATCACCTCGCCGCCGCCGCTCTCATAAGCCTGTGTGATGTCGTCGAGGAAGCGCGAGCGGATGATGCAGCCGGCGCGCCAGATCCGGGCGATCTCGCCGAGCGGCAGGTGCCAGCCGAACTCCTTCGACGCCTCCGCCATCGTCGCGTAGCCCTGCGCATAGGCGATCAGCTTGGCGGTCTCGAGCGCGGCTTCGAGTTCCGCCAGCCCGTCCTGATCGGCGTGGAACTCGGCCTTGGCCGTCGTCACCGCGCCGAAGAGCTTGGCGGCACCGGCGCGTTCCGCACGGCGCGAGGAGATGCCGCGCGCCGAGACGGCGGCCTCCAGCGTGGTGGCGCCGATGCCGAGCTTCTGCGCCTCGATCACCGACCAGCGCCCGGTGCCCTTCTGACCGGCCTCGTCGACGATGACGTCCACCAGCGGCTTTCCGGTCTCGGGATCGGTTTCGCTCAAGGTCACCGCGGTGATCTCGACGAGATAGGACGAGAGGCCGCGCGTGTTCCAGTCGGCGAAGATGTCGGCCATCTCGCCGGCCTGAAGGCCGACGCCGTCGCGCAGGATGCCGTAGACTTCGGCGATCATCTGCATATCGGCATATTCGATGCCGTTGTGGATCGTCTTGACGAAATGGCCGGCGCCGTCGGGGCCGAGCCAGTCGACGCAAGGCGAGCCCTCGTACTTCGCCGAGATCGGCTCGAGCAGGGGCTTCAGGCGCTCCCAGACCGCCTCGTCGCCGCCCACCATGATCGACGGCCCGTGACGCGCGCCCTCTTCGCCGCCCGATACGCCCATGCCGACGAAATGGATGCCGGTGTCCTTCACCTCGCGGTCGCGGCGCACCGTGTCGTTGAAATCGGCATTGCCGGCATCGATGAGGATGTCGCCCTTATCGAGATGCGGCAGCACCAGCGCCATCTGCTCGTCCACTGGCGCGCCGGCATTCACCATCAGCACGACGACGCGGGGGCTCTTCAGCGTCGCGATGAAATGCTCGATCGAGTCGGTCGGCACCAGACGCTCGGCCAGCGCCGGATTGTCGTCGCGCACGCCGTAGGCTTTCGCCACCGTGCGGTTCGACAGCGCCACCGTGAACCCGCCATTGTCGGCGAAGTTCAGCGCGAGGTTCGCGCCCATCGTCCCCATTCCGAGGACACCCAGGTCCGCCTGCCGCTCGCTCATGCCCGTTCCCCCTTGCCGCCATCCGGGTTCGCATCCGGTGGAATCGGCCCTCGCCATGGTTTCGCGTTACCGATAACAACCGGCGAAACGATTGAAAAGGTGGAGACCGGCAGAAGCTGGCCTCCACCTCGATATCGTCAGCCCCGGTGCAGGTGCTCGGCGTGATAGGCGACGTGGTCGGCCATGAAGGACGAGACGAAGTTGTAGGAGTGGTCGTAGCCGTCGCGCATCGTCAGCGTCAGCTTGATGCCGGCCTTGGCGCACGCCTCGCGCAGCAGATGCGGGCGCAGGCCCGTGTCGAGGAACTCGTCGGCGGTGCCTTGGTCCACGTAGAACTCGGGGAAACGCTTGCCGTCGGCGATCAGCAGCGTCGTGTCGTACTCGCGCTGCGCCTTCGAGCCGACGCCGAGATACTTGTCGAGGGCCGGCTTCGACCAGTCGGCCGTGGTCGGCTGCACGATCGGCGCGAAGGCCGAGGCGCTCTTGTAGGCCTCGGGGTTCTTCAGCGCGATCGTCAGCGCGCCGTGGCCACCCATCGAATGGCCGGAGATCGACTGGCGGCGCATGTCGGCCGGGAAATGCGTGGCGAGATAACCCGGCAGTTCGTCGGTGACGTAGGAATACATGCGATAGTTGGCGGCGTATGGGTCGCGCGTCGCATCGAGATAGAAGCCGGCGCCCGAGCCGAACTGCCAGTTGCCGGGCTCGTCGGGAACGTTGGTGCCGCGCGGGCTGGTGTCGGGCAGCACGATCATCACGCCGTGCTCGGCGGCGGCCTTGCGATACTCGGCCTTGTCCATCGCGTTCTGGTGCGAGCAGGTGAGGCCCGAGAGATACCAGAGCACGGGTACCCGGCCCTCGGATGCCTGCGGCGGCGTGAAGACCGCGAAGGTCATCACCGTGTCGGTGGTGCGCGAGTGATGGCGGTAGACCCCTTGCGTGCCGCCATGGGCCTTGGAGGACGAGATCGTATCGAGCGGCATAAGCGGGGCATCCTTCTTCGATCGGGCGGTCGTCTTGCGAGCGGGTTCAAGCCGTATCGGCGGGCCGTCGCATGTCGACATGCGGAATGTCGTCTTCCAGATAGGCGTCGGAGACGCAGGTGAAGCCGTGGCGCTCGTAGAAGCGCACGAGATGGGCCTGCGCCGAGAGATCGATGGGGTGGCCGGGATAGGTCTCGCGGCAGAAGCGGACCCCTTCCACCATCAGGCGGTGGCCCAGCCCCGTGCCGCGAAAGGCCGCTGACGTCGCCACCCGGCCGATCCGCGCGGCTTGACCTTGGGCCGGCGGCGCGAAGACGCGCAGGCACGCGGCCAGCGCGCCCTCCACCGTGTGGAGAAGGTGAAGCGCGTGCGGGTCCTTGCCGTCGATCTCGGCGAAGGCGCAGGCCTGCTCCACCACGAAGACGTCCATCCGCAGCTTCAGGAGGTCGTGGACCTCCCGGCCGCTCAAAGCGTCGAACGTCGTCCAGCGCCAGCCCTGCACCCCGCCGGTCACGATCTCGCTCAGTAGACCACCACGGAGCGGATCGACTTGCCCTCGTGCATCAGGTCGAAGGCCGTGTTGATCTCGTCGAGCGGCATCGTGTGGGTGATGAGGTCGTCGATGTTGATCTTGCCCTCCATGTACCAGTCGACGATCTTTGGAACGTCGGTCCGGCCCCGCGCGCCGCCGAAGGCCGTGCCCTTCCAGACCCGGCCGGTGACGAGCTGGAACGGCCGCGTGGAGATCTCCTTGCCGGCCTCGGCCACGCCGATGACGATCGACTCGCCCCAGCCGCGATGGCAGCATTCCAGCGCCTGGCGCATCACGTTGGTGTTGCCGGTGGCGTCGAACGAGAAGTCGGCGCCGCCCCCGGTGAGGTCCTGGATCGCCTGCACCACCTTGTCGTTGCCGATCTCGGCGGGGTTGATGAAGTCGGTCATGCCGAACTTGCGGGCCATCTCTTGCCTTGCCGGATTGATGTCGACGCCGATGATCTTGTCGGCGCCCACCATCCGCGCGCCCTGCAGCACGTTGAGGCCGATGCCGCCCAAGCCGAAGACCACCACGTTGGCGCCCGGCCAGACCTTGGCGGTGTAGATCACCGCGCCGATGCCGGTGGTGACGCCGCAGCCGATGTAGCAGATCTTGTCGAAGGGGGCGTCCTCGCGCACCTTCGCCACCGCGATCTCGGGCAGCACGGTGAAGTTCGAGAAGGTCGAGCAGCCCATGTAGTGGAAGACGGTGGTCTCGTCGCAGCGGAAGCGCGACGTGCCGTCCGGCATCACGCCCTGCCCCTGCGTCGAGCGGATGGCGGTGCAGAGGTTGGTCCGCTGCGACAGGCAGCTTTTGCAGTTGCGGCATTCCGGCGTGTAGAGCGGAATGACGTGGTCTCCGGGCTTCACGCTCGTCACGCCCGCGCCGACCTCGCGCACGATGCCGGCGCCCTCGTGGCCGAGGATCGCGGGGAACTTGCCTTCGGAATCGAGGCCCGACAGCGTATAGGCGTCGGTGTGGCAGACGCCGGTGGCCATGATTTCGACGAGCACTTCGCCCGGCTGCGGACCCCGGATGTCGACGGTCTCGATCGTGAGCGGCTTGCCCGCTTCCCAGGCGACGGCGGCGCGTGACTTCATCGAAGGATCTCCTCGGAAGGGGCCGGCGGCAGGCCGGCCAGGATGTCGGTGGCCGATGCAAGCCGTCCCCCGTTCGCGATGCTGGATACAACGGGACGCCCCCCGGGCGCCACTGCTGCGGCGATGACGATCATGCGTTTCGCCTCGCGCCCGATATCTCCGCGAGCCGGGCCTTCGCCAATCCCAGCGCCCCGTCGAGGGCATCGCCGAGGGCCGGGGCGAGACGGGCCATGCTCGCCGCCGGCAGGAAGGGCCGCAATGGCTCGGCCAAACCGCCGAGCAGCGCGATCCGCCGGCAGCCCGCCCCCGCCAGCGCATCCACGAGGCCGCCGATGCCGCGCCCGGCCTCCATGAGCAGCGCGGCGGCGTCTTCGTCCTGCGGCGCCGCGGCGAGCACGAGCGGCGCCAGACCCGCATAGTCGGCGGGCGAGGCGCGTTCCATCCAGCCGGTCATCGCGGGCGTGCTGTCGGCGAAGCGCTCGAGGATCGCCGCCGCGAGCGAGCCGCGCAAACGTCGCCCGTCCACCACCTCGAAGGCAAATGCCATCGCCGCCTGCCCGAGCCGGGCGCCCGATCCCTCGTCGGAGGCCGGCAGGCCGTAGCCACCGAAGCGCAGCGGCTGGCCGTGCAGCAGGCCCACCGCGATCGACCCGGTGCCGACCACCACCACGCCGCCCTCAGCGCCGCCGTGGGCGCCCAGACACGCGATCGTGCCGTCGTCGGTGAAGGCGAGGTCGGCGAACGGATGCGGCCGGCCGGCGAACGCCTCGGCCGCACCCTCGCGCCGAAAGCCGGCGACCCCGGCCGCGGCGACCACGCGCGAGAACACCGGGGGGCCGAGCCCCGCTTGCCCCCAGGCGCCGCGCACTGCCTCCATCATCGCGTCGAAGGCGGGCGCGACGCCAAGGCGCGCCGAGGCTGGCCCGCCGCGCCCCTCGCCGAGGACCCGTCCGTCGGCCAGCGCCAGCCGCGCCCGGCAGGAGGATCCCCCGGCATCGATACCGAGAAGCAGCAGGTCGGTCATCGCAGCCTCGCGAAGGGGTTCAAGGGGACGAACGGCAGCGCCGTTGATCGAGACCCGGCCCCTGCTCATGAATTTTCCATGAGGGGGCCGGCGGGCGCTCGCCGCCCTCCCGCGAATCGCATATCGCAAGCGCGCCGTGAAGACGCGCCGTCGCCGCCCCGCCTGCGGAGCGACGCAACACGGACCCGCCGCCCCCGTCTTTTCGGACGCATTCCGTCCTGCCGATCTCGAACCCGGAGCCTTCCCGAATGGCGGTGTCGCCGCATGTCCTGCCGCCCGCGTCGCTGCGTCGCGGCGCCCTGTTGATCCAGCCCTGCCCCGGCCGGCGCCGGCCGTTCCGCGGTGATGTCGCCTCCCTGAAGCTGCTGCAGGTCACCTGCCTTCTCGGCCTCGTGGAGCCGCACGAACTGCCCGACGCCGACGACCTCGGCGACGAGCTCGCGGCCGCCGGCATCGAATGGCTGCACATGCCGGTTCCCGACTTCGGCATTCCGCCCAGCGCCGCGCTCTGGCGCGAGATCGCCGGCCGCATCCACCCGCGCCTCGACCGGGGCGAGACAGTGGCGATCCATTGCTGGGGCGGCCTCGGGCGCTCCGGCATGATCGCGGCCCGGCTGCTGGCGGAGCGCGGCCGCTCGCCGGATGGCGCCGTCGCCAAGATCCGCCAGGTGCGGCCCGGCGCGATCGAGACCGAGGCGCAGGAAGCCTGGATCGCCACCGCCGGGACGGCCGCCTGAAGCATGTCCAGACGAAGCGGACACACTTCGTCTGGACATGCGGGCAAGACAGAGACCCACAGCATCGGACGATGAACGGGGCGCAAGTCCGTGGGTCCTGTCCGTCCGATCCCTGCGACGGACTGCAGGCCTGTGGCCCGGCGCTGCGGCCAACGGGTTCGAGGCAATGGAGCGGATAGGCACGGCCCATGCGAACGGCTGAGGGCGTTGTCCGCCAATCCCGTCGGCGTGCGTCATGGCTTCGGCCCCTACACGCCTCTGCCCACCTTCGCGTTGTCGAAAGGACAAAGGCACGCGCTCGCCGTGGCGGGCCAAAGGCAAGCGATCAGACGCAGTAAGCTGGCTGGCAAGGGCCGAGCCGAGGGATGACGCCCTGTCGGCCAATCCCGACGGCGTGTGTAGCGGCCTGAATCCCGACCGCTCTGCCCCCACCTCAGCCTTGTCGGTCGACTGATGGACGAACTCGCCGCGGCAGGCCATAGGCAGGCAATTCGACACCGTAAGCTGGCTGGCAGGGGCCGAGCCGAAGGGATGACGCCCTGCCGGCCAATTCCTGCAGCGCGCGTTGCGGCCGGACCTCCGGTACGGTCCTGCCAGCCATTCTGATCCGAGCCGACAAACCGCACTCGGAACGGGACCCGATAGATCGCCCAATGCCCAGAGGGCGGTGCCGCCCGCCTCAGCGGCCGGCGGGCTGGCTCGCGTACCAGAGCGCCACGGCGTCGATCTGCTCCTCGGTCATGTTGATGGCGATCGGCGTCATCACATGGGCGAGCGGCGTGCCGCCGCGATCGCCGTCCTTCCAGAGCTGCAGGTTCGTCGCCGTAAACCATTCGGGCTGGCCGGCGAGATAGGGATAGAGCGGGTTCTTCGCACGCCCGCTGGCGCCATGGCAGCTGTCGCAGGCGGCGATCTTCTCGCTCGGCAGCCCTTCCTCGGCAAGCCGCCGGCCGAGTGCCAGAAGCCCGTCGACGCTGTAGGGCGGGCCGTGCGCAGCGGAGGGATCGACCACGGCGTCTGCGCCGGTCAACGCCGGCTCGGTGGCCGGCGCGTCCGGCCCGATGCTGGAGCGGGGCGCGCGCACCTGATGCTCCGGGCCGATGGCGACGCCGGAGACCGGCGGCACGGCGGACGCCGCGCCCTCGACAGCGACCGCGGGTTGCGCCGCATAGTGCGCCGCCAGCCGGCGCAGCGTCTCGCTCTCGTGGATGCCGGCGGCCGGGGTCATGATGCCGCTTTCGCGCGTGCCCGCGGCATAGGCGAGCAGCGTCTCGTAGAGATAGGCTTCCGGCTGGCCCGAGATCACCGGGAAGGCGCCGGGCGCCCCGACGCCGCGCCCGCTCTCGCCATGGCACCGCGCACAATCGGCCAGCGCGGGATCGCCCGCCTGCCCCATCGCGCTCAGTCCCAGCGTCTGCGGCGAGGCGCCGGACGCCATCGGCGCGGCATTCGTCGCCGAGGGAAGCGGGACGGCAGCGCCGGGCGAGGACGCGGGAGCGATATCGACGGATCCATCCGCCAAGGCCGCATTCGCCGTCATCTCTCGCAAGGCCGCGTCGGCCGGCCGGCCGAGCGCCAACGTGCCATAGGTCTCTGCGCTCATCGTCGGCAGGGCGCGCAGGAACGCCACCATCGCCCAGACCTCGTCCGGCCGCTTCTGCGAGACCCAGGCCGGCATGCCCGAATATTTCACGCCGTGCTGGCCGATCCAGAACAGTTCGCGATCCCGCCACTCGCCGACCTTGCCCTCCAGGCGGGGCGGCCAGGGCATCATCGCCTTCACCACCGGCGACTGCAGCTCGCCCGGCGCGCCGTGGCAGGGCGCGCAGCCGCTGGCGAAATGGCCGGCGGCGCGCTGTACGAGAGCGGGATCGCCGAGGTCGATGCCCTCGGGCAGCGTGATCGCCATCGATTGCGTGTCGACGGCGTTGCCGAAGGTCCAGTGCAGGAACCATTCGACGGGCGCGAAATGGCCCGACGAGGCGGCGATCGAGACGAGGCCCGACCAGCCGACAGTCAGCGCGCCCGCCAGCCCCACCACGGGCAGAAGCGCCAGACGCTTCCAGGTGATGGTGATCTGACGCTTCATGGATGCGAACTTCCGGTGGATGCGAGGGGGCCGCTCGCGCGGCGCTCGTTGAGAAGGCCGGCGAGCAGCAGGAGCCCGCCCGCGAGATAGGCGGCACCGCCGATCCCCAGCATGAGGACGCCGCCGAGCTGCTGGTCCTCCAGCGCCGTCAGCGTCGCGAAGGGGGTGCAGAGCTGGGCACAGGCGTAGAGCGCGCGCGGGCTGAGGAGGAGCAGCGCGCCGAGCAGCGTCATGTGCATGGAGGTGACGAGCAGCCCGGCGGCCCCGGCAGCGCGTGACTCCGTGCGGTTGCCGTTCGCCCCGGCACTGAGGGCCGTCAGCCAGACGAAGAGACCCGCCGTCAGGAAGGACGCCTGTTCGAGCAGGAGCAGCGGCAGGCTCTGGCGCGCGGCATCGTGCAGCGCCGGCGCGTGCCAGCCCCAGATCAGCACGAATTCGACGAGCGCCGCCATCAGCGCCAGCCGGCCGGGAACGCGGCGCACGAGACCGGGAAAGGCGCGCGCCAACCCAAAGGCCAGAAGCGGCGCGGCCAGCGCCACGACGCCCATGTGCATGACCATGTGCGCGGCGAACGAACCCTCCGCGCGCTCCGGCAGCGGCCCGCCCCAAAGCAACGCCAGAAGCCCGAGCGCACCGACCAGCGGCGCGAACCGGGCCAGCCGGCCGGTCTCCGTCCCGCTCGCCAAGGCCGCCCTCACCGGCAGTCCGCCACGAGGAGGACCGGCAGCGCGGTGAAGACGATGGCGAGGAAGGACAACGCCGAAAGAAGAACCGAGGCCAGCTCCATCTGTCGTTCGCGGTCGTGTTCGGTGGGCTGGTCGTGCGGCGGTGTTCCGCCCGCCGCCTTCCACTCGCGCAACGCTCGCAGCCCCGCGAAGAAGCAGAAGGCCAGACTCACCGCGGTCGCGACCGCGATGGCGATCCGCGCGCCGTTGATCGACTTGAACACGTCCTCGTTGGGGGCGCAGGCCGAGGCGACGAGCACGTAGCAGAAGAGGAAATGCAGCGCCCAGACGGTGGGCGTCGCGATCATGGTGATGAGCGAGTCGGTGGTGCCGCGGCGAAGTCCGAACATCCGAGCCTCAGACCGTCAGAGGAAAATAGGCGATCGTCAGGATGGTGACGAAACCGGTGGCCGCGGCGAAGTGCCAGTAGAGGGCGACATTGGCGATGTCGATGTCGTAGCGCGGGGTCAGCTTGCCGGCGAAGGAGCGCGCCAGGCAGTAGGACAGCATCAGCGCCCCGACGCCGGCATGGATCGCCGTCCAGATGCAGAGCACCCAGACCGTTGCCGGGTAGACATGGACGCTCGGCTGCAGACCCGTGACATGCGGCGCCCAGAGCAGCGCCGCTCCCGCCGCCAACGAGGCGACGATGCCGACGAGCATCATCAGGCGCGACAGCATGACCCCGCCGCGCCGCATCTCGCGGCGTGCGAAGACCGCGCCGGCCCATGCTGCGGCAAAAAGGGCGAGCGAGACGCTCGGCCAGAGGAGGCCGGGACCAAGCGTGCCCGCCGGCGGGAAGTCGGCATGGATGGTGAAGAAGAAATAATAGCCGAAGACGAGGCTGAGAAAGGCCGTGGCATCGCCGATCATGGTGATGAACATCGCCCACCACGAGACCGAATGCGGGCCCGACACGTAGATCGGCAATGTCAGCCCCAGGCCGACATACTTCTCGTCCTTCTCGGGAATGACCGAGGTTGCCTTCCACAGCCAGAACATGATGACGAAGATGGCCACGGCGAGCGCACCGAGCGTCAGCGTCCAGTAGTGGAAGGTCGCGGCGATGAAGCAGGCGCCGAGGAAGAAGGCGGCGATCATCGGCACGAAGGACGGACCGGGCACGCGCAGGCACTGCACCGGTTCGGCGTCGAGAACGGTCGTCACCATCGTCTCGCGCTTCCCCTCCTGCGCGTCCGGCATGTAGAACCGGCCCTTGTCGATGTCGTCGAGAAGGCCGGGCTGGTCCCAGATCGGGTAGCGCGACTTGATGATCGGCACCGACCTGACGCCCCAGGGCTGGTCCGGCACCTCGCCGGCCCATTCGAGCGTGCCGGCGTTCCAGACGTTGCGGGCCGCATAGGGGTCCTTGCGCGGGCGCAGCATGTCGGCGACCACGATGAGGAAGCCCGCCGCGAAGACGAAGGCGCCGACGGTGGAGATCAGGTTCGGCAGTTCGAGCCCGAGCGCCGCCGGATAGGTGTAGACCCGGCGCGGCATGCCGATCATGCCGGAATAGTGCATCGGGAAGAACGCCACGTTGAAGCCGATGAACATCAGCCAGAACGCCACCTTGCCCCAGCGGTCGTGCAGCTTCCGCGACGAGACGATCGGCCAGTAGTAATAGAGGCCGGCGACGATCGGGAACAGCACGCCGCCGAGGATGACGTAGTGCAGGTGCGCTACCACGAAATAGGTGTCGTGGACCTGCCAGTCGAAGGGCGCCAGCGCCACCATGACGCCGGTGAGGCCGCCGAGCACGAAGATCGCCAGCGACCCTGAGACGAAGAGCATCGGCACGGAATAGAGGATGCGGCCGGCAAGGCAGGTCGCGAGGAACACGAAGATCTGGACGCCCGTGGGGATCGCCACCGCCTCCGATGCCGCCGAGAAGAAGCCCAATGACATGGCCGGCAGGCCGGTCGTGAACATGTGGTGGACCCACAGGCCGAACGACAGGAAGCCGGTGCCGACGGCAGCCAGCACGATCCACGAGTAGCCGATGAGCGGGCGCTGCGCGAAGGTCGGGATGATCATCGCGAAGAGCGCGATGGTCGGCAGGAAGATGATGTAGACCTCCGGATGGCCGAAGATCCAGAACAGATGCTGCCAGAGCATCGGATCGCCGCCGCGCGTCGGGTCGAAGAAGGGCCAGTCGAACAGGCGCTCCAGCTCGAACAGGATGTCGCCGGCGATGAGTGGCGGGAAGGCGAAGAGGATCATCGCCGCCACCACCAGCACATACCAAGCATAGAGCGGCATCAGGTTGAGGCGCATGCCCGGCGGGCGGCACTTGAGCGCGCCGACGATGAGCTCCACCGCCGCCGCGATCGAGGCGACCTCGATGAAGGACAGGCCGAGCAGCCAGATGTCGGCGCCGTAGCCGGGAGTGAAGCGCTCCTGCGTCGTCAGCGGCGGATACATGAACCAGCCGCTGTTCGGCGCCTGCCCGAAGAAGATCGAGCCGCAGACGAAGATGCCGCCGATGAAGAAGCACCAGTAGCCGAAGGCCGAGAGCCGCGGGAACGGCAGATCGCGCGCGCCGAGCATCTGCGGCAGGAGGATCACCGCCACCGCCTCGAAGATCGGCACGGCGAAGAGGAACATCATCACCGTGCCGTGCAGCGTGTACACCTGATTGTACATCGTCGCCGACAGGAAGTCGTTCTCGGGCACCGCCAGCTGCACGCGGATCATCAGGCCGAGAACGCCGGCGAACAGCATGAAGGCGAAGGCCGTCGCCGTGTACCAGACGCCGACCGTGGTGTTGTTGACGTCGGACCAGTAGCGCCAGCCCTTCGGGCTCTCCCAGACCTTGATCAGCCGCTCCTGCTGGCCGCGGCGGACGGCCTCGTCCTCCTGGTCGGGATCGTCCGCACGGCGCATCGCCATGAGTTCGGCGGCGGCGCTCATTTCAAGGCTCCCAGCCACTGCGCCATCGCCGCGATCTCGGCCTCCGGCAGCATGGCGAAGGCCGGCATCTGGACGCCCGGCTTCTCGTGTTCGGTGAGCGCGACGAAGCGCGCGATGTTGTCAGGCGTCACGGGCAGGATTCCGGCGCCGAGCGTCTGGCGCGCGGCGAGATGGGTGAGATCGGGGCCGACGAGGCCGGCAGACGGCGTGCCGCGCACCTGGTGGCAGGCGCCGCAGCCGTTGCGCTCGAAGGCCTCGCGCCCGGGATGGTCGAGGACGGCGGCCGGCGCGGCTTCCGCCGCCACCTTCGCCGCGTAGTCGGCTTCGCTGACGACGCGCACGCGGAACCCCATCTGGGCGTGCGCGGTGCCGCAGAACTCGGCGCAGATGCCGTTGTAGATGCCCTCGCGCGTCGGCTCGACGACGAGCCGGTTGATGCGGCCGGGGATGGTGTCGGTCTTGCCGGCGATGTTGGGCACCCAGAAGGAATGGATGACGTCGGGGCTGCCGAGCAGGATCTCGGATCGGCGCCCGACCGGCAGCCAGACCTCGTTGGCCGAGGGCGTGCCGACCATCGACAGCGCCTTGGCGACGCCGGGCTGATCGGGCGTGTCGTAATGGACGCGCCACCAAAAGCGCTCGCCCGAGACCGCGATGCGCGGCCCGTCGGCGGGTGCGCGGAACGCCGGCATCATCTGCAGGCCGAAGACGAGGAGCGCCGTCAGCACCACCACCGGAAAGGCGACGCCGCCCCAGAGGATCAGGCGCAAGCCCGACTTCTCGCTATGGGCTTCGGGATGCGCCTTCGTGGCGTAGACGGAAATGCCCATGACGACGAGCCAGATCGCGACGGCGCCGGCCAACATGACCCAGAACAGGCCGAGCACCCGCTCGGCCTCCATGCCAGCGGGATCGAACACCGACTGCGGGCCCTGGCAGCCCGCCAGCACCGCAAGCGACAGGACGGCCAGCGGCCGCGCCAGCCGGCGCGACACGGAAGCGATAGGGGCATGGCACGCCGGACCGTTCGATGCCCTGCTGGGAGATCGATCGGCGCATGGCGGCGAAACGTGGCAGCGTGTCAGGATAAGCCCCTCAGTCGAAGACATGACGGCCGTCCCGCCGCATCGTCCTCATCGTCGTCCCCCGGCAAGGCGGCGGCACGCCCACGAACATGCCACCTTTTTGCCTTATTGGAACCAAACTAAATCGTGGACGAGGTTTTCCTAGGGGGCGGGTCGGGCCTTGTGCACTCACGGCTTCGTGTTCAGGCTTCCTTACGGCACCGGTAGCCTTATTCCGGATCGGCCGGCCGGCTCGCGATCAGTGAAAGTTGCGCCCGCGTGGCAGGACCGCATGCGTGTCGCCGACCGTAGTCCCGTCGGCTCCACCACCTGAGCCCGCTTGCGAGGGCGGGCGGTGTCGCGCCAGGAGCCGCCCCATCATCGCCGCCTCGTTCACAGGGCGGCGCACCTCGTCGGCACGCGCCAGCGCCGTGGCCAGAGCCGTGGCGGCCTCGGCGATCTCGTCGCTGATCGTGCCGTCGACGCTGCGCGGTCGCGTCGGCGATCGCAGCGGGCTCTTCACGTGGTCGGTCGGCTGCAGCGTGCGCGCCCCCTCGAGCCCGCCGGCGACGAGATGCGAGAGCAGCGGCGACAAGTCCTCGATCCCCTCGGCGACGACATGGATCACCCCGCGGTCGCTTTGCATGCGCCCGCGCACCCGCACGAAGCGCGCGCCCAGCACCACCGGGCGAAACACCTCGAAGACCTTCGGCCAGACGATGATGTTGGCGACGCCGGTCTCGTCCTCGATCGTCATGAAGATGACGCCCTTGGCAGAGCCCGGACGCTGGCGGATGAGGACGAGGCCACAGACATCGGCCTGCCGCCCGGATCGCCAGGTCTCCATCGCCGCGTTCCGGACGATGCCGAGCGCCGTCAGCCTGTCCCGCAGGAACGAGACGGGATGCGCCTTCAGGGACAGCGACAGGAAGCGGTAGTCGTTGACGACCTCCTCGCCCATCGGCATCGCCGGCAGGTGAACCTCGGGCTCGGGTCGCAGGTCGGCATTCCCCGCCGTGGCAAAGAGTGGCAGATCCTCGCTCACCGGGTCGAGCGCCTCGACGGCCCAGAGCGCGTCGCGGCGCGACAGGCCGAGCGCGGCGAAGGCGTCGGCATCGGCGAGGCGCTCCATCGTGCGGCGCGCCAAGCCGGTGCGCCGCTGCACGTCGCGCACCGAATCGAACGCGCCCGCCCCGTCGCGCTCGAGGACCAGCCGCTCCATCTCCGCCTCGGGCAGCCCCTTCACCTGCCGGAAGCCGAGCCGCACGGCGTGGCGGCTCCGGATGGCCCCGGCCATCTCGCGATGGCGCGGCGCGACCCGGCTGGGATCGAAGGCTCGAGCCTCCAGCAACTGGTCCCAGCGCGAGGCGTTGACGCAGACCGGCCGCACCTCGATCCCGTGCTCGCGCGCGTCGCGCACGATCTGCGCCGGTGCATAGAAGCCCATCGGCTGCGAGTTGAGGAGGCTGGCGGCGAAGACGTCGGGATAGTGGCACTTGAGCCAGCAGGAGGCGTAGACGAGCAGCGCGAAGGAGGCCGCGTGGCTCTCGGGGAAGCCGTATTCGCCGAAGCCCTCGATCTGCCGGAAGCAACGTTCGGCGAAGTCGCGCTCATAGCCTTTCGAGACCATCCCCTCGATCATCTTGGAGCGGAAGTCCTGCACCTTGCCCGAGCGTTTGAACGTGGCCATGGCGCGGCGCAGCTGGTCGGCCTCGGCGCCGGTGAAGCCGGCGGCGACCATGGCGATCTGCATCGCCTGCTCCTGGAACAGCGGCACGCCCCAGGTGCGCTCGAGCACGGCTTTCAGTTCGAGGCTGGGATAGTCGACCTTCTCGAGCCCCATGCGTCGCTTGAGGTAGGGATGCACCATGTTGCCCTGGATCGGACCGGGACGCACGATCGCGACCTGCACCACGAGGTCGTAGAACTCCTTCGGCCGGAGCTTGGGCAGCATCGTCATCTGCGCGCGCGATTCGATCTGGAAGACCCCGAGCGTGTCGGCCCGGTGCGTCATCGCCCAGACGGGACCCTTCGGCCCTTCCATCGGCAGCGTGGCGAGCGTCGGCTTCTCGCCATCCCGGCCGACCTCGCCGGGATAGATCTCGTGCAGCATGTCGAAGGCGCGGCGCAGGCATGAGAGCATGCCGAGCGCCAGGATGTCGATCTTGAGGATGGCGAGCTCGTCGAGATCGTCCTTGTCCCACTCGACGATGGTGCGTCCCTTCATACCGGTGTTGAGCAGCGGCACCACCTCGTCCACCCGCCCCCGCGTCAGCACGAAGCCGCCGACATGCTGCGAGAGATGGCGCGGGAATTCCATCAGCTCGCTGGAATAGGCCAGCACGTTGCGGGTCGTCGGATCGGCTGCGGAGAGACCCGCAGCCTCCACCTCGCGCTCGCCGAGATCGGAGGGCGAATAGCCCCAGACCGAGGCTGAAAGCGCCGAGACCGCATCCTCCGACAGGCCGAACGCCTTGCCGACCTCGCGCGCCGCCGAGCGGGTGCGATAGCTGATCACGGTGGCCGCGAGCGCGGCCTTGTCGCGGCCGTAGGTCTCGTAGATCCACTGGATCACCTCCTCGCGCCGCTCGTGCTCGAAGTCGATGTCGATGTCCGGGGGCTCGTCGCGGTCCGGCGAGATGAAGCGTTCGAACAGGAGACCGGTGATCTCGGGATTCACCTCGGTGACGCCGATGCAGTAGCAGACGGTGGAATTGGCGGCCGAGCCCCGCCCCTGGCAGAGGATGCCCATGCCGCGCGCCGCCTCGACGATGCGGTGGACGGTGAGAAAGTAGGGCTCGTATTTCAGCTGCGAGATAATCGCCATCTCCCGGTCGATCTGCTGCGTGACTTTCTTTGGCACGCCGTCGGGGTAGCGCCAGAGGGCTCCGGCCTCGGCCAGCGCCCGCAGCTCGGCGGCGGGGCTGCGGGTGAGGCGCAGTCCCTCGTCGGGATATTCGTAGCGCAGCGTCTTGAGGTCGAACTCGAGTTCGCCGAAGAAGCGCCGCGCTTCCGTGATGGCGCCTTCATGCCCCCGGAACAGGCGCAGCATCTCGCCCTCGTGCTTGAGGCGGCGCTCGGCATTGGCGGCCAGCCGGAAACCGGCCTCGGCCAGAGGCACATGCTCGCGGATCGCGGTGACGACGTCGCCGAGCCGCCGGCGCTCGTCGACGTGGTAGAAGACGTCGTTCGTCGCCAGGAGCGGCGTGCCCCGGTCGACCGCCAGTTGCGCGGCGCGGGCGAGCCGGCGCGCGTCGCCGCCGTCAAAGCGCGGCGCCAGCGCCAGCCGGACCCGGCGGGGAAAGGCCGCGCGCAAGGGTTCGAGCGCGCCGTCCAGCCGATCCTGCGCCGCTTGCGGGGCCGCCCCGTCACCGCCCAAGCCATCGGGGGCCAACACCGCGAGATTGATCCCCTCCCCCCATTCGAGGAGATCGGCCAGCGTCAGATGGCAGGCGCCCTTGGCGGCGCGCAGGTTTCCAGCCGTCAGCAGCCTGCAGAGCCGGCCCCAGCCAGCGCGATCGCGCGGATAGGCGAAGATGTCGGGCGCCCCATCGGCGAAGACGAGGCGGGCGCCCGGCCGGAAGGGAAAGCCCTCCTCTCGCGCCTGCCCGTAGCCGCGCACGACGCCCGCCACCGTGTTGCGGTCGGCAAGGCCGAGGCCCCCAAGCCGCAGGAGGTTCGCCGCGCTTACCAGCTCGCGCGGATGCGAGGCGCCGCGCAGGAACGAGAAGTTCGACGCCGCCCCGATCTCGCAGAAGCCCGTGCCCGGCGGAATGACGCGCGGCTCCTCCGCCGGGGCGCTCACGCGAAGAGGCCGTGCAGGAACCAGCCGGGCACCGGGCTGGAGGCCAGCGTCTCGCGGAACAGCCAGTAGCGCCGGCCGTGATCGTCCTCGACGCGGAAATAGTCGCGCTCCGGTCCCGCCGCCTCGCGCCACCATTCGGGCGCGATGCGCTCGGGCCCCTCGATCCGCCCGACGCGATAGAAGGCGCGGCGCCAGCGAAACTGGCGGATCGGCCCGTCCGGCACCTCGGCGGTGGCCTCGACGAGTTCGGGCGTCTCGAAGAGGCGCAGCGGCCGCGCGCCCCTATCGAGCCGCAGGTGCGCGGGAACGGCGAGCGCCGGCGCGCATAAGTGCCGGGCCCGCTGCTGGGCCCGCTCCGGCCGGTGCGAGGCGACGTCGCCGAGGCCGAAGACGCAGGCCTCTCCGAGCCGGGTGCTCAACCGGTCGAGGAGTTCGGCCAGCGTCTCCTCGGGGGCTTTCGGATCCTCGCCAAGATCGCTCTGGCGCTCCGCCATATCCTCGGTGGCCAGTACCGACAGGCGCACGAGATCGTAGCCGAAGCCGGCGTCGATCTCGTCGCCGGTGGCCTTCAGCCGTTCGGTGAAGAGACGCTCGATGCGGACGGGATCGCGCAAGGGCGCGCCGGTGCGCACCATCAGCCGCTCCACCCGGCCATCGACGCGGAACAGCGCGAGTTCGAGCAGCCGGGCCCCCTCGCCCCGCCGCTCCAGATCCTCGCGCAGCCGCGCGGCGAGATGGCCGGCGAGACGCAGGATGTCCTCATGCAGGCTGACGGGCTCGAACAGGCGGCGCTCGTGAATCACCAGCGGCACGGGGCGGCGCGGCCCGATCGGCCGGCGCGAGGCGCCGACGGCCTCGTCCAGCCGGCAGGCGAGATCCGCGCCGAAGCGGCGCGTGAGCGCGGCGCGCGGCAAAGCGAGGAGATCGCCGACGCATTTGAGGCCGAGCCGGTGGAGCGAGCCGGCGAGCGCGGGGTCGAGCCGGAGCGCGGCAAGGCCGAGCGCCTCCACCGCGGCGCGCTCACCGCCAGGCGGGACGCTCAACCGCGAAGCGCCGGAGGCCATGATGGCGCTCGCGGTGCCCGCCGTGGAAGCCACCGCCGCCTCCGCCGCAAAGCCCTGCGCGGCGAGCTTGGCGAGGAGATCGTCCATGAGCGCCTGCTCGCCGCCGAAGAGATGGGCACAGCCGGCGATGTCGAGGAGCAGCGAGTGCGGCCCGTCGAGGGCGACGAGCGGCGTGTAGCGATCGCACCAGTCGGCGACGGCTTCGAGCAGGCGCGCGTCGGCGGCGGGGTCGCCCGGCACGAGGTCGAGCGCGGGATAGCGGGCGCGGGCCTCGGCCACCCCGAGCCCGGGCCGCAGCCCCAGCGCCTCGGCTTCGGCCGAGACGGCCGAGATCCGGTCGGCACCCTCGCGGCGCTCGAACAGGGCGAGCGGCACGAGCGCACCGGCGGCCGGCAGCGGCGCGGGGCCGCCGAGACCGAGCGCAGCGCGAAGCGGCGGGCGATGGGCGCTGCCGGCGGCGACGGGCACCGGCAGGAGAGCGCCCTGCGCCAAGCCGGTGGAGCCTGCGCCGAAGGATGCCTGCGGAGCCTCGGCGAAGCCGGACGGGGGGGACCGGCGCGCATCGCCGGCGCGTCCCGCGGCGCTGGCGGTACCCTGAACCTCGCGAATGATGCGAGGCGCGGCGACCTCACCCCAAGCGTCGGGCGCCACCGAGCGCCAAGACCGGCCGAAGCGTTCGCGCCGGATCCGGTCGCTCGGCAGGCGTCGAAGCGACAGCGACAGGAACCGCGGCGGCGGGGTCTTCGAAGCGTCGGTCATGGCTGTTCCATTCGATGAGCATGTGGTCGGAGCGGCCGTCGCGCGATTTCTCGACGGCAAGGACGAAGCGCGGGCGGCCGATGAGCCGGGGGTCGGCAAGGCCGTCCACCGGCGCGGCGCGGCCGGGCGAGAGATGAAGCCGCAGCGGCGCGGCGGTGGGCTCGGCCTCGGCGCCCTGGCGCAGGAGCAGCACGGGTCGCCCCGCGTCGCGGGCGCGGGTGTGCAGCCGCCGCGTGCCCTCGAGCGAGAGGCGCGCGGGATTGCCGCGCAGTTCGAGGATGGTGAGCGCGGCCGCACCCGAGCGGGCCGCCTCCTCGCCGGCCCAGGCGGCGTCCTCCAGCCGGCGCGTGCGCACCACGACGAGCGCATCGGGGTCGAGCCCGAAGCCGGCCAGGCCGGGACGATAGGGCAGCCCGGCCTCGCCGAGCATGGCGGCGGGGGCGATCCAGATCAGCGGACGGCGCGCGGTGGCGCCGAAGAGCACGGCGAGCGCCAGCGCGAAGCCGAGGCCAGCGCCCCCGTCGCGCACCGCGTCGATGCGGATCTCGGTGAGCGCGGCCCGTGGAAACCCGCCGCCGAGAAGGCGATCGGCTTTCGCGATTCCCGTCGCCAGCCTCGCGGCCCGATCGGAGGGAGAACTAGGATGACGGTCCTGATCCGGCCGTCCCACGTCTCGCGGCGGCGAGGCTTCGAGCCGGGCGGCCGGGACCCCCTCGATCCGGCAGATGGCCGCGCGCAGCCCCTCCACGAGCGACGAGCGGGACGGCGGGGATGCAAGAGAGCCCGAATCGATACCGGTCTCGATACCGTGCCCCGCCTTCCATGCATTGTCAGGCGACAAGTCGTTGCAATCCATGACGTTTGCCGGCATCGTCCGCCCTGCGGTTCCCGGCATGGAACGCGATGGCGACCGCCGGTCTCCCTCCCATCCAGACGCCATGAAACCTCCCGTCGCCGATGCCGCGCATCGTCGTTCCGCTCAAGGGATCAGCAAAACTGTTCCCTCTATGTTCCCCATGGATTCCAGAGCGCCTAAGACGAGTCAAGCAGCCTGGACGTATGATTATTTTCCTGTGGAGAAGGAACAGAATCTTGTGGAGCGTTTGCGGGTCATCCCGCTCGGCGGGCCGTCGCGGCCCATCGAGAGCTCGCCCGGCGGAGGAGACGGGCATCGCAACATTCAATCGGGGCCGTGTCCCGTTCGGTCGAGCAGGCCCCTCTTTCGATACGTCGATCCCGACCCGTCGATCGACCCGAAATGGCGAATGTACGGGCGTCCGATGCACCCCGTCTTCCGAAGGGCGTAGAACACCCGGCTTGCATTCTACAAAGATTATAGACAATGATTTGAGATCGCAGCCTGCGCTTCCCTCCTGCCACGAGGTTGCCCGATGCCCATTCCGTCCTTCCCGCTAGGCACCGGCCCCGCCGATCATTATATCTCGTCGATAGACGAGGATCGCCGCGATCCCGTGCAGACGAGGCAGCCCCGCGATGCTCACGATGAAAGGCAAGTATGGGCTGAAGGCCATGCTGCATCTGGCCGGCGCCGAGCCGGGGCGCCTGACTCTCTCGGAGGAGATCGCGACGGCGAACTCGATCTCGAAGAAATTCCTCGACACGATCCTCGGCGACCTGCGCAATGCCGGCTTCGTCCACGCGCGCAAGGGCCGCAACGGCGGCTACGCGCTGGCCCGCACGCCGCCGGAGATCCGGGTCGGCCATATCCTGCGGGTGCTCGACGGACCGCTCGCGCCCATCGCCTGCGCCAGCCGCACGGCCTATCGGCGCTGCGACGACTGCGGAGATGTGGAGCGCTGCTCGGTGCGGCTGGTCATGCTGGAGGTGCGCAACGCGATCTCGGCGATTCTCGACGAGAAGACGCTGTCCGAGCTGAAATCGATGCCCGCGCTTCTCGACGCCGCGCCGGAGGCCTGGGCCGCCACCGCCTGACCCGGCCCTTGCAGGAGCGCGCGGCATGAGCGCGAGCGGACGAATCCTCGTGATCGGCGGCGGCGCGAGCGGCACGCTCCTCGCTGCCCATCTGCTGGGCCTGCCGGGCAGCCGCCTGCGCGTCACCCTGGTCGAGCGCCGCCGCGAGATCGGCCGCGGCGTCGCCTATTCGACCGATGACAGCGACCACATCCTCAACACCCGCGCCGCCTCGATGAGCGCCTTCCCCGCCGATCCCGAGCACTTCTGGCGCTGGCTGGTCGACAACGGCCACGCGAGCGACCCCAACCGCAGCTGCGCCGACCCGTTCTGCTTCGTGCCGCGCCAGCTCTACGGCCGCTATCTCGAAGGGCTGCTCGCGCCCTATCGCACCGGCAGCGGCGACGGCCGGCTCGACATCGTCACCGGCGAGTGCGTGGGCCTCGGCGTCAGCGAGAGCGGCGTCGCCGCGCAGATGGCGGATGGCAGCGACCTGATCGGCCATGCCGCCGTGCTCGCCACCGGCCACGACATGCCCGGGCTCGAACCCGGCAGCCTTCATGGCGACGCCTGGGGCTCGCCCGAGCACAACGGCATCGCGCCGGACGACACGGTGCTGATCGTCGGCACCGGCCTGACGATGGTCGATGCGGTGATCCGGCTCCTCAATGCCGGGCATCGCGGGCGCATCGTCGCGCTGTCGCGCCACGGCAAGCTGCCGCAGCCGCACGCGCGCAACAAGCCGTTGCCCTTCGACCCCGCCGATATCCCCTTCGGCACCGAGATCTCGTATCTGTCGCGCTGGTTCCGGCGCACGGTCGCCTGGGCTGTGAGCGAGGGGCGCGACTGGCGCGACGTGATCGACGGCATCCGTCCGCACACCGCCGCGCTCTGGACCTCGCTGACGCCGACGGCCAAGCGCCGCTTCCTGCGCCACGCCCGCACCTTCTGGGACATTCACCGCCACCGCATGCCGGCGGAAAGCCGCGAGCGGATTTTGGCCGCGCAGGCTTCCGGCCAGCTGGACATCCTGGCGGGCCGCCTCCTGTCGGCGACCGCGACGCCCGTTGGGGGCGAAGCGACGATCCGCAGCCGCAGCGACGGCGCGATCCTCGTCCTGCCGGTGCGCCGGATCCTCGCCTGCACCGGCACGCTGCGGCCCGACCTGCCGTTCCGCACGCCGCTTCTCGCAGCGCTCGAAGCCGGCGGCACGATCCGGCGCGATCCGCTCGGCCTCAGCCTCGACGTCGACGACGACAGCGCCGTGCTCGGCGCGGCCGGCACGCCATCGCCCCGCGTCTTCGCGCTGGGGCCGCTGACGGCGGCGAAATTCTGGGAGGTGACGGCGGTGCCCGATATCCGCGTCCAGTGCGCGGGGCTCGCCGCCCGCATCGAGCGCCTGCTCGACCGCCCGGCCCCGGCGCTCGCCGCGCAGGCGGATGCATCGCGGGCCTGACGGCGCGTCGACGCGCGGGCCCTAGCGACCGATCGCTTCCGCCTGCGCCGTGCCTTCGAGCGCGTCGATGAGATCGCGCATGCGCCGACGCACGATCGGATCCTCGATCCGGTCGAGGGCTGCTGCCATCGTCTGGTCGAGCTTCGGCTCCGCTTCGGCCGCCGGGGCCACCGCCTTGTGACGGGGCATCAGCCCATCGAAGAACTCGGCGATCTCGATGTCGAGGATGCGGGCCACTTCCATCAGCGAGACCACGCTGATCCGGTTGAGGCCGCTCTCGTACTTGCGGACCTGCTGGTAGGTGATGTCCAGTTCACGCGCCAGGCTGACCAGCGTGAAACCCTTGCTCTCCCGCAGGTGCTTCAGCCGAGCGCCCACCACTTCGTTCAGTTGCTCGCTCTTCACCATCGGCTTTGCAGATTCTTCTTTTCAAGGTCGGCGCATCGGTTTCGAACCGATGTCGCCAGCCTGAAAGCAAATGCGGGCGTCCCAGTTCCTATCGTCAATCTCTACGGCCGAAACGCGGCAAATAATAGATCGCGCGACAATCGTTCGACTATCTTGATGCGCCCGACCACAACTCGTCTAGAACCATAAGTTCTACACAACCTTCCGGCGATAATTCCTATGTCATCTCTCCTGCAGACAAAGGTCTTCGAGATGGCAAAACGAACCGCCCTCGCCGCACTATCCAGCGGCCTTCTCGTCCTGCCGGCCCTGCCCTCTCCGGCCCTTGCGGCGACCGGGGCCGTCACCTTCAACGGCACGGTCACCTCGAGCTGCGCGATCACCGTGACGAACGGATCGGGCACGATGACCCCGGATCCGACGCTGAAGACTCTCAGCTCTCACAATACCGGTGGTTCTGCCGGCGCGCTGACGCTCACCACCACCGGGAACGTCACGGTGAGCCTCGACCCCGTCAGCGCCGTCAGCGTTCCCGCAGCTGATTCGACGGCGACGACCTGGGTGCCTTCCTATTCGATGACGGGTGCGCAGACCGTTCCCGACACGAGCGTGGCGACCGCCATCGCGGGCTCGGGCACCAACACGCTGGCCGTGCATCTAACGGGCACCAAGACCGGCACCAACACGTTCAAGAACGGCGCCTATGCCGCCACGGTGACGGTGCGATGCGAGTGAGGCGACACATCGTTCACCATCTCGCATGGGTGGCAGTGGTGTCGCTGCCGATCGTGGGGGGATGGGGGTCGGTCGCGGCGGCGCAGTCGATGTCGCCGATGCGCGGCGAGATCAAGAGCTTCTCGGACGCTTTCGCCCTCAAGGTCGTTCCCTCCAACCCCTATCCGCACCGCATCCGCATGGAGGTGCGCGTCTACGACCAGGATTTCCACGAGATCTCCGCCCGCGTCTCGCCGTCCGAGTTCGCGCTCGGCAGCCAGGGGTCGAGGCCGGTGACGGTCGTCGTCCCCTTCGACGGCGACCGGATGCGCAAGGTGCGCGTCTGTGCCGAAAGCGTCCCCTTTCCCAACGGTCAAACCCAGATCAAGGCACAGATATGCGGAAAATTTCTCGCACGAAGGCTGTCGCCGTTCTGATGGCGATCATGACCTTGCCCGCGACTGCGACCACCGCCCGCGGCGAGGACATCTACTATCTCAACCAGACCCAGAGCGGCTTCAACCTGCCCGGCGTTACGCTGCCCCAAGGGCAGGACGAGGTGCATGCCTCCGACGGCACGACCTGTCGCTCGGCGGTCGGCGGCTCCGGCGCCTATCTCGACGTCGGCGCCATCAACGGCAGCTCGAACCGCTCAGGCGAGGTCTCGACCTACGGCCGCGTCGTGATCCCGCTCGGCCGCAGCGGCAAGCGCCTCGACTGCTCGCAGCTCTACGAACTGGAGGTCGCGCGCCTGAAGATGGAACTGAAGCTCCTGCAGATGGGCATGGGCGGCGCCGTGGCCGAGGCGCGCCCGGCATCGGCCACGGCGGACGACCGGAACTGGGCGAAGGAGGGATGGAGCGATGACGGAACGCGCGCCGCCAAGCGCTAGCGCTGCGAAAGCGGCAACGCGCCGCGCAAGAGATGCCGCCAGCCGATGCTTCCGCATCGCAAGCCTCGCCTCGGTGCTCGTCCTCGCCTGTTCCGCGTCGGCGCGCAGCGCGGCGCTCGGCACCTGCACCATCGTCGTCGAGACGCCCGGCGTCCTCAAGGTCTCGCCCGATCTCAAGACGCTGTCCTCGCTCAATCCAGGCGGCTCCTCTGCGCGGGCGAAGGTCACGGCGCTGGCCGGAGGCGGCATACCCGCCCTCCTCTGCAGTCTCGGCCTGCCGTTGAACTGCTTCACGCTCAGCGTCGTCCAGCCGGCAGGCTTCACCGCCGCGCCCAACGCCGCCGACCCCACCGTCGCCTTCGCCGGCGGCTGGCGCACGCTCGGCTCGTCCAGCGCCCTCAATCTTCTCTCGGCCATCATTCTCAACGGCACCCAGTCGCTGGAACTCGATCTCACCGCGACGAAGGCGACGGGGGTGTTTTCGGCCGGAACCTATCAGGCCCAGCAGACGATCCGCTGCGAGTGAGACCGCGGCTTTCGACACCGTCATGGCTTGTGTCCGCGGGCTTTGAGAGGCATAGGCACGGCATGGCGGGAGAGCGTTCGACGAGCGCGACGACCGGTGCCGCGCCCCGCAACGATTCATTCACCATACGCCCGACCTTCCACGGATCCTTCGGCGATCGGGGGTATTTGAGGAAGCATGGAAGACATCCAATCGATCCACGAGACGCTCGAAGCCTGGTCCGCCGGACGGCTGAACGATGCCACGGCGATGGCCGCGGCAAAGGTCGAGAGCTTCGAGGATCTTCTGTTCTGCGTCGCGCTGGCCGGCCTGCCGCTGCCGCTCGCGACAGCTCTTCGCCTCGGCCTCGACGACGGGCTGCGCGGGCATCTGACGTCCGCCATGCTGGCCTGCGGGTTCGATGCCCTTCACATCCGCAAGAGCCTTTGGCTCGACGCGGCGACGCCGATCCGGTTGGCCGCCTGATCGCCTGACCCGTCCCGCCGTCCCCGAGGCGCCGGAACCGGAAGGCACGCCTCGGGTTGAGCGTCCATGACCCAAGGAACGACGTCGCCGCAGGCCGATCCCGAAACCAGCGATCTGGAAAAGGCCGATGTGGAAGCGGGCGCGAAGGCGGCGCGCAACCGGAACCGGCCGCTCGTGCGCCTTGCCGGAACGCTCAGCGAAATCGCCGATCAGCCGCAACTCGCCGTGGTCTGCGGCCTGACGATCCTCGCCGGCCTGCTGCGGCGCGACTCCCGCCTTGCGGCCACGGGCGTTCGGATGCTCGCGGCGCACGGCCTTGCCACATTCGCCAAGGGCTGGATCAAGGACCGGGTGAACCGCACCCGGCCGGGCGTCGCCGTGGAGGAAAACCGCTACGAGATGCGCCCCGGCACCAGCGAGGACGGACGCGATCGCTCCTTCCCGTCCGGGCACACGGCCGGCGCGGTCGCGGCGGCGGCTTCGCTGATCCCGCACTACCCGGCCGCGTCGGTTCCCGCCTTCGGCCTCGCAGCCGCCATCGCGGCGATCCAGGTGCCGCGCGGCCATCACTATCCCGGCGACCTCGCGGCCGGTCTCGCGATCGGCCTCGTCGCCGCCGGCACGGTCGATCTCGGCATCCGCTTGGCCTCGGCGATCGTGGCGCGGCGGTAGGCTGGCGGCCAAACGTCAGACCGCCTCTTCACCGACCTCTACAAGGTCCACAATATGGATCGATCCAGACCTCTCGATCGGCAGGCGCGGCATAGGCTGACGGACGCGTGATCATTGGGTGCGTCCGGTCGCTCGGCGCCTCTGGACAGGCCCGGTGTGAACGATCGGAGGGATGCTCGATCGACGTCGGGCCGCCATCATCCGCTTCGAACGCTTGAGATCACGACCTTTCAGGCTCCGGCTTCCCATCCAGAGCCGAGGATCCGCAGCGATCGGCATCGACGGGCGGCAAGACGCCATCACGCCTGCCGACCCGTCTTCCTTCACAAACCGGCCACCGGCGGCTTGTCATGTCGCGACGCTTCGTGCTCTGATTGCACCAATGCGAAGAACAAGGTCCATCCAATGGACCGATACGGCGGACAGATCGAATGATCGCCGCCGGGGGAGGAACGAAGGACAGCGCCGCCCGGCGTCGTCAACGGGATCGTGCAGCGCGGCAACGCGCGGCGGTCTCCAGCTCGCTCTGCACGGACGCCGACAGGCGATCCGGCCTCCCCGCGACAGTCGAGACCAGCGCGACCCGGGGGAGGACACGCGATGACGCTGAGCACCATGGTGGGCGACGATCCCGCCCTCGTCGCGGGCCTGGAAGGCGCCAGCGTGCAGCCGGGCTCGCGCTGGATGCGGCCGGTGGAATGGATCGCCGCCTCCCTTCTCACCTTCATCATCGGGCTGCTCCTCGTCGGCGTTCTCTCGCGCTACGTCTTCTCGACGCCGGTGATCTGGATCGACGAGGTCGCCTCGCTTTCCTTCCTCTGGCTGGCCATGCTCGGCGCCGCGATGGCGGTGGACCGCAGCGAGCACCTGCGACTCACCGTCTTCGTCAACCTGCTGCCGCCACAGGCTCGCGCCTTCGCCTCGACGCTCGCGCTTCTCCTCATGGCCGCCTTCCTCGCCGCCATGCTGCTGCCGGCGATCGACTACGCCTCGGAAGAGGCCTACGTGACCTCCGCCGCGCTGAACATTCCCATGAGCTGGCGCGCCTCCGCCCTGCCCTGCGGCATCGCGCTGATGCTGCTGCTGGCGGTGGTCAACGCGCTGCGCGACGCGCGCCCCTGGCTGATCCTCGCCGGCCTCGCGCTCATCGCCATCACGGCGCTCGGCCTCTGGCAGCTGACGCCGGTGCTGCGCGATCTCGGCAACTGGAGTATCCCGATCTTCCTCATCGGCTTCGTCGGCCTGTTCCTGGCGCTCGGCGTTCCCATCGCCTTCTGCTTCGGACTGGGAACGCTGGCCTTCCTCGCCTTCTCGACCTCGGTGCCGGTCTTCGTGATGATCGGGCGGATGGACGAGGGCATGTCCTCGATCATCCTTCTCTCCGTGCCGATCTTCGTGCTGCTCGGCTGCGTCCTCGACGCCACCGGCATGGGTCGCGCCATCGTCGAGTTCCTGGCCTCGCTGCTCGGCCATGTGAAGGCCGGCATGTCCTACGTGCTGCTCGGCTCGCTCTTCCTCGTTTCCGGTATTTCCGGCTCGAAGGTCTCGGACATGGCGACCGTTGCCCCGGCGCTGTTTCCCGAGATGAAGCGGCGCGGCCACGAGCCGCGCGAGATGATCGCGCTGCTGGCCACCGGCGCAGCGATGGCCGACACGGTGCCGCCCTCGATCGTGCTCATCGTGCTCGGCTCGGCCGCCGGGGTCTCGATCGCCGGCCTGTTCACCGCCGGCTTCGCCATCGCCATGGTGCTGCTCCTCATGCTGGCGGTGCTGGCGCGCTGGAAGGCGCGGGGCGAGTCGCGCGAGGGCGTGCGCCGCGCCTCTTTCGCCGTGATGGGCCGCACGCTGGTCATCGCCGCGCCCGCCCTCCTCCTGCCCTTCCTCATCCGCTCGGCGGTGGGCGGCGGCATCGCCACGGCGACGGAGGTCTCGACCATCGCGGTGCTCTACGCGCTGGCGATCGGCGCCGTGCTCTATGGCGGCATCCGCCCGGCCAAGCTCTATTCCATGCTGGTCGAGACGGCGGCGCTGTCGGGCGCGATCCTCCTCATCCTCGGCACGGCCTCGGCCATGGCCTGGGCCCTGACGCAGACCGGGTTCGCCGGCCAGCTCGTCGCCGCCGTTCAGGACCTGCCCGGCGGCTGGCTGTCCTTCATGGGCGTCACGATCGTCATCTTCCTCGTGCTCGGCTGCGTGCTGGAAGGCCTCCCGGCCATCGTCCTGATGGCGCCGATCATGTTTCCGGTCGCCCGATCGCTGGGGATCAACGACATCCACTATTCGATGGTGGTGGTCACCGCGATGAACATCGGCCTGATGACGCCGCCGATCGGCATCGGCTTCTACATCGCCTGCAAGATCGGCAACGTCTCGCCGGACGAGGCGATGCGCGCGATCTGGCCCTACATCGCGGCTCTCATGGTCGGGCTTCTCGCCATCGCCGCCGTGCCCTTCTTCTCCACCGCCTTTCTCTGATCCCACCCAGCGGACGGACGCACCAGAAAGCCCGCCGCCTCGAACCCGACCGACCCGGAGGAAACGACCCCATGACCGTCAACCGCAGGCATTTCATGATCGGCGCGGCCGCCACCGGCCTCGCCACGTCCTTCGCGATCCGCACGACGCCGGCGCGCGCGGCGGAGTTCAACTACAAGTTCGCCAACAACCAGACGCTGACGCACCCGATGAACGTGCGCGCCAAGGAGGCGGCGGCGAAGATCCAGGAGGAGAGCGGCGGGCGCGTCGCCATCAACATCTTCCCCTCCTCGCAGCTCGGCGCCGACACCGACGTGCTGGGCCAGGTGCGCAGCGGCGGCGTCGAACTCTTCTCGCTCTCGCCGCTCATCCTCTCGACCTTCGTGCCCAACGCCTCGCTGTCGGGCATCGGCTTCGCCTTCGCGGGCTACGACGCGGTCTGGCCGGCGATGGACGGCGCGCTTGGCGGCTTCGTGCGCGGCGAGATCCAGAAGAAGGGTCTGCACGTCCTCGACACGATCTGGGACAACGGCTTCCGGCAGATCTCCTCCTCGCGCGGCGCCATCGCGACGCCCGCCGATCTCGAGGGCTTCAAGATCCGCGTGCCCGTCAGCCCGCTCTGGACCTCGATGTTCTCGGCCTTCGGCGCGGCGCCCGCCTCGATCAACTTCGCCGAGACCTACACCGCGCTGCAGACCGGCATCGTCGACGGGCAGGAGAACCCGCTCGCCATCCTCTCCACGGCCAAGCTCTACGAGGTGCAGAAGTTCGTCTCGATGACGAACCACATGTGGGACGGGTTCTGGATCCTCGCCAACCGGCGGGCCTGGGCGGCGCTGCCGGAGGATTGCCAGGAGATCGTCTCGCGCAACTTCAACGCCGCCGCCCTGCTGCAACGGGCCGACGTGATGGCGCTGAACCAGTCGCTCCAGGGGATGCTGGAGGGCAACGGCATGGCCTTCAACGCGCCCGATCCCGCGCCCTTCCGCGAGAAGCTGTCGAGTGCCGGCTTCTATGCCGAGTGGAAGGGCAAGTACGGCGACGAGGCCTGGAAGATCCTCGAAACCTCGGCCGGCCACGCGCTCGGCTGAGGCGGACCACGGGCGGGAGCCGCGCGAGTGGAGCATCCGGTGACGACGCTGGCCGGCCTCGGCGCCAGTCTGGGCAACGCTCTGCCCGGCGCGTCGGGCGCGCAGGCGGTGGAGCGGGCCTTCCGGCTCCTCTCCCTCGTCGGCGGCAGCGGCGAGCGCGGGCTGGCGCTGAGCGAGGCGGTGGCGGCAAGCGGGCTGAACAAGCCCACCGCGCGCCGGCTGCTCGTGGCGCTGATCTCGGCCCGCATGGTCGAGCAGGACGAGACGACGCGGCGCTATCACCTGGGATCCGAGCTCTACGTGCTCGGCCAGATCGCCTCGCGCCGCCACGGGCTCCTCGAAATCGCCGGCGAGAGCCTGAGACGGCTCGCCGCCGCCTCGGCTGACACCGCCTTCCTGTCGATGCGGCGCGACGATTTCGCCGTCTGCCTGCATCGCGAGGAAGGCGGCTATCCGATCCGCACCCACGCGCTGCAGGCCGGCGACCAGCACCCGCTCGGCGTCGGCGCGGGGTCGCTGGCCATGCTGGCGGCGCTGACGGACGCCGAGGTCGAGGCCGTCTTGGCGCGCATCGCCCCGGTGCTGGCGGCGCGCTATCCCGGCTACACGCCGGAGATCGTCGCGCGGGACGTCAGCCTCACCCGTGAGGCCGGCCATGCGTTCAATCCCGGCCGTGTCCTCGCCAATTCCTGGGGCATCGGCTGCGCCCTGCGCTTTCCCGGCGGGCGGCTGGCCGGGGCCCTGTCTCTGGCGGCGATCGACGGCCGCATGGGCGAGGACCGCCGCCGCGACCTCGCCGCGCTGCTGGCCAGAGAGGCCGCCGAGATCGAAACGAGGCTGGACCGCCTCTTCCGGGCCGAGGCCGGCGCGCCGCAGGGCGACGCCGATGCCGCGCCCGCCCCCATCCGGCCGAAGCGGCCGAAGACTTGAGGAGGACACCATGGCAGATCCGCAGATCGTCGGCTGGGCCCATTCGAAGTTCGGCAAGTCGGAGGCGCCCTCGACGCGCGAGCTGATGGCGGAGGTCGTGGGCCCCGCGCTCGACCATGCCGGGGTCTCGGCCGGCGACGTCGATGGCATTTTCGTCGGCGTCTACAACAACGGCTTCTCGCGTCAGGACTTCCAGGGCGCCCTCGTCGGCATGGCCTGCGAGGGTCTCGACCACGTGCCCGCCGTGCGGCTGGAAAATGCCTGTTCCACCGGGTCGGCGGCGATCAACACCGCGATGGACTTCATCGCCGCCGGGCGCGGCCGGATCGCGCTCGTGGTGGGCGCCGAGAAGATGACGGGCGTACCGACGGCGGAGGCCGGCGACATCCTCCTCTCGGCCTCCTTCCGCGAAGAGGAGGCGGACGTCGCCGGGGGCTTCGCGGGCCTCTTCGGCCGCATCGCCGCCAACTACTTCCAGCGCCACGGCGACCGCTCGCATGAGCTGGCGATGATCGCGGCCAAGAACCACCACAACGGGCTCGCCAACCCTTACGCCCACATGCGCAAGAATTTCTCGGTCGAGTTCTGCGACACCGTGTCGGAGAAGAACCCGCTCGTCGCCGCGCCCCTGCGGCGCACCGACTGTTCGTTGATCTCGGACGGCGCCGCCGCGCTGGTGCTGGCCGACGCCGAGACCGCCGCCGGCCTGTCGCGCGCCGTCGCCTTCCGCGCGCGGCGGCAGGTCAACGACGTGCTCGCCCTGTCGCGGCGCGACCCCATCGCCTTCGAGGGCGCCCGCCGCGCCTGGAGCGGTGCGCTGGAGAGCGCCGGCCTCCAGCTCGATGATCTCGACCTCGTCGAGACGCATGACTGCTTCACCATTGCCGAGCTCATCGAATACGAGGCGATGGGCCTCGCCGCGCCGGGCGAGGGCTACCGCGTGGTGCGCGAGGGCACGACGCAGCGCGGCGGCCGGCTGCCGGTGAACCTCTCGGGCGGGCTGAAGTCGAAGGGCCATCCGATCGGCGCCACCGGCGTCTCGATGCATGTGATGGCGGCGATGCAGCTCTGCGGCGAAGCCGGCGAGATGCAGCTGCCCGGTGCCTCGCTCGCCGGCGTCTTCAACATGGGCGGCGCCGCCGTCGCCAACTACGTCTCGATCCTGGAGCGCGCCAAATGAGCGGGACCGGCTCGACCGCGCCCGAGACCCCGCGCGGCGGCCTGCCGCCGGTCTCAACGCGGGTGATGAATCTCGCGCGCTTCGTCACGCAGGCCGCCCGCCGCGATCCCGCCGGAATCGCGCTCGTCTGGGGCGAGGCGATCTGGAGCTGGGCCGAGATGGAGGCGCGCATTGACGCGATGGCGACGGCGCTGACGGAGCGCTTCGGCGTCGCGAAGGGCGACCGCATCCTCGTGCAGTCGCAGAACTGCAACCAGATGTTCGAATCGATGTTCGCGTGCTTTCGCATCGGCGCGGTCTGGGTGCCCACCAACTTCCGGCAGACGCCGGACGAGGTCGCCTATCTCGCCAAGGCCTCGGGCGCCACCGGCCTCATCTGCAACGCCGCCTTCCCCGACCATGCCGCGGCGGTGCTGCGCGCGACCCCCGCCATCGGCTTTACGATCGCCATCGGCGAGGCCCCGTTCGGCCCCGCCTACGACGACCTCGTCGATGAGCATCTCGGGCGGCAGGTGCCGGAAGCCGCGGTGAACCGCGACGATCCCTGCTGGTTCTTCTTCACCTCCGGAACCACCGGCCGGCCGAAGGCCGCCGTGCTGACGCACGGGCAGATGGCCTTCGTGGTCAACAACCATCTCTGCGACCTGATGCCGGGCCTCTCCGGCGAGGACGCCGCGCTCGTCGTCGCGCCGCTGTCGCACGGGGCCGGCGTCCACCAGCTGACGCAGGTCGCCAAGGGCGTGAAGACGATCCTGCTGCCGACCGAGCGCTTCGACATCGAAGCGGCCTGGGCCCTCGTCGAGCGCTGGCGGGTCTCCACCCTCTTCACCGTGCCGACCATCCTCAAGCTCATGGTCGAGCATCCCGCAGTCGGGCGCCACGATCATTCGTCGCTGCGCTACGTCATCTATGCGGGCGCGCCGATGTATCGCGAGGACCAGAAGCGGGCGCTGCGCGTGCTCGGCCCCGTGATCACGCAATATTTCGGCCTCGGCGAGGTGACGGGCGCCATCACCGTGCTCGGCGCGGCGCTGCATTCGGCCGAGGACGGCGAAGGTGTGCGGGCCGGCACCTGCGGGGTGGCGCGCACCGGCATCGCGGTGGAGGTGCAGGACGAGGCCGGCGAGCCCGTGGGGCCGAACGAGACCGGCGAGATCTGCTGCGCCGGACCGGCGGTCTTTCCCGGCTATTACGACAACCCGGAGGCCAACGCGAAGGCCTTCCGCAACGGCTGGTTCCGCACCGGCGATCTCGGCCATCTCGACGAGGCCGGCTTCCTCTTCATCACCGGCCGCGCCTCCGACATGTTCATCTCCGGCGGCTCCAACGTCTATCCCCGCGAGATCGAGGAGAAGATCCTCACGCATCCGGCGATCGACGAAGTGGCGGTTCTGGGCATGCCCGATCCGCTCTGGGGCGAGGTCGGGGTCGCCGTCTGCGTGGTGCGCGCCGGGATGAGCGTCACGGAGGCCGAGCTGGCGGCCCATCTCGACGGGCGGATGGCGCGCTACAAGCTCCCCAGGCGCTTCGTCTTCTGGGAGGCGCTGCCGAAATCGGCCTATGGCAAGATCACGAAAAAAATGGTCCGCGAGGAGCTGGAGCGGCGCGGCGACCTGACGCCGCCGCCCGGCGACGCCACGCTGCGCCGGAGCGCCTGAGATGCGGCGCCTCGCCCATCCCGGCCCGCCGGCCGAGCCCCGGCGCGAAGCCATCGCGACGCGGCTGAAGAGCATCGCGGGCGAGCTGCGGCCCGGCGCCCTCGTCATGGACGAGGTGGCGCGCATCCTCGACGAGGCCGGCTGCCGGGGCGGCGTCCTCCATCTCGAGGGCGGGCGCTGCGAGCCGTTCCGCTACGTGCTGCCGGCCCTCTCCACCGACGGGCTGCACGCCGCCTGGTACAGCGAAACGATCGCGCCGCCGGACGGGGCCAAGCGCCTGCGGGCCACCGCCATCGTCGGCATGCGCGACGGCGCGCCCTTCCTGCATTGCCACGGGCTTTGGGACACCGGCGAGGGTGCCCCGCGCATGGGCCACATGCTGCCGCTGGAATGCCGGGTCGCCGAGCGTGTCGTGGTGCGCGGCCTCGCCTCGCCCGATGCCGGGTTCGAGGCGGTGGCCGACGCGGAGACGGCCTTCACCCTGTTCTCGCCGCGCGAGTTCGCCGGGTCTCCAGGCCCGGCGACGGGCCGGCACGGCCTCTTCCTGCGGCTGCGGCCGAACGAGGACGTCTGCACCGCCATCGAGACGGCGGCGGCGCAGGCCGGCCTTCGAAACGGCACGGTCCACGGCATCGGCAGCATCAACGAGATCGTCTTCGAGGACGGCGCGGCGGTGCGCTGCCTCGCCACCGAAATCGCCATCGAGACGGGGACGCTCGCGGCCGGGTCCGTCCGGCTCGACGTCGCGGCCGTCGACATCGCCGGTGCGGTGTCGCGCGGGCGGCTGCGGCACGGCGACAACCCCGTCGGCGTCACCTTCGAACTGGTGATCGCGGCGCATGAGGAGGAACCGGCATGAGCGCTCGCAGCATCGTCGTCACGGGAGCGGCCTCCGGCATCGGCCTCGCGACGGTCGGCCGGCTCCTGCGCGACGGCTGGCACGTCGTCGCCGTGGACCGCGAGGGCGAGGCCCTCGCGCGCTCCGCCGGGCAGCACGACGCAGGCGCGAAGCTCACGACGCGGACCCTCGACGTGACCGACGCATCCGGCATCGCGGCGCTGGCCGAGACCTGTGCGCAGGCGCCCGTGCCGCTACGCGGCCTCGTCAACTGCGCCGGCATTCCCGCCAACGCGCGTTTCTTCGACACGACGGCCGAACAGATGCGCCGGCTCTACGAGGTCAACGTCGTCGGCGCCTTCGCGCTCAGTCAGGCGCTGGCGCCGGTGATGACGGCGGCCGGCGGCGGCGCCATCGTCCACATCGCCTCCGTTTCCGGCATCAAGGGCAATCTCGGCCGCTCGGCCTACGGCGCCTCGAAGGGCGCGCTCGTCACGCTGACGAAGATCATGGCGGTGGAACTCGCCAGTGAGCGCATCCGCGTCAACGCCGTGGCGCCCGGCCCGATCGAGACGCCGATGGTGCGCGAGGCGCACACCGCCGCGACGCGCGAGGAGTGGCACCGCACCGTGCCGATGCGCCGCTACGGCACGCCCGAGGAGATTGCCGAGGCCGTCGCCTTCCTCTGCGACGAGGCCCGCGCCTCCTACGTCACCGGCCAGATCCTCGCGGTCGACGGCGGCTTCACCGCCGCCGGCCTGATGGCCTGAACCGGGCGCCTTCGGCTTGACCATCCCCTTCAAACCGCACGACGCCCCCCTCAAACCGCACGGCGCAAGGAACCCCGCGATGGCGACCCGATCCTTCATCACCTCCGACGGGGCCGATCTGTCCTATGTCGAGGAGGGCGACGGCGCGGCGCTCGTGCTGCTGCACGGCTGGTCGCAGTCGGCCGAGATGTTCCGGCACCAGATCGCCGAGTTTTCCAGGACGCACCGCGTCCTTGCCCTCGACTTTCGCGGTCATGGCGCTTCGCCCGATGCGGCGCGCGGCCATCGCATCTACCGCTTCGCGGCCGATCTCGCCGAGTTCCTCGACCATGCCGGGGTCGAGCGCGCGAGCGTCCTGGGCTCCTCGATGGGCAATTCGGTGCTCTGGGCCTTCATCGACCTCTACGGCACGGCGCGGCTCGACCGCCTCGTCTTCGTCGACGAGCCGGCCTCCGTGATGCGGCAGGTCGGCATGAGCGACGAAGATGCCCTCGACGCCGGCGCGCTGTTCGACGGCGAGACCATGCTGGCCGTGGCCCGGCAGATCGCAAGCGCAGAGGGCCACGCGGCGCGCGAGGGCTTTCTCGACGCGATGATCACCAAGGGCATTCCCCACGATCTCCGCGACGTCCTCCTCCGGATCAATCTACGCGCCGATCCCGCCGATATCGCCTCGCTCTTCGTCAATCACTGCGCGATCGACTGGCGGGACCTCTTCGCGCGCGTCGATCGGCCGACCCTCGTAATCGGCGGGCGCGTCAGCCACGTGAACCCGCGCTCGCAGGACTGGATCCATCGCCAGATCCCCGGCTCGCAGCTCGTGGTCTTCGAGGAGGCCGAGGGCGGCGCGCATTTCCCGTTCCTCGAAGCGCCGGCCGCCTTCAACGCCGTTCTCGCTCGCTTCCTCGACGCGCCCGCCCCGGTGATCGAGGCCGCGCCATGAGCGCGCTCGCGCTTCCCGCGCATGCCCCCGCCCCCTCGCGCCGGCTGGCCGGGCGCACGGTGCTCGTGTTCGGCGCCGGCACGTCCGGCCCCGGCTGGAGCAACGGACAGGCGGCGGCCGTTGCCTATGCGCTGGCCGGGGCCGACCTCGTGGTGGTGGATCTCGTGAAGGAGCGGGCGCAGGAGACCGCCCGGCTCTGCGAGGGTGCGGGCGTGCGCGCCCTGCCGCTGGCCGCCTCCGCCACCGACGGCCAAGCCGTCGAAACCGTCTTCGCGCACGCGCTCGACGCCTTCGGCGCGATCGACGTCCTCCACAACAATGCGGGGATCGCCGAGGTCGCGCCCACCGCCGAGATGAGCGACGAGACCTGGGCGCGCGCCTTCGCGCTCAACGTCACCGCGCCCTTCATCGCCTGCCGGCTCGCCATCCGCCAGATGCGCGCCCAGCCACGCGGCGGCGTCGTCACCAACATCTCCACCGTCGGCTCGCTGCGCTATTGCGGCATCACCTATGCCGGCTATGCCGCCTCGAAGGCGGCGCTCAACCAGCTGACGAGTTCGATCGCGCTCGAACACGCCGCCAACGGCATCCGCGCCAATGCCGTGGTGCCCGGCATCCTCGACACGCCGCTCGTCCACAACCAGCTCGGCGCCCGCTTCGGCGGCGACATCGAGGCGGCCCGGCGCGAGCGCGCCGCGCTCTGCCCGATGGGCTTTGCCGGCGACGCATGGGACGTCGCCAACGCCGCCGTGTTCCTCGCCAGCGACGAGGCGCGCTACATCACCGGCCAACTTCTCGTGGTCGATGGCGGGCTCTCCTCGCGCTGCGCCTGACGGGGCGTCGGGCGCGATGCCGCACGTCGCATTGGGTCGCGACGAAACCGTCCTATGTCGGAAATAGGACTGCATCGGCGCCGCGCCCCGCCTATGCTGGCGCCCGAATGGCAATCGGAGCAGCAGACTTGTCCGGGTTTCCCACCAAAGCGAACGTCGTCATCATCGGGCTCGGCGGGATCGTCGGCGCCTCGGTCGCCCACCACCTGATCGAGCGCGGCTGGGACGACATCGTCGGCATCGACGCGAGCGGCATCCCCACCGACGTCGGCTCGACGGCGCATGCCTCCGACTTCTGCTACACGACCAGCCACGACTTCCTCTCGTGCTGGACGACGCTCTACTCCATCGATTTCTTCGAGAAGATGGGTCACTACGCGCGCGTCGGCGGGCTCGAGGTGGCGCGCGTCGGGGACGATGCGCGGATGGACGAGATCCGGCGCAAGGTCTCCTCGGGCAAGGCGTTCGGCACGCGGGTCCGCCTGATCGAGCCCGCCGAGATCAAGGAAAAATTCCCGCTCATCGAGGAGGACCAGGTCCAGGGCGGTCTGTGGGATCCCGATGCCGGGCTCGTCATCCCGCGATCGCAGACCGTCGCCGGCAAGCTCGTCGACCAGGGCGAGGCCGCCGGCAAGCTCCGGGCCTTCGCCAACACGGCCGCGCACTCGCTGGTCATCGAGAACGGCCGCATCGCCGGCGTCGTTACCCCGCGCGGCACGATCATGGCCGAGCACGTCGTGGTCTGCGCCGGCATCTGGGGCCGGCTGATCGCCGAGATGGCCGGCGAGGACCTGCCGGTCATGCCGGTGGACCACCCGCTGACCTTCTTCGGGCCCTACAACGAGTTCGCGGGCACCGGCAAGGAGATCGGCTATCCGCTGATGCGCGACCAGGGCAATTCCGCCTACATGCGCGACACCGGCGACCCGACCACCGCCGAGGGCGGGCAGATCGAGTGGGGCTACTACGAGGAGAACGATCCCCGCCTCTGCCACCCCCGCGACATCCTCTCCAAGCGCGAGGCGCGGCTCTCGCCCTCGCAGCGCGACCTCGACATGGAGCAGATCCTTGAGCCGCTGGAGCGCGCCATCGAGCTGACGCCGATCCTCGGCGAGCTCGGCTACAACGAGAGCCATTCCTTCAACGGCCTGCTGCAGGTGACCTCGGACGGCGGCCCCTCCTGCGGCGAAAGCCGCAAGGTGAAGGGCCTGTGGTACTGCGTGGCGATCTGGGTGAAGGACGGGCCGGCCTACGGCAAGCTCATCGCCGACTGGATGACCGACGGGCGCACGCAGATCGACCATCACGCGATCGACGTCGCGCGCTTCTATCCGCACCAGCTCACCGAGGAGATGATCTTCGAGCGCTGCACCGAGACGGCGAAGAAGATCTACAACCCCGCCGTGCATCCGCGCGAGCCCTTCTCGCTCGGACGCGACGTGCGCCGCTCGCCCTTCCACGCGCGCGAAGTCGCGCTCGGCGGCCACTTCATGGAGCTCGGCGGCTGGGAGCGCGCCCACGGCTACGCCGCGAACGCACCGCTGCTCGAAAAATACGGCGACCGCATCCCGGTGCGCGAGAACGAGTGGGACGCGCGCCATTTCTGGCGGGTGTCGAACGCCGAGCAACTCGCCATGAGCGAGGATGCCGGCATCATCAACCTCTCGCACTTCGCCATCCTCGAAGTTTCCGGCCCCGACCACGTCGCCCTGCTCGAATGGCTCTGCGCGGCGCGGATCGGGGGCGACGCCAATATCGACAAGGGCATCTACACGCACTTCCTCGACGACGAGGGCATGGTGCGCTCCGACCTGACGGTGCTGCGCCTCGCCGACCGCCTGCGCGTCGTCGACGGCGCGGACGCCGCACCGCGCGACTTCCACTACATCACTGAGGTCGCCCGCGAGCGCGGCCTCGATGTGACGATCGAGGACCGCACGAGCGACCTCGTCACGGTCGGCATCTGGGGCCCGAACGCGCGCGCCAAGCTGCAGGGGATCGTCGAGGACCCGGCCGCGCTGGAGGCCGCGGCCTTCCCCTTCGCGGCGCTGAAGCCTGTGCGGATCGCGGGCGTCGACGTCCTCGCCTTCCGCATCTCCTATGTCGGCGAGCAGGGTTTCGAGCTGCACGTGCCCTATGCGGACGGCCTCGCGGTCTGGGACGCGCTGGCCTCGACCGGGGCGGTGCCGGTGGGCATCGAGACCTATGCCAACTCGCGGCGCATGGAGAAGAGCCTGCGCCTGCAGAACGCCGATCTCCTGACCGAGTACAATCTCTACGAGGCGGATCTCGCGCGCCCGAAGGTGAAAGACGCCGATTTCCGCGGCAAGGCCCGCCATCTCGAATATCGCGCCCGCGAGCGCCAGCCCGCGACGCTCTGCACCCTCGTGATGACGGGGAATACCGACCGCAACGGCGTCGCGCGCTATCCCGTCGGCATCCTGCCGGTGCTCGACCCGGCGACGGGCGAGACGCTGGTCGATGCGCTGGGACGACGCTCCTTCACCACCTCGATCGCCTACGGACCGTCGATCGGGCGCACCATCGCGCTGGCCTATCTGCCGGCGGATCATGCCATCCTCGGCCGGGCGCTCGAGATCGAGTATTTCGGCGAGCGTTATCCGGTGGAGGTCGCGGCGGTGGGCTCGCGGGCGCTCTACGATCCCGAGAACCTCAACCCGCGCAGCTGACGCGCGGGACGGCGGACGGACGAGCCGCGCCATCGCGCCTCGCGGGCAAGGTGTGACGGCGAGGCCTGCTTCACCACGCGGGCGTTGAAATTTTCGCCCGCCGGCCGAACTTGTGGCAACAGGATCGGCGCGGGCTCCAGTGCGAGCCCGCGCATTCGTCACGGGGACCGCATGGGACAGTTGGATCAGACGAGCGACTGGGGCCGCCGGCTCGCGCCGAGCCTCGAAGAACTCGAATCGCTCGCGCTCGAAGCCTATGCGGCGCTACCGGCCGAGTTCCGGGCGTTGTCGGGCGAGATCCGGTTTTGTGTCGCCGACTTTCCCGAGGAGGACGTGATCGAGGAAATGGGACTGGAGAGCCAGTTCGACATTCTCGGCCTGTTCGAGGGGCGCGCGGTGGGCGCGCTCGGCACCCCCGTCACCGGCGAGATGCCGAACCGCATCCTGCTCTATCGCCGGCCGATCCTCGACTATTGGGCCGAGCACGAGGAAAGCCTGGGCACGCTGGTCGGCCACGTGCTGATCCACGAGATCGGCCACCATTTCGGCTTGTCGGACGACGACATGGAAGCGCTGGAAGCCGCCGCCGACTGAGGCTGGCTCAGCCCGCGTGGAGGTCGAGCCCCCAGAGGAGGTTCGGCGGCAGCGGCGACCAGAAGCCGGTGCGAAGGCCGGCCGCGCGCAGCGCCGCCGCCGTCCAGGTGTTGCAGCCCACGAGCACGTTGAAGCGCCCCTGTGCCTCGTAGAAGCGGTCGAACGGGCCGTAGGCGACGCCCGGCAGAACGTCCGGCGTGCCGTCGCGTCCCGGCACGAAGCTCGCCTCGATGAAGCTCACCAGCGCCTCGAACGCGGCATCGCCGAGCACGACGCGGCGCACGCCCGGCACGCTGTCGTCGATGGCGCCGCCGAGGCCGACATGCAGCACCGAGCGGTCGAGCGTCAGCGAGCGCCAGAGCGCATCGAAGGTGAGATCGGCCCAGGTCGGCGTCTGCGTGTAGAAGGCGCGGCCGCCCCAGCCCACCACGATCGTGCGAAGGTCGGGATGGGCCAGCGGCAGGCCGTCACGGGCGAGAAACCCGAAGCGCTCGAGGAGCTCCGGCGTCGCCTCCAGGGCGATGTCGGTGTGGATCGGGTTGGCGACGAGCGTGACGACATGCGAACCCGCCCCCTCACCCGCCGGCGCGAACCCGCCCGCCCCGCCGCGCGGCAGCACGACGCCGAGGACCATCAGCCCGGCGACGACGGCGAGGCACGCCAGCGCGAGAGCCAGCGCTCGGGCGAGAGCTTTCAAGAGCGGGCGATCCAACGCGAGCGGCGGCCGACCTCGTCCATGAGCTGGCGATGCTCGCTCGCGACGGCGGGTGCCGTCACTGTTGGCCGAGCTTCATGTCGGGCTCGTAGGTCTTGCCCTCGACGGTCTTCACCACGGCCTGCGCGCATTTCATCACGCCGGCCGCCGCGTCGAAGCCGTAGGCCGGGCTGCCCTGCAACTCCCAGCCCTTGGCGAGCGCGTCGCAGATGCGGTGGCAGAAGGCGGCGTCGTCGGGTCCGGTGATCAGGCGATAGAGCTTCATGGGGTGGTCTCCCTCGATTGGATGGCGATGAAATGGGCGCGGGCGAGAAGCGCTTCGGCGCGCACGAGATGCAAGCGCTCGACCATGCGGCCGTCCAGCCGCACGACCCCGCGGCCCGCCGCGGCCGGATCGGCGAAGGCCGCGACGATGGCTTGCGCCCCCGCGATCTCGGCCGGGCTCGGCGAGAAGGCGGCCTCGGCCGCGCCGACCTGCGCGGGATGAATGAGCGTCTTGCCGGAAAAGCCGAGGTCGCGCGCGGCATGGCATTCGGCGGCGAACCCGGCGGCGTCGGAGAAGTCGTTGAAGACCCCGTCGAGCACGGGCACGCCGGCCGCGCGTCCGGCAATGAGCACCGGGCCGAGCCAGGGCATCAGTTCGGAGCGCCCCGGCGAGAGGCGAAGGTTCGCTTCCGCCACGAGATCGTTCGGCCCGACGACGAGCGCGCCGAGGCGATAGTGCAACGCCGCGTCGGCGATGGCGAGCGCGTTGGCGACTCCCCGCGCGGTCTCGATCATCGCCCAGAGCCGCAGGGTCGTCGGGGCGTCGGTCTCGATCAGGGCGCCGTCGGCCTCGCGCAGCCGCTCGGGGCCATCGACCTTCGGCAGGAGGATCGCATCCACCCGCGCGCCCCGCGCCATCAACAGGTCTTCGGTGCCGTGGCGGGTTCGCAGCGGGTTGATGCGCACGACGCGCAGCGGGTCGCCGGCGCGCCTCGGCACCGCCTTCAGATGGGCGCGCAGGCTCTCGCGCGCGGCGTCCTTCTCCTCGTCCGCGGCGGAATCCTCGAGGTCGAAGATCAGCGCGTCGGCCGGGATCGCGGCGGACTTGGCGAGGGCCCGCGCATGGGCGGCGGGAACGAAGAGCACGGAGCGCAGGAGCGGTTCGACGGGCAGCATGGCCCTCCTCTGCCCCATCGGCGCCGGGCGGGCAAGCGGTGCGCGCCCGGCTCCCGACCCATGTTCCGCCGCCGGTTTTCGGCAAGAGCCTTGTTTTTGATCCGGCTTGTCCGACAAGGAAGAGCAGCCCCTTCCTCTGGAAATGCTCGGGGCATCTTGGGTGCGGGGCGTCGCGGGTGTAGGACGGGGCCTCCCATCGCCCGATCGCCCGTTCGAGGACCGGTTCCCATGCAGAAGTTCGATCACCTGACCGGCGTCGCCGCGCCGCTGCCCACGATGAATGTCGACACCGACATGATCATCCCGAAGGACTACCTGAAGACGATCAAGCGCACAGGCCTCGGCGTCGGCCTCTTCGCGAACCTGCGCTACCGCGAGGACGGGTCGGAGAACGAGAGCTTCGTGCTCAACCGCTCGGCCTACCGCAAGGCGGAAATCCTCGTCGTCGGCGACAATTTCGGCTGCGGCTCCTCGCGCGAGCATGCGCCCTGGGCGCTTCTCGACTTCGGCATCCGCTGCGTGATCTCGACCTCGTTCGCCGACATCTTCTACAACAACTGCTTCAAGAACGGTATCCTGCCGATCCGCGTGACCCAAGCCGAACTCGACGCCCTGATGGGCGATGCCGAGAAGGGCGCGAACGCGACGCTCTCGGTGGATCTCGCCGCGCAGGAAATCCGCCGCCCCGATGGCGGCACGATCGCCTTCGAGATGGACCCGTTCCGCAAGCATTGCCTCCTCAATGGGCTCGACGATATCGGCCTGACGCTGGAGCGCGAGGGCGACATCACGACCTTCGAGCAGAAGCTCGCCGTTGAGCGTCCCTGGGCCTAACCGGATGACGGCCGGGACGGAGGACCCGCAGGCCTGCGCGGGACGCCGGCTCGTCTCCACCGGTTCGCCCTTCGAGCGGCAGGCGGGCTATTCGCGCGCCGTCGCCGACGGCCCCTGGTGCTTCGTCTCGGGCACCACGGGCTACGACTACGCGGCGATGACCATGCCGGACGATGTCGGCGAGCAGGCCGAGAGCGCGCTTCGAACGATCGAGGCGGCGCTGCGCGAGGCCGGTTTCGCGATGAGCGACGTGGTGCGCGTTCGGTACATCATCACGGACGCCGCGTTCCAGGACGCCGTGTTCGCGGTGACCGGGCGCTGGTTCGGCGAAATCCGCCCGGCCGCCACCATGATCGTCGCCGGTCTGATCCGGCCGGAGATGAAGGTCGAGATCGAGGCGACGGCCTTTCGCCGGTGACCCCCGACAAGGCGAGGCCCGGATGCTCCCCGCATCCGGGCCTCGCCTTGTCGTCTTCGGATCGGGTGCCGGGATCAGGCGCTCATGCGCTCGAAGCCACCTTCGTTGCCACCGAGATCGAAGTCGAACCCGTCATCCGCAGGCGCCTTCGAGGCCTTCGCCTTGGAAGCCGGGCGCGAGGCCGCGAAGGTCGCGGCGTTCGCCTGAAGGCGATGGACGGGCAGTTCGCTCGCCGGTGCATGCGCCTCGCCGACGGCCGCAGTCGGCACCGAGGCCGTCTCGCTCTCGTTCAGCTTGAAGAACGCAGCGCGCTCGTTCAGGCGTCCCGCTTCCGCCGAGAGCTGCTCAGAGGTCGCCGACATTTCGTTGGCGGCACCGGCATTGGCCTGCGTCACCTGATCCAGCTGCTGGATCGCCTGGTTGATCTGCTCCACGCCGATCGTCTGCTCGCGGCAGGCGGCCGAGATCTCGGTGATCAGTTCGGCCGTGCGCTGGATATCCGGCACGAGATTGCCGAGCATGCGGCCTGCCTCTTCCGACGCCGTCAGCGTCTGCGACGACAGCGTGCCGATCTCGGCCGCGGCCTGCTGCGAGCGCTCGGCAAGCTTGCGCACCTCGGAGGCCACCACCGCGAAGCCCTTGCCGTGGCTCCCGGCGCGCGCCGCCTCGATCGCCGCGTTCAGCGCCAGAAGGTCGGTCTGGCGGGCGATCTCCTGCACGACCTGAATCTTCTGCGCGATGATGCGCATCGCCTCGACGGAGTGGGCCACGGCCACGCCGGTCTTCTCGGCGCTGATGCTGGCCTGCGCGGCGATCTTTTCGGTGGTCGATGCGTTGTCGGCGTTCTGGCGGATGTTGGCGGTCATCTCCTCCATCGCGGCGGACGCCTGCTCGGACGCCGCGGCCTGCTCGGTCGAGCCGGACGAGAGCTGATCGGCGGTCGTGGCGGACTGGGCCGAGCCGGAGGCCACTTGCCCTGCCGAACCGCGCACGTCCGAGACGATCGAGGCCAGATGCTCGCGCATCGCGTTCATCGAGCGCAGGAGATCGCCGATCTCGTCCTTGGCCCTAGCATCGACGGAGGCGGTCAGGTCGCCACTTCCGATGGCGTCGGCAAGGTTGAGCGAGCGCTTCAGACCGCGCGAGATCGAGACGGCCATGAAGGTCGCGGCCAGCGCGCCGAGAAGAGCGGCGGCCGCGACGAGCGCGGTCAGCATCAGCCGGGTCGACGCGTAGGACTGCGTCGTGTCGGCGACGAAGTCGGCGGCGACGCCGCGCTCGGCGTCGAGCTGTTCGCGCAGACGGCTTTCGAAGCGCTCGGCGACCGGCAGGACCGTCCCGCTGTTGAGTTCGGAAGCGCGCGTGTTGTCGTTGGAGAGACCGCCGGCCACCCACTCGTCCATGGCGGTGCGGAAGGCCGCCCAGTTCTTGTCCACCTTGTCGACGCGCGGCAGGAGGTTGGTGCCGACGGCGCCGCGAACCTGCTTGAGAAGCGAGTCCATCTGGGTCGCGCCGGCCTTCACGTTCTTGGCGATGGCGGCGAGCTTGGCGTCGTCGCTTTCGAGCAGCGCCTGCGCCGAGATCATCTTCAGCTCGGGAAAGCGGACGCGGATGTCGGCGATGACCTGCTGCGCGATGACGCTGAGCGGCGTCTGCGTGGCGTTCTTGATGGCGCTCTGGAGTTGCAGGAGATCACCGGAAATTCCGCGCGAAAGCGGCTCGGCCTTCGCCATCGCCTCGATCGCGTCGGAGCGCCGCGTCGTCATCGCCAGCGGCAGGGCCTGGCCGAACCCGGCCTTCAACTCGGCCAGCGTGCCTTCGAGATCGGTGGCCTGCGCCCGGCGCTCGGCCGGCAGCGCGGCGAGATAGGCCGTCAGCGTCGTCGCGAGCGCCGCGTTCGAGGCCTCGAACTCGGTCACCAGTTCGTTGGTTCCGGCCTCGTCCTCGCTGAGCACGATCTCCGCCAGCGCGCGCCGCGAGGCGTTCTGCATCGTCAGGAGATCCGACAGGCGCTGGACCTGTGCGAACGGCCCGTTCGCGAACGCGTCGGCTCGCTCGTTGGCTGCCCCCAGACTCTGGATGCCCGCCCAGCCCGCAACGGCCGACAGAACCACGACGGATGCGAAGGAGGCGGCGAGTTTGGTCTTGATCGACAGTCTCATGGGGGCCTTCGACGTTGGGATCCGGAAGGGATCGCGATGACATCAACGTGAGCCCACGACCTGAAGGGCTGGTGAATCCGCGGGCATGCCGGAGCCGGTATTCCCGTCGATGGTTAAGGCACCCTGTGCGTTCGTCTGCGGCGCGGCGTCCCCGTTTCCTCGTTGCGCGACGACCGCCCGCGACCCGGCGCACCGGCCGGAGGCTCGGCATGATCGGGCAAAAAGCCTTTGGCCCGCGGGGCGGCGTCGTTGTAGGAGGCAGGCGACGACGACCCGGACGCCCCATCCCCCCAAGGCCCCTGCGAAGGACGAGACCCCATGACGACGCGCAAACTCCTGCTCCTGCCCGGCGACGGAATCGGCCCCGAGGCGATGGCCGAGGTCGAGGCGATCGTGGCGATCCTCAACGCCGAGACCGGCGCGGGCTTCGAGACGGAGCGCGCGCTCGTCGGCGGCGCGGCCTTCGACGCACACGGGGCCCCCATCTCGGATGCCGACATGGCGCTGGCGATGGCCGCCGACGCCGTGCTCTTCGGCGCGGTGGGCGGGCCGAAATGGGACACTGTCCCCTACGAGAAGCGCCCGGAGGCGGGCCTGCTGCGCCTGCGCAAGGACATGGCGCTGTTTGCGAACCTGCGCCCGGCCATCTGCTACCCGGCGCTCGCCGAGGCTTCCTCGCTGAAGCGCAAGCTCGTCGATGGGCTCGACATCCTCATCCTGCGCGAGCTCACGGGCGGCGTCTATTTCGGCGAGCCGAAGGAGATCGTCGACCTCGGCAACGGCCAGAAGCGCGGCGTCGACACGCAGGTCTACGAGACCTACGAGATCGAGCGCATCGCACGGGCCGCCTTCGAGGCCGCCCGCACCCGGCGCGGCAAGGTTACCTCGATGGAGAAGCGCAACGTCATGAAGACGGGCGTCCTCTGGAACGAGGTCGTCACCCGTGTCGGCCGCGAGGAGTATCCGGACGTGACGCTCGAGCACATGCTGGCGGACGCCGGCGGCATGCAGCTGGTGCGCGCGCCCAAGCAGTTCGACGTCATCGTCACCGACAATCTCTTCGGCGACATGCTCTCCGACATCGCGGCGATGCTGACGGGCTCGCTCGGCATGCTGCCGTCGGCCTCGCTCGGCGCGGTGGACGCCGCCACCGGTCGCCGCAAAGCGCTCTACGAACCCGTCCACGGCTCGGCGCCCGACATCGCCGGTCAGGGCATCGCCAACCCGATCGCGATGATCGCCTCCTTCGCGATGATGCTGCGCTACTCCTTCGCGATGCAGCGCGAGGCCGACGCGCTCGAGGCCGCGATCGCCTCGGTGCTGGAGAACGGCATCCGCACCGGCGACATCATGGCGCCGGGCGCCCGGCAGGTCGGCACGCGCGAGATGGGCGCGGCGGTGGCCGCGGCCTTCCGCGAACGGCTCGCCGCCTGACGCGTTCGGACCCCGCACGAAAAAGGCCCCGGCAGCGATGCCGGGGCCTTTTTCATGGCGTCAGTTGCGTTCCGTCAGTCGACGAGACTGGCGTTGCGCTTCTCCCGCACGAAGATCGCGCCGATCACCACCGTCAGCAGGGCGAAGCCCACCGGGTACCAGAGGCCGGCGAAGATATCGCCGGTCGAGGCGACGATCGCGAAGGACGTCGCCGGCAGGAGCCCGCCGAACCAGCCGTTGCCGATATGGTAGGGCAGCGACATGGCGGTGTAGCGGATGCGCGTCGGGAAGAACTCCACGAGCGCGGCGGCGATCGGGCCGTAGACGATCGTGACGTAGATCACCATCACGGCCAGAACCGCGATGACCTTGATCGCCTGCCAGTTGCCGAGCGCGGCGAAGAACCCGTCGACCTTCACCTTGGCCGCGTCGTCGGCGGCCGGATAGCCCGCCGCGATCATCGCGGGGGTCAGCGCCGCCGCGAAGGTCTTGGCGTCGGTGAAGGGGATCGTCGTCGCCCCGTTGATCACCAGTTGCGTCGGGCTGCCCGCCGCGCCCGGGGCCTGCGTGTAGCGATAGGCCTGCTGCGACAGGGTTCGCCGCATGATGTCGCAGGGCTGCGTGAAGGTGCGGATGCCCACGGGATCGAAGAGCGAGCCGCAGGTGGCGGGATCGGCCACGACCTGAACCTGCACGTTGTCGATCGCCGACGCGTAGGTCGGGTTGGCGAACGAGGTCAGCGCATGGAACAGCGGGAAGTAGGTGAGCGCGGCGAGGAGGCACCCCGCCAGGATCACCGGCTTTCGCCCGATCCGGTCGGACAGCGATCCGAAGATCAGGAAGCCCGGCGTGCCGATGATCAAGGACCAGGCGATCAGCACGTTGGCCGTCAGCAGATCGACCTTCAGGATGCTCTGGAGGAAGAAGAGCGCGTAGAACTGGCCGGTGTACCAGACGACGGCCTGGCCGATGACGAGGCCGAACAGCGCGATCAGCACGATCTTGCCGTTCTTCCAGGTGCCGAAGGCCTCCTTCAGCGGCGCCTTGGACTGCGTCCCCTCTTCCTTCATCTTCTGGAAGACGGGCGACTCGTGCATCTGCATCCGGATGTAGACGGAGATGGCGAGGAGCACGGCCGACAGCAGGAACGGCACGCGCCAGCCACCCTCGAGGCCGAAGAACAGCGGCAGCGAGGTCTGGAAGGCGTCTTCGCCCATGTTGATGCGCAGCGTCACGATCACGGCGAGCGAGAGCAGCAGCCCGAGCGTCGCGGTGGTCTGGATCCAGGCCGTGTAGAACCCGCGTCGGTTGCGCGGTGCGTGCTCGGCGACATAGACGACGGCGCCGCCATATTCGCCGCCCAGCGCCAGGCCCTGCGCCATGCGCAGAACCACGAGGAGGATCGGCGCGGCGACGCCGATCTGGTCGTAGCTCGGCAGAAGGCCGACCGCGAAGGTCGACACGCCCATGATGAGGATGGTGAGGAGGAACGTGTACTTGCGGCCGACGAGATCGCCGAGCCGGCCGAAGACGAGGGCGCCGAACGGACGCACGAGGAAGCCGGCGGCGAAGGTCAGGAGCGCGAAGATCGCCTGCGTCGACGGCTCGAACTGCGAGAAGAACTGCCGCCCGATGATCGCGGCGAGCGTTCCGTAGAGATAGAAGTCGTACCACTCGAAGACGGTGCCGAGCGAAGAGGCGACGATCACCTTCCGCTCCGCTTTCGTCATCGGCGTGCGCGCCGGAGCGCCGGCGGCGCTCGGTTGATAACTCGTCACGTGCATTTCCTCCCGAACTGCCATGCGGTGGACAGTGTCGCGCCTCCCCCGGCGCAACCTGGACGCTAACGACTTTTTAGGAAATGGAAAGCGCGCCGACGCGATTTCGCCACAATCCGGCAAGGCTCTCGCAATTGCGTGATCGCGGACGCTCTTCGTCCTCTTCGTGGAACTCCTGGCGTAGCTGCGACTTATCAGAGCAACACAGCTCAACGGAGAGAGATCATGATCCGCGGTATCATCAAGACCCTGCTCGTCGGTTGGGTGACCAAGAAGTTCGCCCAGCGCAGCGCACGCCGCAACGGCACGGTGGCAGGCAATTCGTATCCGGATCGCCGCGTCTGATCGCTCGACGGCAACAGACAGATCGACGAGGGCCGATCGTTCCGAAAGGAACGATCGGCTTTTTGCTGTCCGGTGGTCGAACACCCGATGGCAACCGGGTTGCAGCGGATTGACTTCGCTCGAACCGCGGCGCATATCGCCACACCATGTTCACGCGCTTCACCACCAAAACCGCGATTATCTGAATCCTCGTCCCGCGCTCCCCCGGGACGGGGTTCCGAGCGCATGACGACGGTCGCGGGGGGCGAAGGACAGGGTCACACCATGGGTTACAAGGTTGCGATCGTCGGCGCGACGGGCAATGTCGGCCGCGAAATGCTCAACATCCTCGAAGAGCGCGGCTTCCCCGCCGACGAGGTCGTGGCGCTCGCCTCGCGCCGCTCGCAGGGCACCGAGGTCTCGTTCGGCGACAAGACGCTGAAGGTGAAGTCGCTCGACACCTACGACTTCGCCGGCACCGATATCTGCCTGATGTCGGCGGGCGGCGCGGTGGCGAAGGAATGGGCGCCGAAGATCGCGGCCAAGGGCTGCGTCGTCATCGATAACTCCTCGGCCTTCCGCTACGATCAGGACGTTCCGCTGATCGTGCCGGAGGTGAACGCCGACGCCATCACCGGCTTCACCAAGCGCAACATCATCGCCAATCCAAACTGCTCGACCGCGCAGCTCGTGGTGGCGCTGAAGCCGCTGCACGACCACGCCAAGATCCTGCGCGTCGTCGTCTCGACCTACCAGTCGGTGTCGGGCGCCGGCAAGGACGGCATGGACGAGCTGTTCCAGCAGTCGCGCGCGGTCTTCGTCGCCGACCCGACGGTGAACAAGAAGTTCACCAAGCGCATCGCCTTCAACGTCATTCCCCATATCGACGTCTTCATGGAAGACGGCTCGACGAAGGAAGAGTGGAAGGTCATGGCCGAGACGAAGAAGATGCTCGACCCGAAGATCAAGGTGACCTGCACCGCGGTGCGCGTACCCGTCTTCATCGGCCATTCCGAGGCCGTCAACATCGAGTTCGAACGCCCGATCTCCGCCGAGGAGGCCAAGGCGATCCTGCGCGAGGCGCCGGGCTGCCTCGTCATCGACAAGCACGAGGACGGCGGCTACATCACCCCGATCGAGACCGCCGGCGAGGACGCAACCTATATCAGCCGCATCCGCGAGGACCAGACGCTCGAAAACGGCCTGAACATCTGGGTCGTCGCCGACAACCTGCGCAAGGGCGCCGCGCTCAACGCGATCCAGATCGCCGAGCTTCTCGTCAACCGCAAGCTGATCGGCGCCAAGAAGGCCGCCTGAGGCATCATCGGCTCATCGACGTGACACGAGGGTCGCCGGTTCGGCGGCCCTTTTTTCTGGGCGATGCTAACATCACAGCGCAGCTTCGCGGCCACAGTCCCTCCCCCGTCGCCACGAATCCGCGAGCCCCGCCCCGATGGCGCCACGGATCGGGACTAGCGCGGGGGCGAGAAGCCGGCGCCGCAAGGCGCTGGCGGGGGAGCCGTTAAGGTTTCGTCAACCATCCGCGGCGAGACTGCGCCGCGCATCCGAGAGGGAAAGCCCGCGTCCATGAAGAAACTCGTCCTGGCCACCGTCGCCGCCACAACGCTGCTGGCGGGCTGCACCACCGATCCCTACACGGGCGAGCAGAAGCTCTCGAACACGGCCGGGGGGCTCGGCATCGGCGCGGGCGCCGGCGCGCTCGGCGGCTATCTCGTCGGCCGCGCGACGGGCACCGATCCCGGCCGCGCCGCGCTGATCGGCGCCGGCATCGGCGCGATCGGCGGCGGCGGCATCGGCGCCTACATGGACCGGCAGGAGGCCGACCTTCGCGCCCAGTTGCAGGGCACCGGCGTTTCCGTGACCCGCCAGGGCGACCGCATCATCCTCAACATGCCCTCGAACATCACGTTCGACACGAACGAGGATCAGGTCCGCTCGGAATTCTACCCGACGCTGCAGTCGGTCGCGATCGTCCTCAACAAGTACGACCAGTCGATCGTCGACGTCGCCGGCAACACCGACAATGTCGGCGGCGAGGGCTACAATTTCGCGCTGTCGCAGCGTCGCGCCTCGTCGGTCTCTCAGTTCCTCGCGAGCCAGGGCGTCAACCCGCGCCGCCTCAACAACCAGGGCTACGGCATGTCGCGCCCGATCGCATCCAACTCGACGGAAGCCGGCCGCGCGCAGAACCGCCGCGTCGAGATCTCGATCTCCCCGCTCCAGGCCGGCTGATCACGCTCGAACCTCGGCTCGATACGAAAAGGCCGGTCCGCTTGCGCGGACCGGCCTTTTTCTTGACCTATGAGGACCAGATTTGCCGCGTCAGTGACCGGCGGGCAGGCCGTGAACCACCGCGGCCGGCTCGCCCGAGGCCTTCTCCATCCGCCAGCTGACGATCGCCACCACCATTGCCGCGGCCGCGATCGCCGCGGAGCCGAGCGGCAGGGTGTCGTAGGAGATGCCGGCATTGATCATCATCGCGCCGACCCAGGCGCCGCCGGCATTGCCAAGATTGAAGGCGCTCTGATTGATCGTAGAGGCGAGGTTGCGGGCGCCCTTGGCCTGGCTGACGATCCGCATCTGGATGGGCGAGACCAGCCCGAAGACGAGCGCGCCCCAGACGAAGAGCAGCGCGATCATCACCGCCGGGCTGGACGCCGCGAAATGCACGCCGAGAAGAACGGCGATCATCAGGGCGAAGAGGCCGATGATCGAGGGCATCAGCTTCCAGTCGGCCAGCCGCGCGCCCGCGAGATTGCCGATCGTCATGCCGACGCCGAAGACGAGAAGCACGTAGGGCACGCTGGAGCTCGCGACGCCCGTCACCTCTTCGAGGATCGGCGCGATGTAGGTGTAGAGCGAGAAGAGCGCCGAGGAGGCGAGCACGCTGATCGACATGGCGAGCATCACCTGCGGGCGCGTCAGGGCGCGCAACTCGTCCTTGAAGCGGATGTCGGCGCGCGGCCGGTTCACCGGCACGAAGGCGGCGATGGCGATCGTCAGCAGCACCGCAAGCCCGGTGACCGCCCAAAAGGCGGCGCGCCAGCCGAAGGTCTGGCCGATCAGCGTCCCGGCGGGCACGCCGAGGACGTTGGCGAGCGTCATGCCGACGAACATCAGCGAGATCGCCTGCGCCTCCTTGCCGGGCCGCGCGATCTCGGCCGCCAGCACGGCGCCGATGCCGAAGAACGTGCCGTGCGCCAGCGCGGTGAAGACGCGGGCGGCGAGCAGCAGCCCGTAGGTCGGCGACAGGGCGCAGGCGAGATTGCCGATCACGAAGATCGCCGCGAGGATGATGAGCGCCCGCCGGCGCTCCATGCGCGAGGTGAGGACGGCCAGCACCGGCGCGCCGAACACGACGCCGAGCGCATAGCCGGTGACGAGCAGGCCCGCCTGCGGGATGGAGACGCCGAGATCGCCGGCGAGATTGGGCAGGAGGCCCATGATGCCGAACTCGCCCGAGCCGATCACGAAGGAGCCGAGCGAGAGCGCCGCCAGCGCCAGGCCCACGTGGACCTTGCGCGCCGGGACATCCGGCGCGTCGCCGGCCGAACGGGAATCAACGGCCACGGATACGGTCATCGGGCAACGGTCCTGAAGTTCAGTCGGAGGTGCGATCGAGACCACGTCCCGGCGGTGTCCACCAATGTTGTCTGCGCAGGCCACCCATGCAGGCCGGGAATACCGTCGATACCGGTCGGACCCATCATCAGGGAGCCATACCATCAATTCGACATGAAGCAACGGCGATCCAACGGGACGGGGACGACCGGTCGAAGACCGACCGATCGCCCGCCTCCTCGCACGGGACGATGACGCCGAGCATGCTGACGAGACGACATTTCACCACCCTGGCGGCGACGCTTGTCGCAGGCACCCTCCCCCGCGCGGCGGCCGCGCAGGCGGACGAGCCCGAAGCCTTCTCGCACCTCACCGAAAGGATCGAGACGAGGCTTGGCGCCCGCCTCGGCGTCTTCGCCCTCGACACGGGATCGGGTCGGCGCTGGGAGCACCGGGCGAACGAGCGTTTCCCGATGTGCAGCACGTTCAAGGTCGTCGCCTGCGGCGCGGTTCTGGCGCGGGTCGATGCGGGAGCAGAGAACCTCGACCGGCGAATCCGCTTCGAGACGAGCGATCTCGTGCCCTATTCGCCGGAGACCGAGCGCCATGTCGGCGGCGACGGCATGACGCTTCGTGCGATCTGCGAGGCTGCGATGACGCAGAGCGACAACACGGCGGCCAATCTCATCCTCGCCAGTCTCGGCGGACCCGCCGCCGTCACCGCCTATGCCCGCTCGATCGGCGACCAGGAGACCCGTCTCGACCGGATCGAGACCGCCCTCAACGAGGCGACGCCCGGCGACCCCCGCGACACCACCACCCCGGCGGCGATGGCCGGCAACTTGCGGGCGCTGGCCTTTGGCGACGCCCTGTCGCCGACCTCGCGGGTGGTGCTCACCGGCTGGATGGTCGCCAACCGGACGGGCGGCGCCAAGCTGCGCGCGGGCCTGCCCGATGGTTGGCGCGTCGGCGACAAGACCGGCGGCGGCGACCATGGAACGATGAACGACGTCGCGGTGATCTGGCCGGCCGGCGGCGAGCCCGTGATCATCGCGGTCTACATGACCGAGACCGCGGCGAGCTTCGACGACCGCAATGCCGGCATCGCCGAGATCGGGCGTGGGCTGGCGCGCGCGCTGGCAGGCTGAAGCGAGAACACGAGCGGCCCGTCCGTGGGGCGGGTCGCATCCCCCGGCGGATCAGCGCCGCGGACCCAAACAGCAAAAGACCCGGCAAGCCTTGCGGCCGACCGGGTCTTTTTGGTTGCGGGGGCAAGATTTGAACTTGCGACCTTCAGGTTATGAGCCTGACGAGCTACCGGGCTGCTCCACCCCGCGTCACGTCCGGGGCGTCTCGGCCGCCGGTGATGTCTATGTATGCGACGGCCCGATGAATGGAAAGCGAAATCTTCGCGGACTGCGAAAAAAGCGAAAGACGCTCTCGCAACCGGGGCTGCAAGCCTGTCATCGAACGTCATGATGCTACTCCAGCGGGGCTCGGATGCAAGCCCCTGCAATCTCCGGTGGGCCTACGAGGAGAATCGCTGCGGCCACCCGTGGTTTGGGGGACCCGCAAGCACGAATCGAACGGCCGCGGGCGCGCGGGTCCGCCCTCGCTCGATCGCCGGATGGCACCTTGATGACGATGACAGGCTCGGCCGAGCGCCGCTCAGCGCTCCAGCATCGAACGCATCCGTGCTTCGCGTTCCGCCAGCTCGGGCGTCAGCGCCCCGCCGAAGTCGGCGGCCTCGTAGAGCGGGCGGATCTCGATCTCGCTGGGTCCGGGCATCGGGTTGGGGCAGCGCATCGCCCAATCCATCGCCTCGTCCATGTCGTGCACCTGCCACAGCCAGAAGCCGGCGACGAGTTCGCCCGCCGGCACGAAGGGGCCGTCGGTCACCGAACGCTGCGGGCCGTCGAAGGCGACGCGCCTGCCCTTGGCCGAGGGATGAAGCCCCTCGCCCGCCAGAAGGACACCGGCCTTCGCCAGATCCGCATTGAAGCGGTCCATCGCCTCCATGAGCTCGATCGAGGGCAGGAGGCCCGCCTCGCTTGTCGCCGTCGCCTTCACCAGAACCATCACGCGCATCGCTCGTCCCTCCTGACGGCGCAAGGCTCGATCCCCAAGCGATCGCCTCGCGTGGGGATCGAGACTGCCACCGGAGAGTACCGAGGGAAACGCCCTCGCCGCGATCAGTCGCGCAGCGCGCGCCGCAGCACCTTGCCGACGCTGGTCTTCGGCAGCTCCTTGCGGAACTCGACGTCGCGCGGGCGCTTGTAGCCGGTCAGGTTCTCGCGGCAGTAGGCCTTCACGGTCTCGGCGGTGACGGCCGGATCGCTCGTCACGACAAAGAGCTTCACCGCTTCGCCAGAGCTCTCGTCGGCGACGCCGATCGCGGCGGCCTCGACGATGCCGGGCATGCGGGTCATCACATCCTCGATCTCGTTGGGATAGACGTTGAAACCCGAGACGTTGATCATGTCCTTCTTGCGATCGACGATGCGGATGGATCCGTCCGCGTCGATCACGCCGATGTCGCCGGTCTTGAAGGAACCGTCCACGGTGAAGGCGCGGCGCGTCTCCTCCGGGCGGTTCCAGTAGCCGGCCATGACCTGCGGCCCGCGGATCACGATCTCGCCGCGCTCGCCGGCCGGCATCTCGTGCTCCTCGTCGTCGAGGATGCGGAAGTCGGTGGAGGGCAGCGGATAACCGATCGTGCCGGTGAAGCGCGTGCCCGAGGTGATGTTGCAACTGGCCGAGGGCGAGGTCTCCGACAGGCCGTATCCCTCGCAGATCGACGAGCCCGTTACGCTTTCCCAGAGGTCGGCGGTCGCCTTCTGCACCGCCATGCCGCCGGCCACCGACAGCCGGACATGGCTCCAGTCCACCTCGCGGGCCTGCGGATGGCGGGCGATGGCGCCGAACAGCGTGTTGACGGCGGGAAACAGATGGAAGCGCTCGCCCTTCAGCACCTTGAGGAGGCCGGGAATGTCGCGCGGGTTGGGGATGAGCAGGTTGCAGCCGCCGCCGCGCAGCGACAGCAGCATGTTCACCGTGAAGCCGAAGATATGGTAGATCGGCAGGGCGCAGACGGTGACGACCTGCTCGTCCGCCGGGATGCCCCGCACCGCCGGCTCGTTCCAGAGTTCCGATTGGAGGACGTTGGCGACGATGTTGCGATGGGTCAGCGTCGCGCCCTTGGCGACCCCCGTCGTGCCGCCGGTATATTGCAGCACCGCCGGGTCCTCGGCGCGCCGCGCGACGGGCTTGAGGTGCGCCTTTCCGCCGGCGGCCATCGCCTGGCGCCAGCGCACGGCGCCCGGCAGGCTGTAGGCGGGCACGGCCTTCTTCACGTGCCGCAGCACGAAATTGACGATGGCGCCCTTCGGGAAGGGCAGCATGTCGCCGACGCCGGTGACGATGACATACTCGAGCGGCACGGCCTCGCGGCACTTCTGAAGCGTCAACGCCATGTTCTCAAGGATGACGATCGCGCGCGCGCCGGAATCCACCAGCTGGTGCTCAAGCTCGCGCGGCGTATAGAGCGGGTTGACGTTGACCACCACGAGGCCGGCGCGCGCGATGCCCGCCACCGCCACCGGATACTGGAAGACGTTCGGCATCATCAGCGCCACCCGGTCGCCGGCGTTCAGCCCCAGCGACTGGAGATAGGCGGCGAAGCGCGCCGAGGCGGCGTCGAGCTCGCGATAGGTGAGGACGGCGCCCATCAGGCGGAAGGCGGGCCGATCCGCATAGGATGCGAAGGAGGCGGCCAGCAGGTCGGCGATGGTCTCGAAGGGGATCGCCCCCATCTCGTGCGGCATGCCTTCGGGGTAATGCGCGAGCCAAGGCCTTTCCATCGTCGTCGTCCTCCCGGTCCGTCTTGTTCTTGGCATCAAGGGTTAGCGCAAGCCGGGAGCGAACGGAACCGCCTTCCCTTTACGTCAAGGTGAGCCGTGAGACGGTGCGGCGGCCTGACGAGGGACTGGCGCACGGCGCCAAAACGCGGGACAAGCGCGCCAGACGATGGCCTCCCCTTCGGGCGAAGCGTTGGCCGGGCGAACGAGCGCGAGGACGGCGGCGATGACTTCCAACCATATCGGCACCCGTATCGAGACGGCGGCGGAGCGGATCGAGCCTGAACTCGTGGCGATCCGGCGCGACCTGCACGCCCATCCCGAACTCGCCTTCGAGGAGGTGCGCACCAGCCGCATCGTCGCCGAGCGCCTCGCCGCCATCGGCGTCGAGCACCGCACCGGCGTCGGGCGCACCGGGGTGCTCGGCACGATCGACACCGGCCGGCCGGGTCCGACGCTGCTCCTGCGCGCCGACATGGACGCGCTGCCGATCCACGAGCAGACCGGGCTCGACTACGCCTCCACCAGTCCCGGCAAGATGCATGCCTGCGGCCACGACCTTCACACCGCGACGCTGCTCGGCGTCGCCGAGGTGCTGGCCGGCCTGAAACCGCTCCTGTCGGGGCGCATCCAGCTGATGTTCCAGCCGGCCGAGGAGGTGTCCGACAGCGGCGCGGCGGCGATGATGAAGGACGGCGCGCTCGACGGCGTCGACATGGCGCTCGGCTTCCACAACTATCCGAACGAACCGGTCGGCACCTTTTCCTTCGTGCCCGGCGTCGCCGGCGGCTCGTCGGACGAATTCATGATAAAGGTGGCCGGGCGCTCCGGCCATGCCGCGCGCCCGCATCTGTCGAGCGATCCGATCGTCGCCGCCGCCACCCTCGTCCTGCAGCTGCAGACGATCGTCTCGCGCGAGATGGACCCGATGCGCCCGATCGTTCTGACGATCGGCGTCATCGAGGGCGGGCTGGCGCCGAACATCATTCCCGATAGCGTGCGCCTGGTCGGCACCGTGCGCACCCATCACGAGGACGACCGGCGGGCGATGGAGGCGGCGATCACGCGCCATTGCGCCGGCGTCTCCGCCTCGATGCGCGTCGAGTGCCGCTTCGAAATGGATCGCGGCACCCCGCCCCTCGTCAGCGATGCCGGCGTGATGGACAAGACGATGAAGGCGATCCGCGAGCATTACGGCGACGACGTGGTGCTGCAGTCCCAGCCCTCGCTCGGCGCCGAGGATTTCGCCCTCATCGGCGAGCGCGTGCCGGCCTTCCAGCTCGGGGTCGGATCCGGCGTTCCCGGACGCAAGGACGAACTGCACAATTCCGACTACCAGCCCGACGAGCGCTCGATCCGCAACGGCGTCGTGGCGCTGTCGCTCGCCGCCGTGGAACTCCTCACCGCGCCGGTCGCCTGACCGGCAAGCACTCCGATCAGGCCGGCTGCAAGCGGCCTTCGCCGCCCGCGCTGCGGCTCGGCTCGATGAGGAGGGCGAGCGCGGCGGCGAGGATCGCGGTGAGCCCCGCGATCGCGAAGGCGGAGGCGTAGCTGCCCTGCAACTCGCGCATGAAGCCGCCGAAATAGGCGGCCGAGGCCGCGCCGACCTGATGGCCGGCGACGATCCAGCCGAAGACGAGCGGCCCGCGCCGGTCGCCGAAGGACTCGTTGGCGAGGCGCAGCGTCGGCGGCACGGTGGCGATCCAGTCGAGCCCGTAGAGCACCGCGAAGACCGTCAGCGCGCCCACCGAGAAGCCGGAATAGGGCAGGTAGATCAGCGACAGGCCACGGATCGCGTAATAGATGCCGAGGAGCTTGCGCGGGTCGAAGCGGTCGGTGAGCCAGCCCGACGCGGTGGTGCCGATGAGGTCGAAGATGCCCATCACCGCCAGGAAGCCGGCGGCCTGAACGGCGGGAATGCCCATGTCGCCGCAGAAGGCGATGAGATGGGTGCCGACGAGCCCGTTCGTGGTGAAGCCGCAGATGAAGAACGTGGCGAAGAGAAACCAGAAGACCCGCGTCTTCGCGGCGTCGCGCAGCGTGCGCAGCGTGTTGGCGACGAAGTTGCCGGTGACGGGGGCCGCCGCCGGCTCGTCCTCGGTGGCGCCGTAGCGGCGAAGGCCGATCGAGGCCGGGCGCTCGGGCACGAGCAGACAGACGAGCGGCACCAGCGCCAGCGTCGCGATGCAGACGGTGATCACCACCGGGCGCCAGCCGCCGGATTCGGCCAGCATGGCGAAGAACGGCAGGAAGACGAGCATGCCGGTGGCGCCGCTCGCCGACATCAGGCCCATCATCAGGCCGCGATTGGTCTTGAACCAGCGGTTGACGACTGTCGCGCCGAGAACCGTGGCCACCGCCCCGGTGCCGACGCCCGACATCACGCCCCAGGTGGCGACGAGATGCCAGGGCTGGCTCATGAAGAGGCTGGACGCCGTCGAGGCCGACATCAGCAGGATGGCGCCCACGAGCACGCGCCGCAGGCCGAAGCGTTCCATCATCGAGGCGGCGAAAGGGCCGGCGAGACCGTAGAGGAAGATGCCGACCGCCGCGGCGAAGGAGACCGTGTCGCGGCGCCAGCCGAAGGCGTCCTCCAGCGGCAGCATCATCACCGAGGGCGCCGAGCGCAGTCCCGCCGAGACGAGCAGCGCGACGAAGACGACGCCCACCACCACGAAGGCGTAGCGCGGGCCGAAAGGGCGTGTGCTTGTCATCGGCGTCACCGGATCGTATCGTTGGATCATGAGTACGTACCGGTCAGTCACATTGTCAAGCGAGCCCGAGACGTTGCCGACCTGCGATGGTAACCAGCCTTGTGCCGTGCCGCCCAAGCGCGCGGCCGAGCGCATCCTCGACGTGGCGGAGGAGCTGTTCTACCGCGAAGGCATCCGGGCCGTCGGGATCGAGGAGATCGTGCGCGAGGCCGGCGTCACCAAGCCGAGCCTCTACCGGGCCTTCGCCTCGAAGGACGACCTCGCCGCCGCCTACCTGAAGCGCTACGACGTGGCCTTCTGGGAGCGCTTCGCCGCCGCCGAGGCCGAGTTCCCCGATGATCCGCGAGCGCAGGTTCTGGCCTTCTTCGGGCGGGTGGAACGGCGCGCGGCGCGGCCGGCCTCGCGCGGCTGCGGCCTGACGAACGCGGCGGCCGAATTCGCCGACGAGGCCCATCCGGCCCGGCTCGTCTGCATCGCCAGCAAGGCGGCACTGCGCCAGCGCTTGCGCGAGAAAGCGCTGGCGATGGGCGCGAGCGATGCGGAGGGTCTCGGCGACGGGCTGATGATGCTGTTCGAGGGGGCCAATGCCGGCACCCATGCCTTCCCCGAAAACAGGCCCGCCGCCTCGCTGGTGCGGGCGGCGGAATGGTTGATCCGGGGCGCCCTCGCGGCGCAGGACTGACGGGACGGCCGGCCGATCCGGGGAGCCGCCGATCGGGGGCTCCAACGATCAGCCGCTCATGCGCTCGAAGCCACCGGCACCGCCCATGTCGAGATCGAAGCCCTCGCCGGGCTGGCTGGCGGCTGCCGCCTTCGACGGTGCCTTGCGACCGGCGGCGAACTGCGCGGCGCTGGCCTGGAGCGCCCGCACGTCGCCCGCCGGCTTGACGGACGCGGTTGCGGTCGCGGCTGCAACCGGCGCGGCGCCGTCGATGCGGAAGAACGCGGCGCGCTCGTCGAGTCGCCCGGCCTCGGCCGAGAGCTGCTCGGAGGTCGCCGACATCTCGTTGGCCGCACCGGCGTTCGCCTGCGTCACCTGATCCAGTTGCTGGATCGCCTGGTTGATCTGGTCGATGCCGACCGATTGTTCCCGGCACGCTGCGGAAATCTCCGTGACGAGTTCGGCCGTGCGCTGAATATCCGGCACCAGTTGCAGTAGCATCTGCCCGGCTTCCTCGGATGCCGCCAGCGTCTGAGCCGACACCTGCCCGATCTCGGAGGCGGCAAGCGCCGAACGCTCAGCGAGCTTGCGCACTTCGGACGCGACGACAGCAAAACCCTTGCCGTGCTGGCCGGCGCGGGCCGCCTCGATCGCAGCGTTCAGCGCGAGAAGGTCGGTCTGGCGGGCGATCTCCTGCACCACCTGGATCTTCTGCGCGATCACGCGCATCGCCTCGACCGAGAGCGCCACCGCCGCGCCGGTCTTCTCGGCGCTGATGCTGGCCTGCGCCGCGATCTTCTCGGTGGTCGAGGCGTTGTCGGCGTTCTGACGCACGTTGGCCGTCATCTCCTCGACCGCGGCCGAGGCCTGTTCCGAAGCCGCCGCCTGCTCGGTCGAGCCGGACGAGAGCTGGTCGGCGGTGGCGGCCGACTGCATGGAGCCGGACGCCACCTGCGCCGCCGAACCCCGGACATCGCGCACGATCCCCGACAGGTTGTCGGCCATCGTCGCCATCGCCCGCTGCAAGTCGCCGATCTCGTCGCGGGATTTCACCGCGATGCGATGCGTCAGGTCGCCGGCGCCGATCGTCTCGGCAAGCTTGACCGCAGACTTCAGCGGACGGGTGATGCCGCGCCCGATCCAGAACGAGCCGATCGCCAGCAGCGCGCCGGCGCCGAGCGCCCAGAGAATGCTTGTCGTCGCCCGTTCCCGCACCACGGCCTGGATGTCGTCAACATAGGCGCCGGTCCCGACGATCCAGTCGAACTCGGGAATGTAGCGGGAATAGGAGACCTTCGGCGCGAGGACGTCGCTGCCGAGGCGGGTCGTGGAATAGGCGGTGTAGCCGCCGCCTTCCTTGGCGCGGGCGATCATCTCCTGCGTCAGCTTCACGCCGTTCGGGTCGGTCTTGTCCCAGACGTTCGCGCCCTCTTCCGCCGCCTTCGGGAAGATCTGGCGAATACCTTGCGAATTGTAGGCGAAAATGTAGTCCTCGGCGCCATAGCGGATCGGCCGGATGGCGGCGCGCGCCTGACGCTCGGCGTCCTCGGTGGTGATCTCGCCGCTGGCGGCGCGCTTGCTGAAATCGGAGACCGTCGACACCGCCGCATCGACCTGACCCTTCAGCATCAGCCGGCGGTCGCTCCACATCTGGCTTTCGAGCTGGAAGAGCTGCAACGCCATCAGGCCGGCGAAGACCACGAGGGCGAAGAGGGTCAACAACGTCAGCTTGCGTGAGATGGTCAAGCGCATCGAGCGATCCTGTCGGTTCGGCGCGCTCGTCTTCGAGACGCGGGACAGGCTCATTCAACAGCAGTCGCGATAAGGTTCCGTTACGGTGGCGTTTTTTCCTGCAAGCCTCTCGACAGGAGACGCGTTGGCTTCGGCGTCGACGATCGTCACGCCGACTTAAATTTCATCCATGGCGGTTCCGCCGCTTGTCCGGCCATCAAATTCCCGTACATCGCCGTCCGCGGCCTCTGCGTTGCCGCGGCGGATCTCGATCGGACATCTCATGAGCGTTGACGCAGCCCCTGCGCCGCTTCCCACCGGCTCGCCGACCCCGGCCTGGCGCAAGTACCTGCCGATCGTCGTCGGCCTCGCGATCACGATCGCCGCCTTCGCCGCGCTCGAAAGCATGGTCTCGACCCTGACGATGCGCGACGTCGATGCCGCCTTCGCGGCCGTCTCCGGGGGCACGCTGGCGCTGGCGCTGCTCTTCACCGTCATCAGCTTTGCGGCCGTGTCGCTCTACGACGTCGTGGCGGTGGAGACGATCGCACCCGGCCGGGTCTCGCGGCCCGTCGCCGCCACGGTCGGCGCCGCCGGATATGCCGTGTCCAACGCGCTTGGCTTTCCGCTGCTCACCGGCGGCGCGCTGCGCTACCACGTCTACAAGTCCGGCGGCATCGAGCTGGCCGATATCGGCCGGATCGTCGGCACCTCCTGGTTCGCGCTCTGGTTCGCGCTGGCCATCATGGTGGGCGCCGCGCTCGTCGTCGATCCCGGCGACGTGCCCGTGCTGCGCGACATCTCGCCCACCCTCGACATCGCGCTCGGCCTCGTGCTCATCGCGCTCGTCGCCGGCTTCGTGGTCTGGCTGTCGGGCGGCGAACGCACGGCCCGCATCGGCCGCTTCGCGCTGCCCCTGCCATCGCAGGGCGGCGCCGTCGTGCAGATCCTCGCCGGCATCGTCGATATCGGCGCGGCCGCCGCGACGCTCTACGTCCTGATGCCGGCCGGCAGCGTCGGCTCGTTCACGCTCTTCGCCCTCGTCTTCGCCGTCGCGGTCATCATCGGCGTCGCGTCCAGCGCGCCCGGCGGTCTCGGCGCCTTCGAGGCGACGATCATCGTCAGCCTCGGCCTGTCGGATCGCGCCGACGTCGTCGCCGCCCTGCTGCTCTACCGGCTGATCTACACCGTCCTGCCGCTGATCGTGACGGTGATCGGCCTTCTCATCGTCGAGGCGGTGCGCCGGCGCGCGGTGCTGAAGGGCCCGGCGCTGGAACTGGTGCGGGCCTTCGAGCCGATGGTGCCGCCGACCGTGGCCGTGCTGGCCTTCGGCGGCGGACTGGTGCTGCTCTTCTCGGGCGCGACACCTGGCGTCACCGACCGGCTGGGCCTTCTGGGCGACGTCCTCCCCCTCCCCTTCATCGAGATGTCGCATCTGGCGGCGAGCTTCGTCGGCACGGCGCTGCTCGTCACCGCGCGGGGCCTTGCCAAACGCCTGTGGCGGGCCTGGGTCGTCTCGCTCGGGCTTCTCGTCGCCGGTGCCGTCTTCTCGCTGTCGAAGGGCCTTGACTGGGAGGAGGCGACGCTCCTCATCGTTCTCGCCGTGTTGCTCCTGGGCTTCCGCGACGCCTTCTACCGGCGCTCGGCGATCAACCCCTTCGCCGTCACCTGGAGCTGGCTCGCCGCCGTCCTCGCCACCGTCATCGCCTCGGTCTGGCTCGGCCTCTTCGCCTACCGCCACGTCGAATACGCCAACGACATGTGGTGGAACTTCGCCGTCCACGACAACGCCTCGCGCTTCCTGCGCGCCAGCGTCATCGCCGTGGCGCTCATCGCGGCGGTGGGCCTCGACGTCGCCATCCACCGGCGCACCGAGCGCGTGCAGAAGCGCTCCCGCATCCCCGACGAGGTGTTGCCCGTGGTCGAAGCCTCGCCGCAGACCGTGGCGGCGCTGGCGCTGCTCGGCGACAAGCAGTTCCTGTTCTCGCCCGACAAGCGCGGCTTCGTCATGTACGCCCGCGCCGGCGGCAGCCTCGTTGCGCTGGGCGAGCCCGTCGGCCCGCCGGAGGTCGTCTCTGAACTCGCCTGGGCCTTCCGCGACCTCGCCGACCGGCAGGCCGAGCGTCCGGTCTTCTACGAGGTGATGCCCGAGAGCCTGCCGCTCTTTCTCGACATGGGCCTCGTGGCGCTGAAGCTCGGCGAGGTCGCGCGCGTCGATCTCGCCCGCTTCACCATCGAGGGCCCCAAGAAGCAGGACCTGCGCACCGCGACCCGCCGGGCCGAGCGCGAGGGCCTCGCCTTCTCGATCCTCACCCGCGAGGAGGTGGTGGCCGCGATGGACGAGCTGCGCGGCGTCTCCGATGCCTGGCTCGACATGAAATCGGGCTCGGAGAAGGGCTTCTCGCTCGGCTATTTCGACGCCACCTACCTCGCCCATTTCGACATGGCGGTCCTGAAGAAGGACGGCGCCATCGTCGCCTTTGCCAATCTCTGGCGCGGCGCGGGCAAGGAAGAGCTGTCGATCGACCTGATGCGCTTCCGGCCGGACGTCTCGAAGGTGGTGATGGACGCGCTCTTCACCCGCATCCTGCTCTATGGCAAGGACGAGGGATATCGCTGGTTCAACCTCGGCGCGGCGCCGCTCTCGGGCCTCGTCGACCGGCGCGGCGCCTCGCGCTGGAACCGCTTCGGCTCCTTCCTCTACCGACGCGGGGGCTCGTTCTACCGCTTCGATGGCCTCAAGGCCTTCAAGCAGAAATTCGGCCCGGTCTGGACGCCGCACTATCTCGTCTGCCCCGGCGGCTTCGACACCGCCAAGGTGCTCGTCGACGTCACCACCCTCATCTCGGGTCGTCCGAAGCAGGATCCATGAAGCGCAGTCTCCCTCTTCTCGCCGGGCTCCTCGCCCTGGTCCTCGCCGGCCTCCTCTTCGGCGCGGCGCTCATGTCGCGCGTTGGCTGGCAGACCGCCGCCGCGGTGCCCGCCGCGACCGTCTCCTACGAGAACCTGCGACAGGTCGGGGTGCTCGTCCCCTCAGAAGATCCCGTCGGCCTCGCGGTGCTCGTCTCCGACACCGGCGGCATCGCGCAGGCCGACCGCGACCTCGCGGCGGACCTCGTCAATGCCGGACTGATCGTCCTGCCGGTCGATCTCGACCGCTGGCGCGGCGAACTGGAGGCCGAGGCCGACAGCGGTGACGACTGCATCTATCCCGGCTCCGACATCGAGGGCATCGCCAAGGAGACGCTGCGCGCGCTCGATCTCGACACCTATTTCCACCCGGTCGTGGTCGGTCGCGGCGCCGGCGGCGCCTTCGCCTATACGGCGGTCGCCGATGCGCCCGCGGCCACCGTCGCCGGCGGCGTGGCGCTGGGGGCGACGCCGACGCTGCGCTCGAAACTGCCGATCTGCGCGGGCGCCAAGGCCACCCCGGCCGCCGGCGGCAGCTTTTCCTACGAGCGCACGGCGGCCCTTCCCGCACCCTTCACCTTCGTCGATGCCGCCGGCACCGCCGCCGCTACCCCGATGGCGGAGCCGCTGACGGCGGGCACCGTGATCGCCAACGGCGACGAGGCGGTGAATGCCACCGTCGCGGCCGCGTCCGCGATCGCCGAGGCCGATTCCACGGCGCTGCCGATCGTCGTCGGCAAGCCGGCGGGCGAACCGACCGGCGTCGTGGTCTTCGTCTCGGGCGACGGCGGATGGCGCGATCTCGACAAGACGATCGGCGACTGGCTGACCGCACACGGCATCGAGGTCATCGGCGTCGACGCGCTGCGCTACTTCTGGTCCGAGAAGACCCCGGAGGAAATGGGCGCCGACATCGCGACCATGCTCGGCAATGCCAACCCGAAGACCGGCGTGCCCGTCGCTCTGCTCGGCTACTCGTTCGGCGCCGACACGCTGCCCTTCGCCTATGCGCACCTGCCGCAGGTCTGGGCCGACCGGGTCGGGCTCGTCGGCCTGCTCGCACCTTCCAAGGAGACCGGCTTCCAGATCTCGGTCGGCGGCTGGCTCGGTCTCTCGACCGGCGACAAGCCGGTGGTGCCCGCCATCTCGGCGATTCCTGCGGCGAAAGTCCTCTGCGTCTACGGCACCGAAGATGACGAGGACAATGCCTGCACCGACCCCGCGCTCGCGGCGCTGACGAAGCTGCCGATCGAGGGCGGTCACCACTTCGACGGCAATTACGAGGCGCTGGCCGAACGTCTCCTCGCAGCCCTTCGCACCGGTCCGGCCGCGGCGCTCGCCGCCCCGAAGGCGCCGATGCCCTGACGGGTCGGCGCTCCCGTGGGGTGGCTCAAGGCATGAGCTGGCCGCCGTTCACCTCGAGGATCTGCCCGGTGATGTAGGCCGAGAGCGGATCTGCGGCGAGGAACAGGTAGGCGGGTGCACAATCCTCCGCCAGCCCGAGGCGCTTCAGCGGCAGCGAGGCGGCGGTGGCCGCCAGCTTCTCGTCGGACGAGTAGCGCCGGTGGAAATCGGTCATGATCGTGCCCGGCGACACCGCGTTGACGCGGATGCCATCCGGCGCGAGTTCCTTCGCCAGCGTCTTCGTCCAGGCCGAGACGAACGCCTTCGTGCCCGAATAGAGCGCCGATCCCGCGCTGCCGCCCGAGCGCGCGGAAATCGAGACCGTGTTGACGATGGCCGGCGTGGTGCCCGCCCGCAGCGCCGGCAGCAGGCGCCCGGTGAGGTCCACCACGGAGCGGATGTTGAGGTCGAGCACGTGGTCGTAGTCGGCCGCCGTCTCTTCGCCGGCCCGGATGCGCCCGCCCATCGTGCCCGCATTGTTGACGAGCACGTCGATCACGCCGACCTCGGCCAGCACCTTGTCGGCCAGCGCCTTGCCGCCGTCGGGCGCGCCGAGATCCTGCGTGAGGAGCACGAGCCGATCCCGGGTCTCGGCGGGCACCCGCGCCATGAGGTCCGTCTCGGCATGCTCCAGCGTGCGGCCGGCATGGGCGACGACGCGCGCGCCGCAGGCGAGGAACGCCGCCGCCACCGCCGCGCCGATGCCCCGGCCCGCCCCCGTCACCACCACGGTACGCCCCGCGAACAGTTCGCCGTCGAAACCGGTCATCTCGTCCCCTCCCCTGTCATTCCGACACCGATCCGGTTGGGCATCATGAAGGGCCGGCCGTCAAGCGGCGGCGTCAGGCGCGGCGGATCGGGATGAAGGCGAGCACGACGAGCGACAGCCACCCAAGGATGAGGAGACTGCCGCCGGTCGGCGCGGCATTGATGAAAAGCCGGTCGGCGAGAACGCTACGCGAGCCCAGATCGCCCGAAAACAGCAGCACGCCGACGGTCCAGAACGCCGCCGGTATCGCAGGAGCCGGCAGCCGCCCCTTCGCCGCCAACCCCAGCGCCAGTAGGGCCGGTGCATGGACGAAGGCGATCGCCGAGGCAACCATGATCAGCGATCGGTCGCCGCCACCATGGGCCGCAAGCGCGGCGCCCGCCGTTCCCATGGCGCCGAAAAGGCCGGCGAAGGCGACCGCCAGACGCGGCCACAGGCGATCGAAAGCGGTCGAGGCGTCCGTCGCAACTGGGATCGGCGTCACAGGATCGGCCGGCGATCGACGGTCTTCTCGCGTCCGCCGGGCTCCAGCGGACGGGCCGGCCCGTCGTGCATCTCGTCGAGCACCGAGCCGTCCCACATCTTGTAGCCCGCCGAATAGGCGGCCTTGCCGAGGAGATGGGCCGAGATCGGCGCGGTGAGGAAGAAGAAGACGATGGCAGCGATGGCGCGCAGCACTTCGGCCGTCTCGACCGAGACGATGGCGAGCGCCAAGAGCGCCAGCACGGAACCGACCGTGCCCGCCTTCGAGGCGGCGTGGATGCGGGTGTAGAAATCGGGCAGGCGCAGGATGCCGACGGAGGCGACGAGCGCGAAGCTCGCGCCCAGCATCACGAAGATGCCGGCGAGGATGTTGCCAAGCCCGCTCACGATGCCGCTCCGTCGCCGAGCACCGCGCGATCGGCATCGGCATCCGTCACCGCCGCGACGGGCGAACGCTCGGTGTCGCCGCGCGCCAGGATGAAGCGGGCGAACGAGATGGTGGCGAGGAAGCTGACGAGACCGAGCGCGATGGCGACGTCGACATAGAGCGTGAAGCCGGTGTCGATGCCGATGACGGCGATGAAGCCGATGGCCGAGCCGGTGAGGACGTCGAGGCCGAGCACCCGGTCCGGCAGGGTCGGCCCGCGCCAGATGCGGATCACCGTGAGGAAGAAGGACAGGCACAGCAGCGCCAGCGCGATGTCGAGCGAGACTTCGAGGAAGCGTTCGGAGAACTGCTGGAACTTCATCGGAAGACCTCCAGGATGCGCCGCTCGAACCCGTCGGCGATCTCGCGGCGGCGCGCATCGGGGTCGGAGCAGTCGAGGGCGTGGACGAACAACGTGCGCTCGTCGTCGGAAATGTCGAAGATCAGCGTGCCCGGCGTCAGCCCGACGAGGTTGGACAGGAGCGCGATCTCGAATTCGCTGTCGACGCGGTGCTTGTAGAGGAAGACGCCGGGCTTCACGTCGAGCTTGCGGGCCGAGACGACACGCGCCACGCGCCAGGCCGAGATCGCCAGATCGTAGAACAGGAAGGCGATGAGCGAGACGACTTTCCGGCCCCGGCCGAAATAGCCGCCGGCGCCGATCTGCTCGCGGATGAGGAACAGCGTCCCGGCCCCGATGAGGAAGCCGAAGATGAGATTGGCGAGGCTGAAACCGCCGGTGACGACCAGCCAGACGAGCGCCAGCAGCAGGTTGGCGACGAAGGGGTTCATGGCGTGCCCCCCAGCACGGAGGAGAGATAGGCGGTCGGCTTCAGGATCTCATGGGCCGAGGCGAAGGTGAGTTCGGCCAGCCATTCCGGCCAGACCCCGACCGCCACGACGAAGATCGACAGGCCGACGAGCGGCACGAGCGCCAGCGGCCGGCCGGGCGGCGGCGCACGGAAGGCGTCGTCGGAGCCGGCATGCGCGTCGCCTCCTTCCGGCTGCACCGGCAGCGGCCGCCAGAAGGCCAGCGCGAAGACGCGCACGCAGGCGATCGTCAGGAGGAAGCCCGAGACGAGCACGGCCGTCGCCAGCCAGGGCAGGTCGGCGGCGAGCGAGGCACGCACCAGCAGCATCTTCGGCCAGAAACCCGAGAAGGGCGGCAGGCCGGAAACCGCCAGAAGCAGAACCAGCACCATCGCCGAGAACAGCGGATGCCGGCGCCAGAGACCGCCCATCTCGTGCAGCGAAGAGGAGCCGTTGCGGAAGGCCGCGACGCCGGCTGCCAGATAGAGCGCGGTCATCACCACGACCGAATGCAGCGCGTAGAAGATCGCGCCCGACAGGCCGGTGGCGAGCGGTCCTTCCGCCGAGATGCCGTCGGCGAAGGCGCCGGTGGCCGCCGAGCGGATGACGTTGGCCGCGCCCGTGGTGATGGCGTCGGAGGTGCTTTCGAGGACGGGCGGAATGGCAAGGCCGGCGAGGATCGTGCCGATGCCGGTGATCACCACGTAGTTGAGGAGACGGCGTAGGTCGGTCTGCGCCAGCGCGCCGATCGCGCCGATCAGCATGGTCAGCGCCGCCATCCAGGCGATGACGAAGCCGAGGCCGCCCCGCTCTGGCGGAAACAGCATGAGCACGACGCGGATCAGCGCGTAAATGCCGACCTTCGTCAGGAGGCCGGCGAAGAGCGCCGATACGACGAAACGGGGCGTGTGATAGGAGGCCGGCAGCCAGAAGTTCAGCGGAAAGGCCGCCGCCTTCATCGAGAAGGCCACGAGATAGAGCGAGGCGATGGTGAGGAGGACGCCGTTGCCCTCGAGCTTGGCCGATTTCAGCGCGATGTCGGCCATGTTGAGCGTGCCGAACACGCCGTAGAGATAGCCGGTGGTCAGCAGGAAAAGCGTCGCGCCAATGAGGTTGAGGAAGCAGTATTTGGTGGCGCCGTCGAGCTGCTCGCGCTCCGATCCGAGGATCAGGAGGCCGAAGGAACCGATGAGCAGCACCTCGAACCAGACGTAGAGGTTGAAGATATCACCGGTGAGGAAGGCGCCGGACACGCCGCCCATGATCATGAACAGGAAGGGATAGAAGCCGTAGCGCCGGCCCTCCTCGTCGATCGAGGCGCCCGCATAGATGCCGCAGGCCAGACCCGCGAAGCCCGCCACGGTGAGGAACAGCGCCGAAAGGAGATCGGCGGTGAAGGAGATGCCGTAGGGCGGCTTCCATCCGCCCATCGCCATAGACATCGGCCCGCCATCGGCAATGCGCCACAGAAGCAGGATGTCGCAGATGAGCAGCAGCACGAGGCCGGCGACCGCGATGATCGGATGCAGGTCCATGCGCCGGCGCATCATGAGAAGCGCCGCTCCGAACACGAAGCAGACGATGACGGGCATGATCAGGAGATACTGGTCGGCGTGGTAATCGCCGAACACCATGGCCTGCGCAATGAGGGTCTGGGTTTCCTCCATCGGATCGGCCTCTAGTAGCCGAGGGGCGGCAGCCCCTCGTCCTCGGGTTCGGCGACGCGCATCTCGTTCGTGTCGTCGGTCTCGAGGTCCTGATAGGTGCGGTAGGTCAGCACCAGCAGGAACACGAAGAACGAGAAGGAGATGACGATCGCGGTCAGGATGAGCGCTTGCGGAAACGGGTTGGCGACCGCCTGCGGCGGCACCTGCAGGTCGTTGGGGATCAGCGGCGGCGCGATCGGGCCGATGCGGCCGGCGACGAAGAGCGACAGGTTGACGGAGTTCCCGAGCAGCACCACGCCGAGCAGCATGCGGATGATGTAGCGCGACAGGAGCAGGTAGATCGTGACCGAGAACATGATCCCGACGAGAAACGACAATGCGATGTTCATGTCAGGCTTCGCTCATCCAGAGTAGCGCTCCTCGAGCGACAGGGCGATGGCGGAGATGGCACCGACGATCACCAGATAGACGCCGACGTCGAAGAGCAGTGTCGTCGACAGGGCGATCTCGCTTCCCGCGATGTTGATGAACAGCCAGAGGCCGGTCATGAACTGGGAACTGGCGAAGACCGGCAGGAAGCCGGCGACCACCGCCATGATCAGGCCGAAACCGGCAAAGCCGATCGGGTGGAAGTGCAACGCGCGGCGCACCGCGTCGACCCCGCAGGCCATGCCGTAGACGGCGATGGCCGAGGAGGCGATCAGCCCGCCGATGAAGCCGCCGCCCGGCTCGTTGTGGCCTCGCAGAAGCACGAAGAGCGAGAAGAGCAGCATCAGCGCCGTCAGATACGGCGCGGTGACGCGGAAGATCAGCGTTCTCATGAATGCAGCTCCCCGGACCGCCGGCGTCGCTTGCGGGAATGGCGCACGTCGGGCTTGGCAGCGCGGATGCGCACCAGCGCGAGGATCGCGGCGCCCGTGGTCAGCACCACAGCGATCTCGCCCATCGTGTCGACGCCGCGGAAGTCGACGAGGATGACGTTCACGATGTTGCGGCCGTGGGCGATCGTATAGCTGTAGCGCGTGAAGAAGTCGGAGATCGTCGGGTCGAAGGCGCGCTGCGTGATCGACAGGAGGAAGAGCGCAAGCCCGGCGCCGCCGGCGGTGGCGAGAATGGCCTCCGGCACGATCTTGCGCAGCGGCCGCCGGTCGGCCGGCATCAGGCGCAGGCGCGTCATCACGAGGGCGAGGATCGCGACCGACAGGATCTCCACCATGAACTGGGTGAAGGAGAGATCGGGCGCGCCGAGCAGCATGAAGAGAAGCGCCACCGCAAGGCCCTGGATGCCCAGCGAGACGATCGCCGTCAGGCGGCTGTTGGCCATCACCACGATGAAGACGCCGAGGACGATGATGCCGATGACGGCCCACTCGTAGAAGAACAGGCGCGGCATGGCCGGCATGCTCGGCAGCGAGCCCGTCCAGACCATGGTGATCCAGACGGTGGCGACGATCACGCCGAAGGTGACGCGCATGTAGACGTCGAGCCGTCCCGGCTGCAGGCGGTTGGTCAGACGGAACGAGCCGGTGACGAGGGCGCGCATCAGCTGGTCGAAGCCCTTGTCCGGCCCCCAGCCGATGCTGCGCAGCGTCGAGGCGACGAACGTGCGCATCCGCTGGGCGTTGAGGAAGAGCACGATGCCGGCCGCCACCGTGATCACCGACAGGATGAGCGCCGGGCCGAGATGGAAGCCGAGCGCGATGTCGACCGCGAGCGCGCCGGAGGGATCCGGCGGCGACATCGGGTTGGAGATGAACTGGTGCGTGGTGCGCGAGAAGATCGCGGCGAGGAGGCCGACGATCCCGAGGATGAGCGGCCCGATCCAGACGAGCACGCCCGGCTCGTGGGCGCGCCGAAGCCCCGACGGCAGCGGGCCGGTGAACGGCTTGATCGCCACCATCAGCGCCACCGCGAACATCAACGCGTTTCCGATGAGCGCTGCCGAGGTGGTGAGGATGCCGGTGGCGTCCAGCGTCGCCGTGGCCGCATAGACCTCTTCCTTCGCCAGGAAGCCGAAGAGCGGCGGCAGGCCGCCCATCGCGGCGGCCCCCAGAAGCGCGGCGGCGAAGGTGACGGGCATCTTGCGGGCGAGGCCACCAAGGGCGCGGATGTCGCGCGTGCCGGCGCCGTGATCGATCGAGCCGGCCACCATGAAGAGGCAGGCCTTGGCCAGCGAATGGGCGAAGAGGTAGAGCACGGCTGCCTCGATCGCGAGCTCCGAGCCGATGCCGAGAAGCATGACGAGGAGGCCGAGCGAGGCGACGGTCGTATAGGCGAGCATCAGCTTGATGTCGCTCTGCCGGATCGCCAGGAAGGCGCCGACCACCAGCGTCACGCCGCCGAAGAACGGCAGGATCGTCTCCCACAGCATGGTGCCGCCGAGCACGGGGAACATGCGCATGAGCAGGTAGATGCCGGCCTTCACCATCGTGGCGGAGTGGAGATAGGCCGAGACGGGGGTCGGCGCCTCCATCGCGTTCGGCAGCCAGACGTGGAACGGCATCTGTGCCGACTTGGTAAAGGCGCCCGCCAGGACGAGAAGCAGCGCCGGGCCGTAGATCGCGCTCGTGCGCAGCGCGTCGGGCGCTTCGAGAAGCTGGCTCATCGAGGTGAAGCCGGTGGCCTCGCGGATGAGCAGCAGCCCCGCCAGCAGCGCGAGCCCGCCGCCGCCGGTGATCACCAGTGCCTGGATCGCGCCGCGCCGCGCCGCCTCGCGCTCATGGTCGAAGCCGATGAGCAGGAAGGAGGTGATCGAGGTCAGCTCCCAGAAGACGAAGAGCGTGATCAGATCGTCGGCGAGGACGAGCCCGAGCATCGAGCCCATGAACATGAGGATGAAGGCGAAGAACCGCCCGCGCCGCGAGCCCTTCGGCATGTAGCCGCCGGAATAGAGCACGACGAGCGCGCCGATCGACAGGATGAGGAAGGCGAAGCCGAAGCTTAGGCCGTCGAGGCGGAAGGCGAGGCGCACGCCGAAGGCGGGAATCCAGTCGAAGCCGAAGAGGATGGGAACGCGGCTCTGCACCTGCGCGCTCTGCTGGAAGAAGATCGCGAGCGCGGAGATCGGGAACAGGGCGAGCACGAGCGAGCCGAGCCGTCCGAGGAGAATGATGGAGACCGGTGCGAAGAGAGCCCCGATGAACGGAAGGGCAAGCGCGAGAAACAGAAATCCGTTCGACAGGCTGATCATCCGGTCCTGCAATCCCCTTCGTGCGGCAGGCCGTCGCCCCCTTCTGCATCCCAGCCTTTACCCTATGGCGCAAGCGCTATGTTTCAAGGCGGGAACCGCGCTGCCGGGCGGGTCTGGAGCGATGAAGACGTCGGTTTCCGGCTTGAGTCGGCGAGCGACAGGTCCCATCTGCGGAAGGACCGCCGATGCCTCCCGGTGGGACGGGATTGGCGGATGGTGCGACGCACGCGAACGTGACGGCGAGCCGCGTCGCTCTCGACATCGCGGGCGCCCGAGTCCATCCCTCTCCCCCATGACACCGCCTCCCCTCGCGATGCCGGCATCGGCATCGCGAGGGCGGGCATCTTCGACAACACGAGACCCGAACGGACACGCCGGATGAACGACGCCCTGCCGAAGCCGACCTCCCTGCCGCCGCACGCCGACCGTCGGCCTGTCGACGACACGCGCCACGGCATCGCCCGTACCGACGACTACGGCTGGCTGCGTGCCGGGAACTGGCAGGCGATGTTCAAGGACACGAGCCTGCTCGAACCCGCGATCCGCGCTCATCTCGACGCCGAGAACGCCTATGCCGATGCGGCGCTCGGCGATCTCGACCCTCTGAAGGCGGCGCTTATCGCCGAGATGCGCGCCCGCATCAAGGAAGACGACAGCTCCGTGCCCGCGCCGGACGGGCCCTTCGCCTACGGCGTCTCCTACCGCCATGGCGCTGAATATCCGCGCTTCGTGCGCCGGCCGCGAGAAGGCGGCGAGGAGAGCGTCATCCTCGACGCGGAACGCGAAGCCGAGGGCATCGACTACTTCTCGCTCGGCGGCGTCGAGCACTCGCCCGACCATGCCAAGCTCGCCTGGTCCTACGACGACAAGGGCTCGGAATTCTACACGGTCACGCTGCGCGATCTCGCGACCGGCGAGGACCGCGCCGAGCGGATCGAGAACACCAGCGGCGGCGTCGAGTGGGACGCGAACTCGACCGGCTTCTTCTACACGAGGCTCGACGACAACCATCGCCCCGCCGAGGTCTTCTACCACGTGCTCGGCACCGCGACGGCGGACGACCGCCTGATCTACGAGGAGGGCGACACCGGCTTCTTCATGGGCGTCGGCTCCACCCAGTCCGGCGATTACATCGTCGTCGACATCCACGACCATGAGACCTCGGAAGCTTGGCTGATCCCGGCCGGCGACCCGAGTGCCGCCCCGCGCCTCGTCGCCCCGCGCGAGACCGGCGTCGAGTACGATGTCGACGAGGGCGACGGCACCCTCTACATCCTCACCAATGCCGACGGCGCCCGCGACTTCAAGATCGTGACGGCCCCCGCGATCTCGCCCGAACGCGCCCACTGGACCGACCTCGTTCCGCACGAGGACGGGCGCCTGCTGCTCGGCCATCTCGTGCTCAAGCGCCACCTGATCTGGCTGGAGCGCCGCAACGGCCTGCCGCGCATCGTCGTGAAGCGCCTGCTCGACGGCGTCGAGCATGTCGTCGCCTTCGACGAGGAGGCCTATTCGCTCGGCCTCGGCGGCACCTACGAATACGACACCGACGAGATCCGTTTCTCCTATTCGTCGCTGACAACGCCGAACCAGACCTTCGACTACAATGTGGAGACGCGCGAGCGCCGCCTCCTGAAGACGCAGGAAGTCCCCTCCGGCCACGATCCCGCCGACTACGTCACGCGCCGCATCCTCGCGCCGGCGGCCGACGGCGAGACCATTCCCGTCTCGATCGTTTACCGCAAGGACACGCCGCTCGACGGCTCGGCGCCCTGCATGCTCTACGGCTACGGCTCCTACGGCATCACCATCCCCGCCTCGTTCAACACCAACTGCCTGTCGCTGGTGGATCGCGGTTTCGTCTGGGCCATCGCGCACATTCGCGGCGGCAAGGACAAGGGGTTCCGCTGGTACGAGGCCGGCCGGCGCGAGCACAAGCGCAATACGTTCACCGACTTCATCGCGGTGGCCGACAACCTCGTGGCCGAGAAGTTCACCAGCTATCCGCGCATCGTGGCGCAGGGCGGCTCGGCCGGCGGCATGCTGATGGGCGCGGTGGCGAACATGGCGCCCGAGAAGTTCGGCGGCATCATCGCGGTGGTGCCCTTCGTCGACGTCATCAACACGATGCTCGACGACACGCTGCCGCTGACGCCGCCCGAATGGCCGGAATGGGGCAACCCGATCGCCTCCCCGGCGGACTACGCCACCATCGCCAGCTACAGCCCCTACGACAACGTGACCGCGCAGCGCTATCCGCCGATCCTGGCGCTCGCGGGCCTGACCGATCCGCGCGTGACCTATTGGGAACCGGCGAAATGGGTGGCGCGGCTGCGCGAGCGCAAGACCGACGACAATCCGGTGATCCTGCGCACCAACATGGGCGCCGGCCACGGCGGCGCCTCCGGCCGCTTCGCCAAGCTCGACGAGGTCGCGATGATCTACGCCTTCGCCTTGAAGCTGATGGGCCTCACCGCTCTGCCGAAGGGCTGACGCGGCTCAGGAAGGGAAATCGCGGTCGACGCTGCCAAGCTTCTCCCCTCCGGGGAGAAGCGCCCAGGCGAACGATGAGGGGCGACACGCCGCCGCCCCTCATCCAGCAATCCACATCAGCTGCGGCCAACCTTCAGTTCGCCGCAGCTCCATCCTCCGCCATGTCCGCCACCGCCGGCACGGCCTTCAGATAGGCGGCGATCGCCTGTCGATCCTCCGCCGGCAGCTTGGCCATGTTGTGCTGGACCTCGACCATCGATCCGCCGACGCTGTCGAAGTCCGGCGTGAAGCCGGTTTCGAGATAGGTGGCGATGTCGCCCTCTGACCAATCCGCGATCGCGCCGCCCGGCGTGATGTTGGGAATGCGCCCGCGTCCTTCCGGGGCGGGACCGCCGGCCAGCCAGTTCGCGTGATCGAGCCCGCCGAGCCCCCCGAACTGCCGCGGCGTGTGGCACTCGCCGCAATGGCCGGGACCTTCCACCAGATACTGCCCGCGGTTCACCAGCTCGGAGGCATCCGCCGGCAGGGCCACCACGGGCGCGGGGTCCAGGAAGGCCCGCTGCCAGAGCGCGACGCCGCGCCGGATGTTGAAGGGGAAGTCGAGTTCGTTGGCCGGCGCGTCCGTGGCGACCGCCGGCAACGTGCCGAGATAGGCGTGAAGATCGGCGACGTCACCGGCAGTCATGCGCGCATAGGACGTGTAGGGGAACGCCGGATAGAGCGGCTCGCCCTCCGGCGTCACGCCGCGCTGCATGGCATTGGCGAAGTCCGTGAGCGTCCAGGCGCCGATCCCGTGCCCACGGTCCGGGGAGATGTTGGGCGCGTGGAACGTGCCGAACTTCGTTACCAGCGGCGCGCCGCCACCAAGTTGCAGGAGCCCCTCGCCGTCCGCCCCGGCGGGGGCATGGCAGGAGGCGCAGCCGCCGGCCCAGAAGATCCGCTCGCCCCGCACGGCATCGCCGCTGCCTTCCGCCGCCACCGCCTCCGCCGGAAGGCGGCTGGGCAGCGTCAGCCCAAAGAAGCCGACGCCGCCGAGCACGGCGAGCGAGACGAGGCCGATCGCGAGGCGACGGATCACGGTTGGGTCCCCGGGCCGACGATCGCCTTAGTCCTTGGCGCGGAACTGCTGGTGGCAGCTCTGGCAGTTGGCGGCGACCTTGGTGAAGGCGGCCTTGAAGGCGTCCACATCGGCGGGCTTGGCATCGATGCCGGCCTGCGTATCGGCAATGAACTTGTCGTTCGCCGCCTTGAACTCGGCCGGCTTCTCCCAGATCGCCGGCGAGGCTTCGGTCTTGCCCCCGGTCTTGGAATCCTCGGGGAAGAGCGTTGCGAACTTCTTGCCGTCGTCGTTCATCACCTGAAAGACCTGTAGCGCCGCGGCGGCGTCGAAGGGCGTCTCTCCCTTGATCAGCGCGTTCGCGGCCTTGGCGGCCTTGCCGTTGTTCTTCATCAACTGCTGGCGCTGGGCGATGACGTCGGTATTCTGCGCCGAGGCGGTACCGAGCGCCACGGCGGGAAGCGCCAGCGCGAGAACGAGGGCGAGCGGTCGGGCGATCGAATGCATGGCGACGGTTTCCTCCGGTGCGGTCCGCTTGGAACGATTCCAGACCACAGATTGATCCGGTTGCAACCGTCCTGTCCATCGCCAAAGCGCGGTGTCACCGAAGCGTCGCCAAAGGCCAACGAAAAACCCCGCCGCATCCTGCGATGCGACGGGGCGGATCGATCATCGAGGGGTGGGGCCGTTCAGCCCTGCGCCGCCTCGTAGCGTTCGAGCACGTAGTCCCAGTTGATCAGGTTGTCGACGAACGCTTCCAGGTACTTCGGCCGCGCGTTGCGATAGTCGATGTAATAGGAATGTTCCCACACATCGACGCCGAGGATCGGCTTGGCGCCGTGGACGAGCGGGTTCTCGCCGTTCGGCGTCTTCATGATCTGAAGCTTGCCGTCCTTCACCGCGACCCAGGCCCAGCCCGAGCCGAACTGGCCCTTGCCCGCTTCCACGAAGTCGGTGCGGAACTTGGCGTAGCCGCCCAGATCGCTGTCGAACGCGGTCTGCAGCTTGCCCGGAAGCGCCGTGCCGCCGCCGTTCGGCTTCATCCACTTCCAGAAATGGATGTGGTTGTAGTGCTGGCCGGCATTGTTGAAGAGCGGCTGATTCTTGCCGAAGGACTGCGTCACCACGTCTTCGAGCGAGGCGTCGCCGAGGCCGGCCTCGGTGGCCAGCTTGTTGCCCATGTCGACATAGGCCTGGTGGTGCTTGTCGTGATGGTACTCCAGCGTCTCCTTCGACATGTAGGGCTGAAGCGCGTCGTAGGCGTAGGGCAGCTCGGGGAGCGTGAAGGCCATGGTTGTCTCCTTCGTGTTGCAACCCGGCGGCGTCGGCGACGCGGATGCCGGGTTGTTGAAACCGGGCCAAGCCGTTGCAACCGGGCCGGGCTGTTGGAACCGGGCCCTTAGCTAGGGCCGTTTTCGGCTGTTGTCAGCCGCGCATGCCGCAAAACCGCCTCAAGCCGGACTTTTTCCCGCCTCCCGCGCGAACCGCCAGTAGAGTTCGCGGGCCCGCTCGAAGATCGGCCCGGCCTTCAGCGAGCGATCCTCGAACCGCGTGACCGGCACGACCTTCGAATGGTTGCCGGTGGAGAAGATCTCGTCGGCCGCCGCGAAGTCGGCGACGCCGAGCGAGCGCTCCACCACCTCCACCCCGTCGGCCCGCAAGAGCGCGATGACGCGCTGGCGGGTGATGCCGTCGAGGAACGAGCCGTTCGGCACCGGCGTCATCACCACGCCGTCCCTGGCGAGGAAGATGTTCGAGGTGCCGGTCTCCGCCACGTTGCCGATCATGTCGCGCACGAGCGCATTGTCGAAGCCGCGCGAGACGGCCTCGCGGATGGCGCGGGCATTGTTGGGATAGAGGCAGCCGGCCTTGGCGAGCGTCGGCATCGATTCGGGAGTCGGGCGCCGGAAGGGCGAGACGCTCAGCGAGAAGCCGGCGGCCGGAATCATCGGCGATTCGTAGAGGCAGAGGCAGAAGCGGGTCGTCTCGGGGTCGGCGGGCACGCCCATGTAGCCGCCGTCCTCGGCCCAGTACATCGGCCGGATGTAGACCGCGGTTTCGCCGTCGAACTTGGCGAGGCCCTCATGCGTCAGGCGCACGATCTCCTCGGGCGCCATCGTCGGCTCGAGACCGAGCGCCAGCGCCGAGCGGTTGACGCGGGCGGCATGCCGGTCGAGATCGGGGCTCAGGCCCTCGAACCAGCGCGCGCCGTCGAAGACCGACGAGCCCAGCCAGAACACGTGCGAGCGCGGACCGACGAGGCCGGGATTGCCCTCCAGCCATTCGCCGTCGAAATAGGTGAAGGTGCGCGAGAATGCGGTTGCCATCGAGGCCGAACTCCTTCCGGGTGCCGGCCTCGGATCAAGACGGCCGGCGGTCGCCGCCGGTATAGGATCTCATGCCGCGCCTGTCACATCCCGGCCACGCGAAACCAGGCGAATGACCGGGATCGAGCGTGTTCGGCGCAGCGGCGCCCCGGCCAACACATCGGCGCCGCAATGGGTCGTAAGCGATGCTGACGGCCGCACCGCGCCGACCCGGAACGAACGGGGCTCGCGCGCGTTGTCGCAGCATGTTCCCCTATCGGGCGGATCCCCGCAAAGCTCCACCATAAGGAGCGCGGCCCGTTTGACCTTCCATGGCTGGATGATGACGAACCCCATTTCCTCCGGCGGCTTGACCCGCCGCAAACTCCTCATGGGCCTCGGCCTTGGCGCCACCGCCGTCTTGACCGGCTGCGCCTCGGACTCGCGAGCCCGCGTCGCGAGCCTCACGCCGTTCTCGGGCGGCGAGCCGCTGCCGCGCGGCATCACGCCCGAATATGCCGCGGCCTACGGTCCGATCGAGGACAACGGCTTCCTCATTCCCGGCATCGACTTCCGCCGCGTGCCCATGCAATTCCTGCGCCGGCAGGTTACCTATGTCGGCCCGGAAACGCCCGGCACGATCATCATCGATACGCCCACCCGCTTCGCCTACCTGATCGAGCCCGGCGGCACGGCGATGCGCTACGGCGTCGGCATCGGCCGCGACGGTTTCGCCTGGGACGGGCGCGCCCGCGTCCAGTTCAAGCGCGAATGGCCGCGCTGGACCCCGCCCAACGAGATGATCGACCGTCAGCCCGAGCTGGAGCCGCTGCGCGGCGTCGGCATGGATCCCGGCCTTAAGAACCCGCTCGGCGCCCGCGCGCTCTACCTCTTCCAGAACGGCGAGGACACGCTCTACCGCCTCCACGGAACGCCGGAATACTGGACGATCGGCAAGGCCGTTTCGTCGGGCTGCGTTCGCTTCATGAACCACGACATCATCGACCTCTACAATCGGGCCGCCTCGGGCGCGACGGTGATCGTCAACCAGGGCAACGGCGTCGCCTGACGGCCTTCCACTTGTATGACTGCCAGCGGGCGGGACCTTCGGGTTCCGCCCGCTTTCGTTGGGCCTGTCGGTCGCTTTGCCGCAGAGGCCGCAGGCCGCCGAGGGTTTCTGGAACCGCTCCAATCTTCGATCCGTTCGGGTTCCAACAGGACGAACGGAACCCCATCCTATGAAACACGATGTCATCGCGCTCGACGCCCTTCCCGCGGACGGGCTGACGGAGGTCGCGGTCGGCGATCTCAAGATCCTGCTTGCGCGCGATGGCGACCGCGTGCTCGCCACCGGCGCGACCTGCACCCACAAGGGCGCCCCGCTGAAGAACGGCCAGCGCGTCGGCAACCGCGTGATCTGCCCGTGGCACCATGCGGTCTTCGATCTCGAGGATGGCGCCCATCTCCAGCCGCCCGGCAAGGGCTGCCTCAACCGCTTCGCCGCCAGCGTCGAGGGCGGGCGCGTGCTGGTCGAGATTCGCGAGGGCGACGGACCGCACATGCCCGACCCCGCGCCCGAGGCGCGCGAGCGCGGCGGCGAGGCGGTCTTCTCCATCGTCGGCGGCGGCGCGGCGGGCCTTGCCTGCGCCGAAGAGCTGGTTCGCGGCGGCTTTGCCGGCCGGATCGTCCTCTTCACGCCGGAAGGCGAGCCGCCCTACGACCGGACCGACCTGTCGAAGACCTATCTCTCGGGCAAGAAGAAGGACGAGGATCTGCCGCTTCTGCCGCGCGAGCGGCTGGAGGCGCTCGGAATCGAACTCGACGCTAGAACCGTCGAGCGCATCGATGCCGCCGCCAAGACCCTGCAGCTTGCGGACGGCAGCACCCTTGCCTACGACCGCTGCTTCGCCGCGCCCGGCAGCGACGCCGCACCGCTGACGCTCGCCAACGCCGAATGTTCCAACGTCCTGCAGTTGCGCGACCACGCGGATGCCCGTGCCTTGAAGGCCGCACTGGAAACGGCGAGCCGCGTCGCGGTGATCGGCTCCGGCTTCATCGGCATGGAAGCGGCCGCCAGCCTGACGGCGCAGGGCAAGAGCGTCACCGTCCTGTCGCGTGATCCCCTGCCCTTCGCCAAGCAGTTCGGCGAGGCGGTGGCAACGCAGCTCCTGAAGACGCATCGTGCCAAGGGCGTCGACGTGCGCACGGGGACCGAGATCGAGACGCTGGAGGCCGAAGACGGGCGCGTCGTGGCCGTCCGGCTGGCGGGCGGCGAGCGGATCGCAACCGATCTCGTCCTCGCAGCGGTGGGCGCGGCGCCGCGCACGGGACTTCTGTCCGGCGTCGAGACGAACGGGCGGGGCGTCGTCACGGATGAGACCTTGCGCGTCGCGAATGGCCTCTATGCCGGCGGCGACATCGCCGAATTTCCGCTTCACGGGCGCCATGAGCGCGCCCGCATCGAGCATTGGCGGCTGGCCGAGCAGCACGGGCGCCATGCCGCGCAGGCCATGCTCGGCAGCACCGAGCCCTTCCGCGGCGTGCCCTTCTTCTGGACGGCCCAGCAAGGCCGCCTCGCCTATCTCGGCCATGCCAAGGGCTTCGACGAGGTTCATATCGAGGGCGACCTCGACGGCAATTCCTACACCGCCTTCTACGTGAAGGGCGGGCGGGTCGTCGCCGCGCTCGGGCTCGGTAAGGGCGACCGGACGCCTGCGCTCCATGCCCTGATGCTCACAGACCCCACGCCATCCAGCGAACGTTTGGCGGCGGCGGGCTGGGATCCGGCCGCGCTCCTGAAGGATTGACGATCAAGCCGGGCGGCGGGTCATCGTCCGCCGCCCGGCTGCAGCCGCTGTCCGGCAACGGCCAACAATCAACGAAGGCGCGCCGCTTCCATCCGGTCGATGCGACGCTCCAGGTTCTCCTGCCGGATCATCGAAGGCAGGAGGAAGAGGTCGATCAACTGGCCGATACCGAACAGGCCAAAGGTCAGCAGCCAGAGAAGGCCCGTCAGCGGGCGCCCGAGATAGAAGCGATGCAGGCCGCAGATGCCCATGAGGCAGCAGAGCCAAAGCAGGAAGGCTGCAAGACCCGATTTCATCGAAGGCGTCGATCCCGAGAGGTTTCAGTCAGGGGTAAGATAGGAAGCCGCCGGCGTGCCTGCGACCTCCCGTTCACTCTCCAACTCTCATCGCCCGCGTTTGAACGAGCCGAGGATGCCCCGCACGATCGCGTTGGTGACGGTCGAGGCGACGGTGCGACCGACCTGTTTCATCACGGTCTCGGCCACGGTCTGGCGCTGGTATCCGCTGGCCGCCGGTCTGCGGGCCGGCGCGCGGCGCGGCGCAGGCTGGTCGGCATCCCGCTCGTCGCCCTCGTCGCCGCCCCGCCCCCAAGGTCCGGGGCTCTCGCTCACCCGAGGCGCCGTGCGCCGGGCTTCCGCCGCCTCGGCCCGGCGCGCCGCTTCGCTCTGGCGCGCGGCCTTGGCGTCGTCGGCGGCTTTCCGCACTTCGGCTTCGCGCTGAAGCTCGGCCTCGGCGCGTCCGTTCAACAGCTCATAGGCCGACTCGCGATCGACGGCGGTGTCGTAACGCCCCGCGATGGGGCTTCGACGCATGGTTTCGACGCGCTCCTCAGGGCTGATGGGCCCGAGGCGCGCGGCAGGCGGCCGGATCAGCGTGCGCGCCACCATCGTCGGCACGCCGTCCTTGCCGAGCACCGAGACCAGCGCCTCGCCGACGCCGAGCTGGGTGATCGCCTCGGCGCTGTCGAAGGCGGGATTGGCGCGGAACGTCTCTGCGGCGACGCGCACCGCCTTCTGCTCGCGCGGCGAATAGGCCCGCAGCGCGTGCTGGACCCGGTTGCCGAGCTGCGCCAGCACCTTTTCCGGCAGGTCGAGCGGGTTCTGGGTGACGAAATAGACGCCGACGCCCTTGGAGCGGATCAGGCGCACCACCTGCTCGACGCGATCCACCAGCGCCTTCGGCGCATCGTCGAACAGGAGATGCGCCTCGTCGAAGACGAAGACGAGCTTGGGCTTGTCGAGGTCGCCGACTTCCGGCAGTGTCTCGAAGAGCTCGGACAAGAGCCAGAGCAGGAAGGTGGCGTAAAGGCGCGGCGCGCGCATCAGCCGGTCGGCGGCCAGCACGCTCACGACGCCGCGACCCTCGCGGTCGACGCGCATAATGTCGGCGAGATCGAGCGCCGGCTCGCCGAAGAAATGCGAGGCCCCTTGCGTGTCGAGCACCAGAAGCTGGCGCTGGATCGCGCCGACGGAAGCCTTGGCGACATTGCCGTAAAGCCGCGAGATCTCCTCGGCATTGTCGAGGAGATGGGCGAGCATCGCCTGCAGGTCCTTGAGGTCGAGCAGCAGCAGCCCGTCCTCGTCGGCGATCTTGAAGGCGATGTTGAGGACGCCCTCCTGCGCCTCCGTCAGGTCGAGAAGGCGCGAGAGGAGGAGCGGTCCCATCTCCGAGACGGTGGTGCGGACGGGATGGCCCTGTTCGCCGAAGAGGTCGTAGAAGATCGTCGGATAGAAGTCGTTGTAATAGGGCTCCAGCCCGACCTCCGCGGCACGGCGCAGGAGAAAGTCCTTCGGCTCGCCGCGCGCCGAAATGCCTGCGAGATCGCCCTTGATGTCGGCGCAGAAGACGGGAACGCCGGCCTCCGAGAAGCCTTCCGCCAGAACCTGCAGCGTCACGGTCTTGCCGGTGCCGGTGGCCCCGGTCACCAGTCCGTGGCGGTTGGCGAAGGCGAGATCGAGGTATTCGCCGGTCGCGGTGCCGCCGGCCTCGCCCGCCGGCACCGCGCCGAGAAAGATCTTCCCCTGTTCCAGCATGCTCGCCCTCCTTGCCCCTCGACATGTCCAACATAGAGCGGCGCCGTTTCCCGGCGATGCAATCGGCGCGGCGGGCCCGATTGCGCGGCGCCCGAAGTCTTGCCATGCTCGGGCCACCCGACCTTGGCCGGCCTTCCAGCGCCGTGCCCGACAGGACTTGCCTCTGCCATGAACGAACTTCTGAACCGGATCGCCTCCTCCGCCGAGATCGAGCCGGACACCGCCCAGCAGTCGGTCGGCTACATCCTCGCCTACATGCGCGAGGAAAGCTCCGACCCGGCCGTCGAGGAGATGATCGGCGGCACGCCCGGCGCCAGCGATGCGATCGGGCGCGTCGGCGACACCGATTTCGGCGGCGGCGGCATCATGGCGCTCGGCGCCAAGCTCATGGGCCTCGGGCTTGACATGGGCCAGATCCGCACCGTGGCGGAAGAACTCGTGGCCTATTCGAAAGCCTCGGCGAGCGACGACACGGTGAACCGCGCGATCTCCTCGGTGCCGGCGCTCTCGCAGTTCGTCTGACGTCGCAAGACAGCGCGCCATCCCTTGCCGCGATCGATGGGTGACGCCTTCCGCTTTCCGGGGTCCCGAACGCCACTGCGGCCCCCTCCCCGGCCCCGCCCGCCGAAATCGGACTTGCATTCCGGGGCTCCCCGCGCTTCACCCTGCGCCAGGACGGCGTCGTGTCCGGGCCGCGCGCCCGTTCGGCACCGTCCCGTTGCAGTTCGGCGCGCCGCCGCGGCAGGGATGACGCTTCATGATCGACGCCTACACGGTCTTCGGTTCCCAGGTCCGTCGATACGCGGCGGTGCGCCCCGACGAGGTGCCGCCCGAAGCCGTGTGGCTGGATCTGCGCAACCCGACGCGCGACGAGGAGAAGGCCGTCGAGGAATTGTGCGGCATCGAGGTGCCGACGCGCGAGGAAATGCGCGAGATCGAGGTGTCGAGCCGGCTCTACTCCGAGGACGGCGGCGACTTCATGACGGCCTCGCTCGTCTACGGGCTCGACGAGGGCAAGCCGGATTTCGGCCCGGTCACCTTCATCCTCGTGCAGAACCGGCTGATCACCCTGCGCTACACCGATCCGCGCTCGTTCCAGATCTTCGCCACCAAGCTCTGCCGCGACGGCAACGGCAGCGCCGAGGCCGCCAAGGGCTATTTCCTGCCGAGCCGCGACCATTACGGCCCGCCGCCGGCTCCGCCCAAGCCCTCGCGCATGAAGGGCCCGACCGCCGATTCGATCGCCATCGGCCTGCTCGAAACCGTCATCGATCGCGTCGCCGACATGCTCGAGGCCATCGCCGCCGACCTCGACCGGATCGGCACCGACATCTTCCGCTCCTCCGACGACAAGACCCCGACGCCCACGGCCGATTTCCAGCAGCTTCTCAAGCGCATCGGCGCGGCCGGCGATCTCTCCTCGCGCACACGCGAGAGTCTGGCGACCCTCGACCGTCTCCTGCCCTATCTTCAGTTCGTGCTCGACCGGCGCAAGCCGCAGAAGGAGCAGAAGCTGCGGGTGAAGGCGATGGCGCGCGACGTCGCCTCGCTCAACGACTTCGTGTCCTTTCTGTCGAACAAGACGACGTTCCTCCTCGACACCACGGTCGGCATGATCTCGATCGAACAGAACGCCATCATCAAGATCTTCTCGGTGGCCGCCGTCGGCTTCATGCCGCCGACGCTGGTCGCCTCCATTTACGGCATGAACTTCACCCACATGCCCGAACTCACGTGGCGGTTCGGCTACCCCATGGCGATCGGCGTCATGGTGTTGTCGGCGCTGCTTCCCCTCCTCTTCTTCCGGCACAAGAAATGGCTATGAACCGAAGCTGGGGCGAGGGCCAAGCGCCCGCCTTCCTCAACATCCCCACCGGCGACGAGGCGAACGCGCCCGACGCCCCGACGCCCGACGCGGCGCCCGCCGCCGAGCCGGCCAAGGCTCCCCCGGCCACCAAGCCCGCGCCCGCCAAACCCGCCGGCGCCAGGCCCGCCGCCGCGAAGACCGGGCAGGCCCGGAACGGCGATGCGAAGGCCGGCGACGCGAAGCCCGCCGCCGCCAGGCCGCGCGCCGCCACGACGGCCGAGGCCGCCGCTTCGGCCAAGCCGCAGCCGGCGAAGGCCGCACCCGCCGCGCCGCGTCCGCACGCGCCTGCGCCAGCATCATCGACGTCACCCGACACCGCCAGCACCGCGGTGCCCGCCAAGGCTCCGGCTCCCTCTGAATCCACCACGGCCGAGCCCGGCGAGGCGACAACCGCCCGTCCGGCCCGCCCGCCCGCGGCTCGCGCCGCCGCTCAGGCGCCCGCCAGGGCTGCGCCGACACCGGTCGAGACGGCTCCGGCTCCCGTGGCCGCCCCGGCGCCCGCGCCCAAACCCCCGGTCGCGGAAAATCCGCCGGCCATGGCCGCGTTCAGCGACCCCGCGCCCCGGCTCGCACGATATTCAGAACCCGCCTATCGCCCCTCCCTCGAACGCAGACCCGAGAGCTTCATGAGCGACGTCCGATCTCCCCGCCTCGCCGTCCTCATCGATGCCGACAACGCCTCGGCCCGCATCGCGGACGGTCTCTTCCAGGAGATCGCGGCGATCGGCGAGGCCAGCGTGCGCCGCATCTACGGCGACTTCTCCTCCACCCGCTCGAAGGGCTGGGCCGACTGCCTGTCGAAGCACGCGATCATCCCGCAGCAGCAGTTCGCCTATGTCACCGGCAAGAACGCCTCCGACATCGCGCTCGTCATCGACGCGATGGACCTGATGCATTCCGGCCGCTTCGACGGCTTCTGCATCGTCTCCTCCGACAGCGACTTCACGCGGCTGGCCGCGCGCATCCGCGAGAACGGCCTCGACGTCTACGGCTTCGGCGAGCAGAAGACGCCCGAGAGCTTCCGTCAGGCCTGCCGGCGCTTCATCTACACCGAAAACCTCCTGCCCGGCGGCTCGCCGGAGGGGCGCCCGGTGGCCGACAAGTCCACCGCCGCCGTGCCGATGCTGCAGCAGGTCATGGACCTGATGGAGACCGAAGACGGCTGGGTGCCGCTCGGCACGTTCGGCAAGCAGCTCCTCAACCTCTTCTCGGACTTCGATCCCCGCACCTACGGTCAGCGCAAGCTCAGCGACTTCGTGCGCGCCGTCGGCATCTTCGACATCGAGAAGACGCCGGGCGGCATGATCCGCATCCGGTTGAAGGCCACGGATCCCAAGGACGCACCGGTCGCGGTTGTCGCCAAGCCGGCGGCCCGGCCCTCCCGGCGCCGGGCGCCGCGCTCGCGGGCGGCATCCGACAGCTGATCGGTCGTGACGGTTCAGGCGAGGCCGCCGACGCGGACCTCGCCCGTCACCGTGCGGTGCCAGTTGCGGATCGGGCGCCGGGCCATGGCCTCGTAGCGTTCGGCCAGCGCGCCGTCGTGAGGGCGCAGGACGTTCGCCAGCGTCGCCGCGACCAGCGCTTCCGAGGCGCGCGTCGCGCCGTCGTCGATCTTCAGCGCAAAGCCGAGGCCGAGTTCCGGCACCGCGCCGCAGAACACCCCTTCCGCCCCGGTCTTGGCGAAGACGCGGCCGGGCGCGGCCTCCATCAGCGCGACGCAGGCCCGCTTCGTGCCCGCCATGAACCAGGGCTCGGCCATGCAGGCCGCCATCAACCGCCGCCCCGCCGCCGCGCGCAGCGGCCCGGTGCCCTGCCCCGAAGCGAGCTTGGCGAAGCCGGCGGCGAAGCCGCGCAGGGGCGCCGCATAGGTCGGGATCGAGCAGCCGTCGATGCCTTCGGGCGTCGTCTCGCCGACCGCCGTGCCGGTGAGATCGGCGATGACCTCGCGCCCGCGCTCCTGCACCGGATGCGTCGCACCGACATAGCCGCGCGTCGCCTCGCCCGCATGGACGGCGGTGCAGAGGAAACCGGCATGCTTGCCCGAGCAATTGTTGTGAAGTTGCGAAGGCTCGCCGCCACCGCGCGCCAGCGCCAGCGCCACCGGCTGGTCGAACGGCCAGTGACAGCCGCATTCGAGATCGGCCTCACCGAGCCCGGCGCGGCCCAGAAGATCGGCGGCAAGCGCCACGTGTCCGGCCTCGCCCGAATGCGAGGCGCAGGCGAGCGACAGGTCCCTTTCCCCGAAGCCGAAGCGCTCGGCCGCGCCGGTCTCGATGAGGGGGATCGCCTGGAACACCTTCACCGCCGAGCGCGGAAAGACGAGGGCCAGCGTGTCACCTCGTTCGATCACCGTTCGCCCTGCGCCGTCCACCACGGCGAGGCGCGCGCGATGCCGGCTTTCCACCGCATCGCCCCGCGTCACTTCGATCACGAGATCCTGTGCCATCGGTCTCAATTCCCGCCGGTTTGGCGGCCTAGATCGTCGGTGGCCGCGGTCCGGCCGATCTACCATCCCGCTTCCCCCCTGTCCCGGATCTCATGAGCCGTTTCCTGCGCGCCTTCTTCCTCGTCATCGCGGTCGTCTATCTCCTGCCGGCGGCACTTGCCGCGCTGCTCTATGCGCTCGGCAGCCATCCCGGCTCGTGGCGCGACGCCGACTGGAGTTCCGCCGCGCTGTTGCCGACCGCAGCCGACGATCGCGCGGCGGCGGTCTACGTGCTGGCGGCGCGAACCGGCGGCCTCAAGGGGGCGCTCGCGGAGCATTCCTGGATCGTCCTGAAGCGCGCAGGCGCGGACCGCTACGAGCGCTTCGACAAGGTCGGCTGGGGTTCGCCGATCCGGCGCAACGGCTATCCGGCGGACGGCCGCTGGTATTCGAACGAGCCGCGCCTCGTGGCCGCGCTCCACGGCGATGCCGCCACCTCGGCCATCCCGGCGGTGGAAGCAGCGATCGCCGACTATCCGTTCGCGGCGCGCGGCGGCTACCGTATCTTTCCCGGCCCGAACTCCAACAGCTTCGTCGCCCACGTCCTGCGGCAGGTTCCGGCCCTCGGCGCCGTGCTGCCGCCGGCGGCCGTCGGGCGCGACTTTCCGGTGGACGGGCGGATCATTGATCTCGATCGCGAAGGCCACGAACTCAGCCTCTCGCTGTTCGGCTATGCGGGCCTCAGGATCGGCGAGCGCAGCGGCTTCGAGGTCAACCTGCTCGGGCTCGTGGCCGGGCTCGACCCGTTTCGCATGACCGTGAAGATCCCGGCATTCGGCAGCCTCTCGCTCACCGGTTGATCGCCGCATCGCCGCCATTCCCTGCCCGGCGGTTTTTTGCTAGCCCGGAGGGTGACGGCCCATTACCGGGCCCTTGCGGAGACCTTCGATGTTCCTCAGCTGCGGCGATGCCCTCTTCGATCTGTTCGCCGGCGGCGAGGACGCCGACATCGCCTCGATCGCGCTGAGCGGACGCGTCGGCGGTTCGCCGCTCAACGTGGCGCTGGGTCTGGCGCGGCTCGGCCACAAGGCCGGCTTCTTCACCAAGATCTCGGGCGATCCGTTCGGGCGGCGCATTCGCGGCTTCATGGAGCGCGAGGGCATCGACACCCGCTTCCTCATCGATACCGATCGCAACACGACCCTCGCCATGGTCTCGCTTTCGGGCGCCGGAACGCCCCAGTACAATTTCTACATCGACGGGACGGCCGACCGCTCGATCGAACCATCGGAAGTGCCCGCCGAATTTCCGGCCGAACTCGCGGCCATCCACCTCGCCTCCTATTCGACGGTGACCGAGCCGACCGCCAGCGCGCTCGCCAAGCTGGTCGCGCAGGAGCATGGTCGCCGCTTCATCTCCTACGATCCGAACATCCGCGCCTCGATCGAGCCCGATCTCGACATCTGGCGCTCGCGCATCGGCGCGACGATCCCCTTCGCGTCGCTGGTGAAGGCGAGCGAGGAGGATCTGGAGCAGGTGCAGCCGGGCCGCGCGGTGGAGACGGTGCTGGCGGACTGGATCTCGGCCGGCGCGTCGCTGGCGGTGGTGACGCTCGGGGAGAACGGCGCGCTGGCGCTGACGCGCGGCGGCGTTTCGGTTCGCGTGCCCGGACAGGCCATTGCGGTGGCCGATACGGTGGGCGCGGGCGACACGTTCCAGGCCTCGCTCCTCGCCAAGCTCTACGAGGATGGTCGCCTGTCGGCGTCGAACGTCGCCGCGCTTGACGAGACGGCCCTGACCGAACTCCTGCAGTTCGCGGTGCGCGCCGCCGCCATCACCTGCTCGCGCCGCGGTGCCGATCTGCCGCGCCGCGCCGATCTCGGCCTGCCGCCGCTCGCCTGAGCGCACGCTCCTCCGGCGCTTCGCGCGTCCTCGCTCATCCGTCAGGCCCTCGGCGCAACCCCGCGCCGAGGGCCTTTTCGTTCGACGACCCCTCACCTCTCGACCGTCATCGACGGCATGGTGTGCGAGCCGGACCAACGCCGCGCCCCGATACGACGGGGCCCCTGCGGCATGATGCGCCTCCTCGCGGAGGTAGGGTTCGGCTCGGCCCCTCAAACGACGAAACCCGCCGCAGCTCTCGCTGCGACGGGTTTCGATGGCTGTGCGGCTGGTCGTTGCCGACCGACCCGCGAACCGCTTCTTAGTTGAAGCGGAACGAAGCCTTGGCCCACACCGTGTGGAAGTCCAGGCTGTCGTTCGACGTGGCGTCGAACGAGGTCTGGGTCAGACCGTTGGTGTAGGTGACCTTCGTGTCGGAGTCGCCGAGGTCCGTGTAGAGGTACTCGAGGCCGAGCGAGAGGTTCGGCGTGACGAGGTAGTCGACGCCGGCGCCGACGGCGTAGCCGACGTCGTTCGAGTCGGAGTTGACGGTCGGCACGAAGCCGTTCGTCGCGGCCAGCGTGCCCGGCGCGAAGTATTCGGTGTCGGTGTCGGCATAGGCCAGACCACCCGTCGCGTAGACGGCGAAGCGGTCAGCGGTGACGCCGAGCTTCGCACGGACGGTGCCGACGAAGTTGATGTCCTGCGAGATGCCGAAGTTGTCGACGACGCCCGGAGCCGAGGTGATCGAGTAGGTCGAGGTCGACGAAGCGTCGATGTAGTTGATGTCGGCAACGGCACCGATCAGGAAGTTGTTGATCTGGTAGTCGTAGCCGATGTGCACGCCGCCGATGAAGGCTGCGTCGTCGCTGTTGCTCGAACCGCCCGAGAACGCGGTCGTGGAGAACGCGCCGGTGTTCGAGTTGTAGTTCACGTCGCCTGCGTCGTTGTTGAACGCAACGCCAGCCTGGCCACCGATGTAGAAGCCGGTCCAGGAGTAGGCGGGCGCCAGCGCGACGACGGGAGCTGCCGGCTCTTCATAGACGACGTCGGCAGCGAAAGCGGGGGTGACGAAAGCGGCCGAAGCCAGGAGGAGGGCGAAACGCTTCATGATGATACTCCAGTGTCGCGCTGCGACATTTGTTCTACCGGGACCGAAACCCCGAATGACGGACCCGGTTCGTCCGGGGTTAGTGCGATTTAGGGTCTGGACCCCTACCGAAGCAATGGCGTCAAACCCGATACCGACCGCCCTGTGGCAGCTTGGCAACAAGGCCGGCTGCCGGTCATGGCGTTCGAAGGGATAGATAATCGGGCAAGGTTAAGCACGCCTTAAAGCGGAAGCTCTGCGTGCCTTAATCCAACTACTTGATTTTCAATGATTTTCTTCCGGCTCGATGGGTTCGATCACGAAGTTTGACAGGGGCGGAAAGGAAGTGACAATGCAACCACAAGATGGTCTGAAGTTGCAGCTTCTACATCCGAAAAGGGAAGGCCGATCGTTTGGGTAGTTGTTGATGCCCTTGTCCTGTCGAAGCGGCATCAAGACGGGTTCTTCAAATGGATCGTTGCAAGATAACCAAATGGAAACCATGATTTAGCGCCATTGCATCGTCGGAGAAGCGGGCTCGAAATCCTTGCAAAGGCTTGCACAGGGAAGACGCCCTCTGGAAGGACTGGTGCCTCCGACAAGAGGGCGGCGCAGAAAAATCTGCGGATGTGCCCTTGCCGTCCGACTCATCTCATTCCATCCTGCGGAACCGGAAAGAGTGGGCCGCCCGCGGCCAAACGCCTTCGACGAGGTCAGGCGATTCGCTTCAGCCCTCGACCGCGGAGCCCGCCTCGTCGGCGCAATCGCCGCAGACGCCCCGGATCTCCACCGCCGCCTGTTCCATGCGAAAGCGCATCCGCCCGGCCAGCGCGTCCAGTTGCTCGTCCACGAGGGTATCGGCGAACTCGTCCACCCGGCCGCAGCGGTCGCAGATCGCAAAGACCGCGGAATGGCGGACCTCGCCGTGATCGTGACAGCAGGCAACGAAGGCGTTGAGGCTTTCGAGGCGATGCACGAGGCGGCGGTCGCCGAGCGAGCGCAGCGCGCGATAGACTTGCAGCGGGGCCTTGATGCCGTCGGCACGCAGCCGGTCGAGGAGCTGGTAGGCCGTCTGAGGCGCACTTTCACCGCGCAGCGCGGTCAGCACCAGGTCTTCGTTGCGGGTCAGGGAGACCGTCTTGCCGGTCGAGCCGGTCTTGGCGTGGATGTCGGTCACCGTCTCGTCCTTGCCCTGGCACCGCCTCGCTCGGGAACACGCGGCGCCGGTCGCGGGTGCCCTGGGGCATCCTCACATGGCAAGTAGCGATGCGAAGGCATCGCGGCAAGGCATTCGAGCGGGGCGACGCCGCGCGTCGCCCCGCTCTTTTCTGGCTGATCCGATCATGCGTAGAGGTCCATGACCTCGGACAGGAGCTTCAGCGCATCGGCCTTCGAGCGCTGGAACGAGTTGCGGCCGATGATCGAACCATTGCCACCGCCGTCGCGGATGCCCCGGACCTCCTCGAGCAGTTCCTCGGTGTTCTTCGCGGCACCGCCGGAGAACACGACGATGCGCTTGCCCGCGAACGAGGCCTGCATGATGTGGCGCACGCGGTCGGCCGCGGTGGCCGACGGGATGTCGTTCTTCTCGTAGGTCGACTTGGCGTCGGCCAGATCGACATGCGAGGTCGGCAGCTTGACCTTGATGATCGTGGCGCCGAGCAGCGCGGCCATGTGTGCGGCGTAGGCGATGATATCGAGGCCGGTCTCGCCGGCCTTCGTCACCTTGCCGCCGCGCGGATAAGACCAGACCACAGTCATCAGACCGCGCGATTTCGCCTGCAGGGTGATCTCGCGCAGCTCCTCCATCATGCCGTAGGCATTGTCGGAGCCCGGATAGATCGTGAAGCCGACGCCGACGCAGCCGAGGCGCAGCGCGTCCTCCACCGTGCCCGTCAGCGCCTGGTCGCCCGCGCCCTCGGCCAGCGAGTTGCCGCTGTTGAGCTTCAGGATCAGCGGCACTTCGCCGGCGAACGTGTCGGCACCCTGCTCGAGCAGGCCGAGAGGGGCCGCATAGCCGGAGACGCCGGACTCGATGGCGAGCTCGTAGAGATAGTGCGGATCGTAGGCGGCCGGATTGGGCGCGAAGGACCGGGCCGGCCCGTGCTCGAAGCCCTGATCGACCGGCAGGATGACGACGCGCCCGGTACCGGCCAGGCGCCCGTGCATCAGGAGGCGCGAGAGGTTGGACTTCAGGCCGGGCGTCTCGCCCTCGTACCAGGACAGGATCTTGCGGACGGTATCGGTTCTCAGCATCGGTTTCCCCCAGGGATCGCACGCGGCCGGGACCGGATGCAGGATCAAGACGGGCCTTTGTGCGGACGCCCTTGCCCCGCGTAAAGGTCCGCAGGCGAGCGCGACCATATTAAAATCGTTTGAAAATTCGGGCACTTGGCAGAAGGGGCAAGTGAGGCGTTGCGTGCCGGCTCGATGCAACTCAACCGTGCTTTGGCCGTTAACGGTTCGATAATGCTCGGAGCCACCCTATGCGCGGACAATCCGCCTTCCCCCACGGTTTCGGATTCGATCCAAGCGTCGGCTCGCCCGCACTCCTCTGCCGTGTCGCAGCGGCAGACCCGGTCGAGGTCGCGGCGCGCCCTGACGTGAAGCCCATTATCCACGCACCGAAGCCGATCGCCCCGCCCCGCCGGCTTCCATGCCGCAGGTTCCTGCCGCAGGAACGGGAGCAGATGGCGGAGTCGCGCCCTTCGATGGTCCTGACCTCATGCGTCATCGGTGCCACGCTGGCGGCCAGCACGTACTTCCTCGGCTATCTCTAAACGCTGCCACAAGCGTCTCGATCTCGGCCGCGCCGCTTTTGCTGGTGAGAGGCCCAACCGTATGGCGGGCAGCCTCGGTGTCTCATCCCGTTCATGACTTGAGAGAACGACCGAGCGGCATTGGTCAAGACAGACGCAGAGGACGGCATGTCGTCCGTTCTGTAGTTATCGACCGACTGGCCTTCGGCCTATCGTCCTATCGGACATAACGGGCTTCAATCAGTCGGCCTCAGTCGGTCGGCTGCAGCATCTGAGTGAGTCTGCATCCGAGGACAGCCGCTGACCAAGCGATCGGCGCTGCAACGTTTGTCGCAGGCGAACCACCTACCCCTCTCTCCCCTTCCGAAGATCCTACGCCGCAGCGGGGACTGCCGACGTCAGGGCGCAATCGCGCTGAGGCGCTTCCTCTTCTGCGCACCAAACGCTGGACGGGATCATTCGATACGGACCGCATCTCTCGCCTTGTCCCGTCGCCACGCCGGTCGATCCCGACCCCACCAAAGAAAAAGGCGGGCTTGCGCCCGCCTTTCCCTATCGTCCGACGTTCTGTCGGGATCAATCGCGGTAGTAACCGACGGTGCGAGCCGGCTTGCCGACGATGCCGCCGAGGGCACCGACGATGAGGCCGAGCAGCAGGCCGACGAAGGCGACGAAGGCGGTTGTCGAAGCGGTGTCGGCAGCCTGCGCCGCAGTCTGCTTGGCCTGCTCGACGGCCTGGTCGTACTGGCCCTGGAACTGCGTCAGGCGCTGTTCGGCTTCCTGCTGGCTGATGCCGGCCTCGGTCGAGATGACCTGCACGGCAGCCTGGCGCTGGTCCGGCGTGGCGTTCTGGCCGAGGCCCTGGAACACCTTGGAGACGGCATCGCCGAGATCCTGCGTGCCGGCGGCCTGCTGGACGGTGTTGGCGGTCTGCTGGGCCTGGTCCTGGACCTGATCGGCGGCCTGTGCAGCCTGATCCTGGCCGCGCTCCAGAAGCTGGCGAGCGCGAGCCTGGAGTTCGGGCGGCAGCACGTTGAGCGCGTTCAACGAGCCGGGCACCACGGAGGACGCGGCCGAGCCGAGCGTCTGCACGGTCGAACCGAGCGCACCGAAGGCGCCGCTGACCATGGCCGAGACACCGCTCGTCAGGAGATAGATGACGACGAGGGTCGAGGTGGCCCAGACGATGATGCCGTGCAAAGCGCCGTCACGCTTCGACAGGCTGCCTGCGAGGCGTGCCGCCACGTAGCCGCCGACGAAGGTGGCGATCAGCACCGTCAGCACGGTCCAGATGCCGCCGGCCGAAGTGAAGGTCGAGAGCGAGGGCGTCTCGCTGGCCGACGGATCGATCGTCGCCAGGCCGATGCCGAGGCCCAGCAGGGCCAGCATGATCTGGACGACGAGCGTCAGGATCGTTCCCGCGATGATCGCGCCCCAAGAGATCCGACGAAGACCGCCGCCGACGGCCGGGCCCCGATCCACGATGTCAACCATATCCAACTCCAACTCATCTCATGTGCCGGGCGACAGACGCCGCCGACGAATTTGGCCGACCACTCCCGCGAGCGCCGGTCTCCTTTGTGATAAATGGCCGCATCCAAGACTTATCCAGAGCGCTACTGACGTTTTTTTATGCGTCCTATCGAACGCAAGCTTCCGTCGCCGTTTCGTCAGTCATTCTTGCTAAGTTGCTTCGTGAGGCACTGGACGCTTCGACCGGCCTCCGGGTCTTGCACCGGGCGCCCGAGTGTCCCTAGTGAACGCTCCCGCTCCGCACCGGTCCGCCCGCCGCCATGCCACCAGCCCTGCCCTCCTTCGTCGAGACCGCCGCGCGCCGGGTGCGCGACGCCGTCGTCGCCGGCGATCCCGGCCTGACGCGCCTTCGCATGGGAAGCCGGGTGACGTTGACGCTCGTTCTCGTGGCCTCGGCGCTCGCCGCCTCCCACCGCGTCGCGCCGCTGCCGGCCGCGGCCTATGCCGTGGCGCTCACGCTGGCGCTACAGGGCGCGATCGCGATCCGCGACGCCACGCATCGCCACCGGATCGTCACCCGCGCGATGGCGGCCGCGGCCGGCTTCCTCGTGCTGGCAGCCCTCAGTCCGCTCGCGGCGCATCCGCCGGTGGTCGACGCGATCTTTCTCCTCGTCGCGTTCCTCGCCGTCTATGCCCGCAAATGGGGCGCCCGCTGGAATGCGGTCGGCATGTTCTCCTTCATGGCCTGTTTCATCGGGGCCTATTTCCGCCCCGTCCCGAGCGATCTCGGCGCCATCGCCTTCGCGCTCGCGCTCTCGGCCGTGATCGCCGACTTCGTGCGCGACCGGCTCGTGCCCGATCGCCCGTCCGGCGACGTCCGCCGGACCTTGAGCGCCGTCGACAAGCGGATCGCCGCCGTCGTGTCGGCGATCCGCCGCGCCGGGCGCGAGGGCTGGACGCCGGAAGCGCGCGACGGCGCGGTGGCGGCGGTGCAGCGGGTGAAGGACGCGCTGGCGGTCGCCGAAGGGTTCCTGCCGGCCGACGGGGGCGGCGCCACCGGCCCGCGTGACGCGGCCGCAACGCTCTCCATCCGCCTCTTCGACCTGCATCTCGCCACCGAGACGGCGCTCGCCGCCAGCATCGGCGCCGCGCCCGAGGACGAGACCGCGCTCGATCGGCTGAAGGCCGCGCTCGATCGGCTGGCGCGCCTGCGGCTCGACGCGCGCAAGGCGGCCGCCGCCCTCACCGACGAAGCGCTCGACCGCACGGCGCCGCCCTCTGCGGCCGCCGCCGCCGGTGAGGAGACCGCGCCGAAGCTGTGGCGCGACCCCGCCTTTCGCTTGGCGGCGCAGGTCGTGCTCGCCTGCGCCATCGCCATGGCGGGCGGTCTCCTCGTCTCCGAACAGCGCTGGTTCTGGGCCGTGCTGACCGCCTTTCTCGTCTTCACGAACAGCCAGTCGCGGGGCGACACGGCGCTGCGGGGCGTCAACCGGGCGCTTGGCACCGGCCTCGGCATCGTTGCGGGCATCGGCATGGCGACGCTGTTCCACGATGCGTTCGCGCTGTCGCTGGCGATGATCGGCGCCTGCGTCTTTCTCGGCTTCTACGTCCTTCAGGTCTCCTATGCCGGCATGACCTTCTTCATGACGGTGGCGCTGTCGCTTCTCTACGGGCTGCTGGGCAACTTCTCGCCGGGGCTGCTGGTGGTGCGGCTGGAAGAGACGCTGATCGGTGCGGCGGCAGGCGTCGGCGTCGCATTCCTGGTGTTTCCGCAGCGAACGGATGCGGCGAGCGGAAAGGCGGTCGAGGGGTTCCTCGCCGAGCTCGACCGGCTTCTGGCGGCGGCGGGCGAGTTCGGTCGCGGCGAGGCTTCGAGCTGGCGCGTGATGGCGGTGACGCGGGCGCTCGACCGGCGGCACGGCGAGATCGCGGCGGCGATCCGCCCGCTCGACAGCGGCTGGCTGGCCCTGTCGCGCCGCCGCATCGCGCGCCGGGCGCTGCTGCGCTTCACGGTGCTCGCCTACTGGGCGCATCAGCTGGCCGGCGCGCTTCAGGAAAAGGCGCCCGCTACCGCCGATCCCGACTATGCGGACGGCCTCGCGGCCTGCCGAAGGGATCTGGCGGCCCTTCGACAGCATCCCGTCGACATCTTCAGCGAGACCCGCACCGCTGCGCTCACCCCACCGAAAACCACGGCGCGCGGCAGCGATCTCGCCCAGCCCGACGCCATTCTCGCCATTCACGCCATCCGCCACATCCTCGGCGGTATCCGCCGCCCCACCTCGGCGAAGACTGAGGATCCGGCGGATGAGAGAATACCGACAGAAAACCCCCTGCCTGATAGGCCGTCCGCCGGAATAGCGGAGATCAGCCTTCCGGAGAAACCGAAGGCGTGAGCGCGCCCGTCCTCCAATCCTCGACACTGGAAGGCGTCCTGCGCGAAGAGGCCGAGGCCCTGCGGTGCCCCCGTCACGATGACGAGCCGTGGCCCGCGCACCACGGCGATGTGGCAAACACGACGGAGAGGCGCCGCGATCCGGTTTCACGCAAGTTCGACAGGTTCATGATCATTGTTCGGCCGTTATCAGCAGCTTATGGGGGGCCTGCCGCCCCCCCGAACGATCCGCCTCATAAGGAAATTCGCGTGACAGTGTCATCCCCGGTCCGCTCGACGATGCGCCGCCCCAACGGAGCGGACGGACTGCGCACCGGCGCGGCCCTGGCGGCTGCGCTCCTCCTCGCCTCGTGCCAGAGCGGCCCGACGCTGCAGTCGATCAATCTCGATCAGGCGCAAGGGTCGGCCGAGAACCTGTCCTCGCTGACGGCTGCGGTGAATGCCGATCCGCGCAATCCCGAAGCCTACAACGTGCGCGGCATCGCCTACGGGCGTTCGGGCGAGAACGATCGCGCCATCCAGGACTTCTCGACCGCGATCCAGCTCGACCCCAATTTCTATCAGGCTTATGCCAACCGGGCTCTGGTGCTGCGCCAGACGAACAAGAACCCCGAGGCAGTCGCCGACTACAACGCCGCCTTGAAGATCAACGCGAATTACGATTCGGCCTATATCGGGCGCGGCAACATCTACCGCCTTGCCGGCCGCAACCGCGAGGCCCTCGGCGACTTCCAGCGCGCCATCGATCTCAACACCACCGATCCGCGCGCCTATCATAATCGCGGCTTGCTCTATCAGCTCGACGGCCAGCACCGGCAGGCGATCGAGGATTTCTCGACGGCGATCTCGATGGATGCTAACGCGCCCGAACCCTATTCGGGCCGCTCGATCTCCTACCTCGCACTCAACAATGTCGAGGATGCCTCCGACGACATCAACCGGGCGATCCAGCTCGACGGCAAGCGTGCCGAGTTCTGGGCCAATCAGGGTCTCGTCCTCGAGGCGCGCGGCGACAAGGCCAAGGCCTACCGCTCCTTCGCCCATGCCGCACAGCTCGATCCGAGCTACCAGCCGGCCAAAGACGGCGTCTCGCGCACGCGCGGCTCGGCGCCCGGCGCCTGACAACCCACGCGGGCGTTCGGCAGGATCCAAGGCCGTGCCGAACGCCATCGATCGTCGCACTATATCTCGCACGATACGTTTCGTGATCGCGAGAAATTGCGCTCAGATGAAACCGCTCGGCATCTCAAAGGGTTAACGCGGCAGTTCCCCTCGTTAAGAAATCGAGTGAATGCCATGAAGACCCTTCTCGCCGCCGTCGCCTTCGCCTCCCTCGCGGCCACGGCGCTTCCCGCTCATGCCGGCGCCAAGGTCGGCACGCTGTCCTGCAAGAGCCAGGGCACGATCAACCAGATCGTCTCGTCCAGCGAGACGGTGCTTTGCCGCTACATCCCCTTCGGCAAGTTCCACGGCACCGAAACCTATGTCGGCACGCTCGACACCTACGGCGTCGATCTCGGCATCACCGGCCGCACGCTGATGACGTGGTCTGTGCTGGCCGCCAGCTTCGAGGCGGGCGAGCCGATGTCGCTGGCCGGCACCTACTACGGTACGAGCATCGACGCGTCCTTCGCCATCGGCGGCGGCGGAAAGACCCTGCTCGGCGGTCCCGACCGCGGCTTCACCCTGCAGCCGACCAGCCTGCAGATCCAGGAAGGCGTCAACGCCACCGTCGGCGTCGCGCGTCTGACGCTGCAGGACGCCGACGCGACGCCGGTCGTCTACAAGCCGTAACGCAGACCATTGGAGAACGAGAAAGGCCCGCGATCGCTCGCGGGCCTTTTACCGTGTCGGTGGTCCGCCGGCTCTAGTGCGCCAGCGCCTTGACGATGTCCTCGACCATCTTCTTGGCGTCGGCAAACAGCATCATCGTGTTGTCTTTGTAGAACAAGGTGTTGTCGATGCCGGCATAGCCGGAGCCGAGTGACCGCTTGATGAAGAGGCAGGTCTGGGCCTGATCGACGTTGAGGATCGGCATGCCGTAGATCGGCGAGGTCTTGTCGTCGCGCGCCGCCGGATTGGTAACGTCGTTGGCGCCGATGACGAACGCGACGTCGGTCTGCGCGAACTCCGAGTTGATGTCCTCCAGTTCGAACACCTCGTCATAGGGCACGTTGGCCTCCGCCAGCAGCACGTTCATATGGCCGGGCATGCGGCCCGCCACCGGGTGGATCGCGTATTTCACCTCGACGCCCTCGCGCTTCAGCGTGTCCGCCATCTCGCGCAGCGCATGTTGCGCCTGCGCCACCGCCATGCCGTAGCCGGGCACGATGATGACGCGCGAGGCGTTCTTCATCAGGTAGGCGGCGTCTTCGGCCGAGCCCTGCTTCACCGTGCGGTCGCCGAGATCCTGCGCCGCCGCTCCCCCCGTATCGCCGCCGAAGCCGCCGAGGATGACGGAGACGAAGCTGCGGTTCATGCCCTTGCACATGATGTAGGAGAGGATCGCGCCGGACGAGCCGACCAGCGCGCCGGTGATGATGAGCGCCAGATTCTGCAGCGTGAAGCCGATGCCCGCCGCCGCCCAACCCGAATAGGAGTTGAGCATCGACACCACCACCGGCATGTCGGCGCCGCCGATCGGCACGATGAGGAGGACGCCGAGCACCAGCGCCACGAGCACCACCAGCCAGAACAGGACATGGCTCTCGCTGGAGGCGAAGGCGACGACGAGCACCACGAGGAGGATCGCCAGCGCGATGTTGATCAGGTGGCGCGAGGGCAGCATGATCGGCTTGCCGCTCATCCGCCCGTCGAGCTTGAGGAAGGCGATGACCGAGCCGGTGAAGGTGATGGCGCCGATGGCGACGCCGATCGACATCTCGACGAGCGCCTGGGTGTGGATCGCCCCGACCGTGCCAATGCCGATCGATTCCGGGGCGTAGAGCGCGGCGGCCGCCACCATGACGGCGGCCAGGCCCACGAGCGAGTGGAAGGCGGCGACGAGCTGGGGCATCGCCGTCATCGGAATGCGCCGCGCGATCACCGCACCCGCCCCGCCGCCGATCCCAAGGCCTAAGACGATGAGAACGAGCCCGCCGAAGGACGGCCCGGCGAGGAACAGGGTGGTCAGGATCGACAGGCCCATGCCGACCATGCCGTAGATGTTGCCCTGCCGGCTGGTGGTCGGATGCGACAGGCCGCGCAGCGCCAGGATGAACAGGACGCCGGAGACGAGATAGAGGAAGGACGCGAATTCGACGGACATGGCGTCTAGCGATCCTTCTTCTTGTACATGGCGAGCATGCGGTGGGTGACGAGGAAGCCGCCGAAGATGTTGACGGAGGCGAGCACCAGACCGACGAAGCCGAAGACGGTCGCCGCCCCGGACGCCGCGAGCCCGACGGCGAGAAGCGCGCCGACGATGATGACCGATGAGATCGCGTTGGTGACCGCCATCAGCGGCGTGTGCAGCGCGGGCGTCACCGACCAGACGACGTAGTAGCCGACGAAGATCGCCAGCACGAAGATCGCGAGGTGGAAGACGAAGGGATTGGTGCCCGCGTGCTCGACCGCGGTCGCCACCACCGGGTGCGCCGCCATGCCGTCGACGCCGGCGCGTGCCGCCTGGATCGCGGCCTCGGCATTGTCGAGCATCTGGCGCGTGTAGGTCTGCATCTCGTCGGCCATCAGGCGGTCCCTCCCTCGGATGCGCCGTTCTCGCCGGCGGGCTGGGCGGCGTCGGTGGCCGGCGCCGGCGCGAAGGCGGGATGGACGACCCGCCCGTCATGGGTCAACGCGGTGGCCTTCTGCAGCTCGTCGGCGAGATCGATCCGCAGGCTCTTCGTCTCCTTGTCGATCATCGTCTCGAGGAAGGCCGACAGGTTCTTGGCGTAGAGCAGCGAGGCAGTGGCGGCGATACGGCCGGGCACGTTGAGATAGCCGACGACCCGCGCGCCGCCGATGTCAGTGACCTCGCCGGGCACCGCGCCCTCGACATTGCCGCCGCGCTCCACCGCAAGGTCGATCACCACCGAGCCGGGCTTCATCGTCTCCACCACGTCGCGCGAGACGAGGCGCGGCGCCGGGCGACCGGGGATCAGCGCGGTGGTGATGACGATGTCCTGCTTGGCGATATGGGCGGCGGTGAGTTCGGCCTGCTTGGCCTGATAGGCCGCCGACATCGGCTTGGCGTAGCCGGCCGCGGTCTCGGCGGCCTTGAACTCGTCGTCCTCGACCGCGACGAACTTGGCGCCGAGCGATTCCACCTGTTCCTTGGCGGCGGGCCGGACGTCGGTGGCGGTCACCACGGCGCCGAGCCGGCGCGCGGTGGCGATCGCCTGCAGGCCCGCGACGCCCGCTCCCATGACGAAGACGCGGGCGGCGGGCACGGTGCCGGCGGCGGTCATCATCATCGGGAAGGCGCGGTCGTAGATCGAGGCGGCGTCGATCACCGCCTGATAGCCGGCAAGATTGGCCTGCGAGGACAGGACGTCCATGACCTGCGCGCGCGTGATGCGAGGCATCAGCTCCATCGCGAAGGCAGTGATGCCGGCCTCGGCCATGGCGCGCAACGCCTCGTCCTGGCCGTAGGGGTCCATGATGGCGATGACGACGGCGCCGCGCCGGTAGAGCCCGAGTTCTTCCGCGTTGGGGCGCCGGACCTTGAGGATCACGTCGGCCTCACGCGCATTCTCGGCCGAGCCGATCGCCGCGCCGGCGGCCTCGAAGGCGACGTCGGGAATGCGCGAGCCCTCGCCGGCACCTGCCTCCACGGTGACCGCCGCACCGAGGCCGGTCAGCTTCTTCACCGTGTCGGGCGAGGCGGCGACGCGCGGTTCACCCGCCTCGCGCTCCCTGGGCACGAAGATCCTCATACGTCGATACTCCTCCCGGTTCCCGCGGGAAACGCCCCCGGTCGTCGTCCGATCATCCAGCGCGTCGGGGTCTCCCACCCCGGTACGCCCTCCCGCTGGCCTAGCGCAGGAAGAACACCGCGAGCACGGCGAAGACCGCCATCGTCAGCACGCTGAGGATGACGCCGCCGCCGACGATCAGACCGACGAGCATGCCGAGCAGGATCGCGATGACGCCGATGCTGCCGTACTTCACGAGGCCGAGGAAGCCGGCATAGGTCCGCTTGTGCTCGGCATAGTCCATCGCCGCGCCCTTGTTCAGTTCAAAGCCCATCTCTTCGGCCATGCCGTCCGTCCCCGCTCGCGCAATGCTTCTGCCCTCGCTGATATACGATAGTGCCGCCCGCAAGCAATCGGCCTCGCGAAACGCGAAACGGGGCGCCACCGGCGCCCCGTTTCGTCAACCTGCGATCACGTGCGGGATCAGGCGGCCTGACGCTGCTCGTGCCGACCTTCTTCGACCTCCTCGATGATCTTGGCGATGAAGGCCGGCAGGTCGTCGGGATTGCGCGAGGTGATGAGCGCCTGGTCGGTGACGACCTCCTGGTCGTGCCAGCGCCCGCCGGCATTCGTTACGTCGGTCTTGATGGACTTGAACGAGGTGACGTCGCGATCCCGGATCACGCCGGCCTCGATGAGGAGCCAGGGCGCGTGGCAGATCGCCGCGAGCGTCTTCTTCGAATTGTAGAAATCGCGGATGAAGGCGACGGCCTTGTCATCCGTGCGCAGCGTGTCCGGATTGATCTGGCCGCCCGGCAGGACGAGCGCGTCGTAGTCCGAGACGGAAACCTCGGACAGCGTCTTGTCCACAGCGACGTTGTCGCCCCAATGGTCCTTGTCCCAACCCTTGATCTGGCCGGCTTCGAGCGAGACGACGTGGACGGTGGCGCCCGCCGCCTTCAGCTTCTCCAGCGGCTGCGTCAGTTCAAGCTGTTCGTAGCCGTCGGTGGCGAGAATGGCGATCTTGGCCTGAGTGATCTTCGGCATGGTGATGTCGTCCGATGCTGTTGGCGCGGGCGTGGCGGTACGATCGTCGATCGCTCGCCGTCCTGTCCCGCTCGTGTTGGGGTTCGCATCCTCAACGGGCGCGGGAAAGGCATGGTTCCCTGCCGATCCCTAGCTGGCCAACGGCTTGGACGCCTCAGTCCTGCGCGTCCTCGGCCTCGCCGGTGCCGTCGATCGCGGCGGCGGCATCGCGGAACGAGAAGCCCGCTCGCATCAGGGCGGCGACGTCGCGGTCCCGCCGCTCGGCTCGGTCGCGCAGCCGGTGCGGCCCGAGGCGGCGGCGCTTGGCGAGCGCCCGCGCCGCGGCGGGCTCGTCGGTGGTATCGGCCTCCATCACGGCGGCGATCGTGTCGCGGTCGACGCCCTTTTCACTGAGCTTCATCGCGGTCTGCCGCTTCGATGCGCCGCGTCGGCGAAGGGTCGCCAACCGTCCTTCAGCGAACTGGCGGTCATCGAGGAGCCTCAGTTCGACGAAGCTGTCCACGGTCTGGGTGATGAGATCGGCGTGGACGGACGGGTCTTCGCCGCGCTCGCGGCAGCGGCGCATGACCTTGCGCTCCAAGACGCGGCGAAGGTTCGCCGTGGTCGAGGCGTAGCGTTCGAGATAGTAGGCCGCCGCGCGAAACATCCACTCGCGCGAGACGGGGCGCGGCGGTTTCCGGGCGGGCGGCTTGGCGGTTTCGGTCATGGAAGGCGGTATAGGGCGCGCGCGCCGCGCCACCAAGCGAGGCGCGGCACGGCGAGGGTTCGATCGGGCGCGGTGCCGCGCCGGGGACGGCGATCAGGCGGCGTCGGCCAGATCGGCTTCGTAGATCGGGGCGTCGCGAACCGGCGCGGGTAGCACGGGCGCGGCGGCGTGCGTCTCCTGGCCGAGAATGCCGATCTCGTAGGCCAGCGTCGCGGCCTCGGCGCGGGCGCGGTCGAGGCCGGGCGCGATCTCCTCGGCCAGCGTGAACAGCGTGCCGCCATGCAGGAACGGCGCCTCGTAGGCGGCGCGCAGCACCAGCCCGATCTGCAGGCGCGGGGTTGCCGAGCGCTCGATCATCGTCTCGATGGTGCGGGCGATGCGGCTCGGAATGGTGGTGACGGCGCTCGCGGTGAACGCCCAGTCGCGGTCGCGCCGGCCCCGGCCAACTTCCGCCTGCAGCAGGCGGTCTGTGGCGAGCGCGGCATAGGCCGAAAGCGGCGAGAAGCGCACCGGGATCAGCGCGCGGTCGGCAAGGCGTGCCCCGGCGCGGATGAGGTCGGCATTGTCGCCGGCGTCGATCACCGCCAGTTCGCCGCGGCGGCGGGCGGCGCGAACGAGGCGCTCCAGCGTCATCTCGTCGTCGGCGATCTCGACGGTGCAGCCGGCCGGGCGGCCGGGCTTGGCGGCCCAGTCCACGAGATCCTTGTCACGCGCCGCATCGATCAGGACCACGGGAATGTCGGCGGCGGCCGCAACCCCGGCCAGCGTCAGCGCGAGCGTGGTCGAGCCGGAGGTCTTGAGCGAACCGATGGAGAGGACAGGCATCATGAGAAAAGAGCCTTTCACGAGGCGAGCGGAAGGGATCGCCGGCGACCGTGGGGCCGTCTCGGCGCTGGAAGAAGCGGTCGGTCGTCGTCGGGCGAGGCGGCGGGGCGTGTCGGCCGCGCGTTCGCTCCGGCGCCCGACCGAAGGTTTAAGCAATTCTTTACGAGATCGATTCATCGGCCCGCAGGGTTAACGACTGGTTAACGCGCCGCCCCCGGCAGGCTCGATGGGGCCTCCCGGCTGATCCGAGGCTTGCCAGCGCGAAGCGCGGCGTTGCAAAGGAGGGGAACCGAACGCGTCTCCGTCGAACCGGCGACCCCAGCAGAGAGGAACGGCCCGTGGCGAGCGATGGACTCCTGATCGCGGTTCCCGGCGATGTCCGCGAATTCGAGAACTACGTCTGGCACGCCAGCCCCGGCACGTATCTGGACGCCATCCGCGAGGTGGCCGGCGCCATTCCCGTGATCGTGCCCGCCATCGTCACGCCCGACGAACTCGCCACCGTGCTGGCGCGGGTCGACGGCGTCCTCCTCACCGGCTCCGTGACGAACGTCCACCCGTCGCGCTACGGCGTCGAGCCCTCCCCCGCACACGAGCCCTACGATCCCGCGCGCGACCGGCTGACCGACGCCTTGGCGCGTCAGGCCATCGCCTCCGGGGTGCCGCTTCTGGCGATCTGCCGCGGGCATCAGGAACTGAACGTCGCGCTCGGCGGCTCGCTCGCCACCGAGATCCAGGAGGGCGAGGGCCGGATGGATCACCGCGCCGTTCCCCATCCCGATCAGGCCGAGCGCTTCGGCCTGCGCCACCCGGTCGCGCTGGAGCCGGGCGGGCGGCTGGAGGCGATCGTCGGCTGCGCCGCGATCGAGGTGAACTCGCTGCACCGGCAGGCGATCGACCGGCTGGCCGAGGGGCTGGAGGTCGAGGCGCGCGCGGCCGATGGCACGATCGAGGCGGTGTCGGTGCGCGAGGCGCCCGGCTTCACGCTCGGCGTCCAGTGGCATCCCGAATACTGGGCGCGCACCGATGCGCCGTCGCGGGCGATCTTCGAGGCCTTCGCCGCCGCCTGCCGCAAGCGGCGCGACGCGCGATCCTGAAACGAAGGTCGGGGCCTCAGAGCCCCGGCATCGACGCCACGAAGAGACCCGTGCCGAGAACGACGAGGGCCAGCGCCCCGACGATCTCCAGCGCGGCCCGCATGCCCGCCCCTCGCCCCGCGCCGACGATGCGCAGCGCGGCATCCTTGGCGACCACCGTCAGGGTCGCCAGCGCCGAGACGGTGATGGCGGTGCCGAGCGCCATGGCCAGCACCGACAGGCCGCCGCCAAGCCAGAGCCCGTTGAGCACCGCGAAGGTGAGGACGACGATCGCCCCCGAGCAGGGCCGGAGGCCGATGGCGAGTACCGCCGAGGCGCCCGAGCGCAAGCCAAAGCGCTGACCGCGAATGAGCCGTGGGTCGAGGATATGGGCGCGCCCGCAGTCGCAGAGATCGCCGGCCGGGTCGTCGCAGACGTCTGCGCCATAAGCGCTTGAGGCCCGCGGCAGGCCGGCGCGCGGCGCGGCGCGATCGGTGAAGGTGCCCTGTCCCGCAAAGGCCAGCCCCGGCACGGATCCGTTCGAGCGCGCCGGCCAGAGCGCCAGCAGCGGTCGCCGCCAGCGCCGCGCGGCCGCATGGCCCTTGCGCAGCAGCAGGACGACGCCGACGAGCGCGATCATCGCGTAGGAGCCGAGTTCGAGCCCCCAGGCGGCATCCGTCATCGTCACCGCCGAGCCGCGCAGCAGAACCCATCCGACCCCGACGATGAGGACGGCCGAGAGGCCCTGCGCCAGCGCCGAGGCGAAGGAGAGGACGACGCCGCGACGCAGTTCGACCTCGTTCGCCAGCATGTAGGACGAGATCACCGCCTTGCCGTGTCCCGGCCCGGCGGCGTGGAAGACGCCGTAGACGAAGGAGAGCCCGACGAGCCAGGCGAAACCGCCCTGCCCGTCGCGGATGCCGACGAGCGCATGGCGCAGATCCGTGAAGAAGCCGCGCTGGATCGCCATGATCTCGGCGAACACGCCGCCGAACGGGCCGCCCGGCGTCGCCGTCACCTCGGCATTGCCGATGCCCAGGGACGATTGCGCATGCGCCGCGCCGGCCAGGAGACACACGAACCCGAGCGCGGCCAGCGCCCCGCGAGCCGTCAGTGGGCGCATTGCACGTCGACCCGCGTGGCGAGAAGCTGGGAATAGTTGACGCCGTCGGAGGGCAGCGCCTGGTTCGGCTTCAGCATCGACACCGAGTTCATCCAGTCGCTGGCGTCGGCGTCGGGATCGGGCTGGGTGAAGGTCTTGCGGCAGGTCTTGGGCAGGTCGAGAAGCTGGTAGGCGGTCTCGTCGGTAAAATCGAAGGCGACGAAATAGCTCTCGTCATAGGCCGAGAAGGTCACGGGCTGCTTCTTGAGGTCCACCGGCTCGGCGGGCGCCATCTCGAAGAGGAGCGTCAGCTGCCCGTGGTCGAACAGGCCGCGGATCTGCTTCGGCGGTTCGAGCTTGATGTCGCGCCCGGCCACGGTGACGAAGGTGTAGAAATCCCATTCGGCGATCGACTGCAGCACGGTGGCGCTCACCGCCTCGATCTCGTCGGGGTCGAGCGTGCCGTTGCCGTTCTTGTCGAAGTCCACCACGACGCTGGAGGAGAAGAGCTCGTCGAAGCGCCAGATGTTGCGCACCGAGACGAGCTGCGCCTCGGCATTGCCGACGATCTCCATGCGCGACTCCGCGAAGACGTGCGGATGCGCCTCGGCCGTACGCGCTAACGCGGCGAGCGCGCCGAGGACAACGAGCGCGGCGACGCCCCCGGTTCTAACCGACATGCTCTTCATCCCCGCTCATGGTTCCCGGCCCGCCCCGGCCGTCCGCCGATCGGCGGGCCTTGAGGGTCATCGGGCGAAACAAGGGCGGAAATGCGGAGGAAGGCGAGAGGCTACTGGAGGACCACGACCTCGGCGCCGACATGGACTCGCTCGAAGAGATCCACCACATCCTCGTTGCGCATGCGGAAGCAGCCCGCGGACGCGGCCGAGCCGATCGAGTTCGGCGAGTTCGTGCCGTGGATGCGATAGGTCCCCCAGCCCAGATTCATCGCCCGCTTGCCGAGCGGGTTCTTCGGGCCGGGGCCGACGGACGCGGGAAGCGTCGGCTTGGCCTCGCGCATCGAGGCGGTGGGCACCCAGACCGGATCGAGGCGCTTCTTCGAGACCCAGCTCGTGCCGAACCACTGCTCGCTCGGCTTGCCCACCGCGATGTCGTATTGCAGCGCGGTCTCGTGGCCGGTGACGAGGAAGAGCTGGCGCGCGCCGGTCAGCACCACGATCGTGCCGGGCTCGTAGTCGCCGATGAAGGCGGTCTCCTCGCGCTCGCTCGGCGCCTGGCGCTTCGTGGCGGCCTCGGCGGCACCGCAGAGGCCGATGGAGAGGGTGAGGAGCGCAGCGGCCAGCGGGCGGATCATGGTCGACCTCGTCGATGAAAGGGCGAACGTTCGCGCCGTCAGGCGGCGGCGGAGTCGCGTCCCGGACTATTCTTGCGGAACCAGGTTGCCAAGAAGTCAACGAAGACGCGTGTGCGCGCCGGAAGATGGCGCCGATGCGGAAACACCGCATAGATGCCGGCATCGCGCGGTACGAACTCCTCCAGCACCGAGACGAGGCGCCCGGCGGCGATGTCGTCGCGCACCACGAAGTCCGGCGTCATCGCCACGCCGAGACCGGCCAGCGTCGCGGCGCGCACCGTATAGGGAGAGTTCGCGGAGAAGCGGCCGGAGACGTTGACCGGGATCGGGTCGCCGGTCGCGGGATCCTTGAAGGTCCAGTTGTAGAGGACCTTGGCGTTGGAATCGATCACCGCCGGCATGCGCGAGATGTCGGACGGGTGCTTCGGCGTGCCGTGCTCGGCAAGAAAGGCGGGGGTGGCGCAGATGGTGAAGTCGAGCGAGCCGAGCCGGCGGGCGATCATCGCCGAATCGGTCAGCCGCGTCATGCGGATCGCGACGTCGAACCCCTCGTCCACGAGATTGACGAAGGCGTCGTTGAGATGAAGGTCGAGCGAGATGTCGGGATGGGCGGCGGAGAACTCGACAAGGCTCAGGCCGAGCGCGGCATCGCCGAAGGTGCGCGCGGCGGTGACGCGCAGCGTTCCCTTGGCCTCGCCGGTCGCCTCGCGCGCCTCCTCGTTCAGCGCCTCGAGATCGCCGAGAATGGTGGAGGCGCGCGAGACGTAGATCTCGCCGGCCGCCGTCAGAGCCACCTGACGGGTGGTGCGGTTGATGAGGAGGACGCCGAGTTCGTCCTCCAGTTCGCGCACGTATTTGGACAAAAGCGCCTTCGAGCGGCCGGTCTTGCGGGCCGCGGCCGAGAAGCCCTCGTTCTCCACGACGGACAGGAAGGCACGCATGCGCGTCAGGGTGTCCATCGGCAGAAAATCCTTGCGTAGGGCTGACCAGTGTTGCCGTCTGACGACATCGCACGGCCTTGTCCAGAGCCGGGCCGGGAAATGCCGCAAGGCCGCATTTTTCTGTTGTGTATGACAATCGGCTTTCTTATATCCGCCTTGCCCAATGTCGCACGTGCCTGTGGGCGTCCCCCGGTCCTTCGAATGCGAGGATAACCGGGACGGTAACTGGAGTGATCCTCCAGATCGGTTTCGCTGCTGGCGAGATCGTGGACGCCTTGAAGCAACGACGGTGCGGGCCTTTCTGGTCTCTCCCGGTCTCCATAGCCGGGAATACTGAAGAGGCACACCTTCCTTGCCTGAAGTGCGGCGGGTTCACACCCTCCAAGCCATGGCAGACTTTCTCGGCTCCGTGCGGCTCTTGTCCGCTCAGGGCCGACGCATGTCGCGTTTCGCGTCCTTCGTACGAGCGGGGTCTCCACCGGCTGCTCGTAGGCTGGGCGCGTGCGCTCCTCGTCAACCCGTCTCGGTTCACCGGAGCTTCCCATGGCCACGCAGCGCATCCTCGACTTCATCGCCACCCGCCGTCCGAACGGCCCCTGCCTCGTGGTCGATCTCGACGTCGTCGAAACCAATTTCCAGGCCTTCCGCAAGGCGCTGCCGGATTCGTCGATCTACTACGCGGTGAAGGCCAACCCGTCGCCGGAGATCCTGCGTCTTCTGGCCTCGCTCGGCTCGTCCTTCGACTGCGCCTCGGTCGCCGAGATCGAGATGGCGATGGATGCTGGTGCCACGGCCGACCGCGTCTCTTTCGGCAACACCATCAAGAAGGAGCGCGACGTCGCCGCCGCCCATGCGCTCGGCGTGTCGCTCTTCGCGGTGGATTGCGTCGAGGAGGTCGAGAAGATCGCCCGTGCCGCTCCCGGCGCTCGCGTGTTCTGCCGCGTGCTGACCGATGGTGCCGGCGCCGAATGGCCGCTGTCGCGCAAGTTCGGCTGCGTGCCCGCGATGGCGACGGACGTTCTCGTCCATGCCCAGCGCCTCGGTCTCGTGGCGACCGGCGTCTCGTTCCATGTCGGTTCGCAGCAGTGCGACACCGAGGCCTGGGATGCGGCGCTGGCCGACGCGGCAAAGGTCTTCGCCGACCTATCCGAGCAGGGCATCACCCTGACGCTCGTCAACATGGGCGGCGGTTTCCCGACCCGCTACCTGAAGGACGTGCCGACGGCGCAGGCCTATGGCCGCTCGATCTTCGCAGCACTCCGCCGTCATTTCGGCAACCGCCTGCCGGAGACGATCATCGAGCCGGGCCGCGGCATGGTGGGCGATGCCGGCGTGATCAAGGCTGAGGTGGTGCTGGTCTCCCGCAAGTCCGCGAGCGACGAGAACCGCTGGGTCTATCTCGACATCGGCAAGTTCGGCGGTCTCGCCGAGACGATGGACGAGGCGATCCGCTACCCGATCACCACGACGCGCGACGGCGACCGGATGGAGCCCTGCGTGCTCGCCGGCCCGACCTGCGATTCGGCCGACGTGCTCTACGAGAAGAAGCCCTATCCGCTGCCGATCACGCTGACGATCGGCGACGAGGTTCTGATCGAGGGCACCGGCGCCTACACCACCACCTATTCGGCGGTGGCGTTCAACGGGTTCGAGCCGCTGCGCTCCTACGTGATCTGACGGCCAGGGCGCTCGACAACCCGAGCGCCCTGGCCCGCCTCTCCTTCCCTCCCGATCCGCCTCCGGGCGCGCGACGGCGCGTGCGCCGGAGGGCTGACCCCGTGCGCGCCCCTCGACCGGCGGCGGCGGATGAATTTTTGCTCGTGTGCTTCGCGAGGATTGATGTCCATGGCTGCGCTCTCCCCCCTCTTTTCCGACCTGACCTCCCTCGCTCCCGTCGTGTCGCTGCGCCTTGAGCGCGCCGGCGACGTCGCCGCCCGCGAGGCGCTTCTCGATGCCGCGATGGGCGCCGGGCGCACCCGCAAGTCGTCCGAGGCGATCCGGCGCGGCCGCCTGCCCGCCGAAGGCCTCGCGCTCGTCGCCGAGACCGACGACGGCACGCTGGTCGGCACCGTGCGCCTGTGGAACGTCGAGGCCGGCGATGCGAACGGCGCGCCCGTTTCGGCGCTGCTGCTCGGCCCGCTCGCGGTCGCCCCGCATCTGGCGAGATCGGGCATTGGCTCGATGCTGATGCGTCGCGCCGTCGCCGAAAGCCTGTGGCGCGGCCACCGCGCCATCGTGCTCGTCGGCGACGCGCCCTATTACGGGCGCTTCGGCTTCACGGCCGGGGTCGCCGCCGGTCTCGTCATGCCCGGGCCGTTCGAGCGCCACCGGCTGCTCGGACTCGAGTTCGAGCGCGGTGCGCTCCAAGGCGCCGCCGGCCTCATCCGCGCGTCGGGTCGCCGGCTGCCGGCGACGGAGTTCGCAGCGGCCGTTTGATTCGTTAACTGCCGCCGGTCGCCTACGGAGTTTCGCCTATGCGACCGGCGGCGAACATGCTTCTGGTACAGTGCAGTGAAACTCGACCGTTGCGTTTGCACGGTCGGAACGGCACGGGTTGGCGCATGCGGGAAGAGTTGGAACGCGATCTCGCGATGGCCCGAGCCGAGATCGCTCGCCTGCGCGCCGAGATCGCGGACCTGCGCGACCGCCCCGACCAGGGCGCCGCCATCGCAACCGGTCCTGACGGTTCGCCGGCACACGAAGACGCCGCGCGCGAACCCTTCACTCCCAACCCGGTGTCCGACCGGGCCTACCGGATGATCGTCGAGAGCATCCGCGACTATGCGATCATCGCGATGGACCTTCGCGGCCACGTCACCGTCTGGAGCGACACGGCGGCCGATATCTTCGGACGTACGGTGGAGGACGTGGTCGGTCGCCCGATCGATCTTATCTTCACGCCCGAGGACCGGCTCGCCGGACGACCGGGCGAGGAGCTGCGCGAGGCCAGCCAGACGGGCCGCGCACCCGACGAACGCTGGCACCTGCGCGCCGACGGCAGCCGCTTCTTCGCCCGCGGCACGATGATGCCGCTGGAAGACGAAGGCGGCCGGCAGATCGGCTTCCTCAAGATCCTGCGCGACCGCACGCGCGACGAGGAGGCGCGCCGCGATTTGCTGTCCAGCCGCGAACGCCTGCAGTTCGCGCTCGACGCCGCCGCGCTCGTCGGCACCTGGGACTGGGACATCCGCGGCGACAAGGTCTTCGCCGATGCGCGCTTCGCGCACTTCTACGGCATCGACCCCGACCGCGCCGCGCTCGGCCTGCCGCTCGAAGCCTATGTCGCCGGCGTTCTGCCGGAAGACGCGGCCGGGCTGCAGAACGCCATCCAGACGGCGATCGCCACGGGCGCCCTCTTCGCCCACGAATACCGCACGGTGGATGCGAGCGGCGAGGTCCACTGGCTCTATGCGCGCGGGCGCTGCTTCACCGATCCGCAGGGACGCGCGGTGCGCTTCCCCGGCGCCGTGGTGGACGTGACGCGAGAGCGCCAGCGCGAGAAGCGCCAGGCCGCGCTCATCCGGCTCGGCGACGAGGGTCGCGAGTTCGGCGAGCCCGCCGACTACACGCTGCGGGCGCTCGAAATTCTCGGCGAGACCTTCGACATCGAGCGCGTCGGCTATGCCACGGTCGATGCCGCGCAGCGTTACGCCACGATCGTCGGCGAGTGGTCGCGGCCGGGAACGCGGCCGCTCTCGGGCCAGCTCGAAATCGGAAAGTTCGGGCGCTCGCTCCTCGAGGGCCTGCGCACCGGCCTGCTCGTGGTCGACGACATCACCACCCATCCCGCCACGCAGGACGGTGCCGAGGCCTGGGCGCGGATCGGCTCGCGTGCCATGCTCAACATGTCGGTGGTCGAGGACGGCCGGGTGCAGGTCATCCTCTACCTTCACTGCGCCCGGCCGCGGCACTGGAGCGCGGAAGACCTCGCCTTCACGCGCGAGATCCTCAACCGCGCCTGGGCCTTCTCGCGCCGCCGCCGCACCGAGCAGTCGCTGGTGGAGACCGAGACGCGCCTTCGGCTGGCGCACGAGGCCGCCGAGATCGGCTCGTTCGATCAGGATTTCGAAGCCGGGACGCTCGTCTGGGACCGCCGCTGCCGCGACGCATTCGGCATCGGCGACGACGAGCCGGTCAGCTTTGCCGCGAGTTTCGAGCCCCAGCTCCATCCCGCCGACCGCGACCGGGTCCTCACCGAGATCGACCGCGCCATGGACGTGCGCGGCACCGGCGTCTTCGATCTCGTCTACCGCACGATCGGGCGCGACGACGGCAAGCAGCGCTTCGTCCAAGCGAGCGCCCAGACCGTGGTCGCCGACGGCAAGGTGGTCCGGTTCGTGGGCGCCGTGCGCGACGTGACGGAGGAGAAAGAGGCCGAGGAGCGCCAGATCCTCCTGACCCGCGAATTGCAGCACCGCGTGAAGAACACGCTCGCCATGGTTAACGCGCTCGCCAACCAGACCCTGCGCCGCGCCGCCAACGTCAAGGACGGCCTCGCCGCCTTCTCGGCCCGGCTCATCGCGCTGAGCCACGCCCACGACATCCTGACGCAGACGAGCTGGACGAGCGCGCCGATCGCCGCCGTGGTGTCGCAGTCGATGGCGCTGCAGGGCGGCGAGAGCGCGCGCGTCTCCTGGTCGGGGCCCGATATCCGACTGACGGCCAAGCAGAGCCTGGCGCTGGCGCTGGCGCTCCACGAACTGGCGACGAACGCCGCGAAATACGGCGCCCTGTCGAACGAGGAGGGACGCGTCCTCATCGGCTGGCACGTCGCCCAGCGCGACGGGGCGCAGCGTCTGTGCTTCGAATGGCGCGAGGTCGGCGGGCCACGCGTCGAGAAGCCGATGACCCGCGGCTTCGGCTCGCGCCTCATCGAACAGTCGCTGGCGCTCGAATTCGGCGGCAGCGTGATCGTCGCCTACGAGCCCACCGGCCTCGTCTGCTCGATCGACGCCGACCTGCAGCTCGACATCGACGAGGAGGCCGTCCTGTCGGTGAAGCTCGACGACATGCCGCAGCCGAGCTTCTGACGTCATTGCGAGGCGGTGATCAGGCCGCCGTGATGTCCACGACGCCGGCCTCGCCCCCTTCGCTGCCGAAGGCGAGGAAGCGGCCCTTGGCATCCCAGCCCATGGTCGAGACCGGCGAGCCGCCGCCGCGCCGCAGCAGCGCCTCGCGCTGGTCGGAGAAGCGCACCGCGAGGATCATGCCGTCGGCATAGCCGATACCCACGAGGTCGTCCGTGGGATGACAGGCGACGGCCGTCACCATCGTGTCGCCGCGCGTGCCGAGTTCGAGCGGCCCCTTGCCCATCGGCCCGTCCCGGCCCGAGAAGGGCCAGAGGATCGCGGCGGGCGCGCCGGAGGTCGCGAGATACTTGGCCTTGGCCGACCAGGACCAGCTCTTCACCTTGGCGGGATAGCCGGTCATGCGCATATGCTTGCCGTCTTCGAGCCGCCAGCCGTGCAGCGCGTTCTCCTGCATGATCGTCACGAGGAAGCGCCCGTCCGGCGAGAAGAAGACGCCGGTATGGGCGCCCTTCCATTCCAGCTCCAGCGGGGCGGCATCCGTGCCGGCGAAGAACAGCGAGGCGCCGTCGTAGCGCGCGGTGGCGAGCCGCAGCCCCTTGGGCGCCAGCGCCACGTCCTCGACGGTGCGCGCGTGCGGGAACTCGCGGCAGGCGCCCTTGGCGTCGCGCACGAAGGCGACGCGCCCCGCGGCGAACGCCACCGCGCCGTTCGGCCCGCCGGCGACCGAGGTGACCCAGCGACGCCCCGCCGAACCGATCTCGCTCATCACACCGTCGGCGCGGGTGGCGACGACGCGCCCGTCCTCGCCGCCCGTCAGGAGCTGCCCGGCGAAGGCGTCGCGGTGCGCCGTGAGGATGCCACCGCCGTGGGCCTCCAGCGTGCGCTCGCCACCGGCGGGAAAGCGGATGGTCCCGTCCGCCAGCGCGAAGACCGGCTCCTCCCCAAGGAAGAGCGCGGCCTCCACGTGGCCCTCGAAGCTGTAGGGAGCGATCTGCGGCATCAGGCGTCGGTGGTCTCGCGGGTCTTGGCGGCGCAGGCGGCGAACTCGGTCTCGAGGCGCTTGGCGTCGAGTTCGCGGCCGATGAAGACGAGCCGGCTCTCGTGCGCCTCGTTCTCGCGCCACGGGCGCTGGTGATCGCCCTCGATGATCATGTGGACGCCCTGGATCACGTAGCGGTCGGGGTCGCCCTTGAAGGCGATGATGCCCTTGAGCCGCAGGATGTTCGGCCCCTCGGTCTGCGTCAGGTTCTGGATCCAGGGGAAGAAGCGGTTCTGGTCCAGTTCGCCGCCGCGCAGCGACACCGAGGTCACCGTCACGTCGTGGATCGGCGCCACCGCGCCGTGGGCGTGGCCGTGGTCGTGCGCATGATCGTGATGCGCGTGATCGTGGCCGTGATGATCGTGCCCCTCGTGTCCATGGGCCTCGTGGCCATGACCATGATGGTCGTGATCATGATCGCAATCGGGGCCGCAGACGTGCTCGTCATGGGCGTGCGCGGCGGCTTCGAGGAATTCGGGATCCTGGTCGAGGACGCGCGTCAGGTCGAAGGCGCCCTGTTCGAGAACCTGTTTCAGGTCGACGCCGGCACGTGTCGTGCGGTGGATCACGGCATGCGGGTTGATCGCGCGCACGGTCGCCTCGACGGCGGCGAGCTCGGCCGGGGTCACGAGGTCGGTCTTGTTGACGAGGATGACGTCGGCGAACGCGATCTGGTCTTCGGCCTCGCGCGAATCCTTCAGGCGAAGGCCGAGATGCTTGGCGTCGACGAGCGCAACCACCGCGTCGAGCTTGGTCTTGGCCCGCACGTCCTCGTCCATGAAGAAGGTCTGCGCCACCGGCACGGGATCGGCGAGGCCGGTGGTCTCGACGATGATCGCGTCGAACCGGCCGGGGCGCTTGGTCAGCGTCTCGACGACGCGCACGAGATCGCCGCGCACGGTGCAGCAGACGCAGCCGTTGTTCATCTCGTAGATCTCTTCGTCGGTCTCGACGATGAGGTCGTTGTCGATGCCGATCTCGCCGAACTCGTTGACGATGACGGCATAGCGCTTGCCGTGATTGTCGGAGAGGATGCGGTTGAGAAGCGTCGTCTTGCCGGATCCCAGATAGCCGGTGAGGACAGTGACCGGAATCGGGGTCGGCGCGGTGCGGGCGGTATCGGACATCCAAGGTCCCTCCGTAACTCGGGAGCGCTCGATATAGGCCTCCCTCACGGCAATTGCACGATGATGTCGGCGAGATCGAAGGCGGCGACGTCGGCGACGAATTCGGCGAATGCCCTCGCTTGATGGTCGGCGATCGCCTCGCCCATCTCCGCGCTCGCCAGACGGGCGTCGCCCACCGTGCCGACGGGGTTGAGGTCTTCCGCCAGCCAGCCGAAGCCGAGCCGGCCGTGGGCGCGCAGGTGCCTCGCCGTTTCTCCAAGCCGCGTCTGCAGCGAAGGCTGGTCGCCGATACGATCGAGACGCACGAGATCGGGCCGGAAGGCCAGCATCAGCGCCGTCTCGATCGCGCCGCCATGGATGCCGACGGCGGCCTCCGCCGCCGGCACCAGCCCCTCCGGCAGGCCGAAGCGCGCCCAGGAGCAGGTGGCGCAGAGGAGCGCGTGGCGGCGGCGCAGTTCGAGCGCGGCCAGTTCCACGACCTGCGTGTTGCCGCCATGCGAGGACACCACCACCAGCCGGCGGAGGCCGGCGCGCGCCAGCCCTTCGCCGATGCGCAGGATCGTCTCGACGCCGGTACGCCAGTCCAGCGACAGCGTGCCGGAGAAGCTCAGGTGCTCGTCGGAGGCGCCGAGCCGCTGCACCGGCAGGGCGGTGGCGACGAGGTCCGGCGGCAGCCGCGTCAAGGCCCGCTCGATCATCGCGTCGGCGATCATCGCGTCGGTGCCGAGCGGCAGGTGCTCGCCGTGCTGCTCGATCGCCGCCACCGGCAGGATCGCCACCGCGCTCGGCAGATCGGGGCGGAGATCGCGCAGCTCGGCGCTCGTCATGTCCTCGAAGCGGCGGCGAATCGGCATGGCGGGCGGCATCCGGTGGGAGGCGGGACGCCTTCGTCGTATCGCTCCGGCGCCCGTGTGGAAACCCGGAGGCGTTTCCGGTGGGCCCAAGGGGGGGGCAAAGGGCTTCATCGCCCGCCGCGCCGCCCTTCGCGGTGGACAGGACGCGGCGCCTTCGCCATCGTGGCCGGGAAACCGGACGGGCGAGGACGATGGCGGACCGAAAAAGCGAGAAACGCGCCGTCATGACCCAGCTGGCGGTCTCCTCGCGCGTCGTGCGCACCGCTCTTTCGGCACGGCTGGCGGCGCAGGGGCTCTATCCCGGCCAGGACGCGCTCCTCCTGATGCTCGGCGAGGAGGACGGTCTGGCGCTGCGCGATCTCGCCCTGCGCCTCGCCGTGCGCCCGCCCACCATCACCAAGACCATCGCGCGGCTGGCGGCGCAGGGCTTCGTCGAGAAGCGCGCCTCCGCATCCGATGCCCGCCAGAGCTTCGTCCACCTGACGGCAGAGGGCCGCGCCCTCGTCGAGGAGGTGCGGCTCGCCCAGCACGAGACTGAACGTCAGGCGATGCGCGGCCTCAAGGGCAAGGACCGCAAGGCGCTGCGCAAGCTGCTCGCCAAGGTCGAGCGCAACTTCGCACCCGACACCGCCTCCGCGCACGACGACGGCGCCTCCGATGAGGCGTGACGGCACCCTTTGTCCGACCGCTCGCGGCCCCTCGCCCGGAGACGTCGGACGGCGCCCGGACGCCCCGCCGGTTGCGTTGGCGCACTCGATGCCGTTAAACCCCTTGAACCCGAGGTTTTGGACGGACGCGGAACGGCGATAGGTGGCGCAGAAGGTCAAATTATCGACGATCGCGGAGAAGCTCGGTCTGTCGACGGCGACGGTGTCGCTGGCGCTGCGCGACAGTCCGCTCGTCGCCGAGGTGACGCGCGAGCGCATCAAGGAGGAGGCGCGCACCTCTGGCTATATCTACAACCGGCGTGCCGCCAGCCTTCGCACCTCGAAGTCCGGCATCGTCGGCGTCTGCGTCCACGACATCATGAACCCGTTCTACGGCGAGATCCTGAAGTCGATCGAGAACGAGCTCGACCGGCACCGCCAGACCTTCGTTCTCTGCAACCACTACGACGACCTGTCAAAGCAGCGCGCCTTTCTCGACACGATGCTGCAGCTCGGCGCCGACGGGCTGATCATGTCGCCAGCCATCGGTACGCCCGCCTCCGACATCCGCCTCGCCGAGGACAACGATCTGCCGGTGACGCTGATCGCGCGCACCGTGGAAGGCTCGGGCGTCACCTCGTTTCGCGGCGACGACACCTACGGCATGTCGCTCGTGGTCCAGCATCTCATCGACGAGGGGCACCGGCGCATCGCCATGATCGGCGGCACCGACCTGACCTCCACCGGCCGCGACCGCGAGCTGGGCTATCGGCAGGCGCTGGAAGCCGCCGGCATTCCGTTTCGTCCGGAATGGCGGATCCAGGGGCCGCGCTCGCGCCATTCAGGCTTCGACGCGGCCGCCGAGTTCCTGGCGATCCCCGACCGACCGGAGGCGGTGGTGTGCTTTTCCGACCTCGTGGCGCTCGGCCTGATGTACGGCCTGTCGCGCGCCGGGCTGCGCCCGGGTGTCGACATCGCCGTCTGCGGCTATGACGACATCGACGAGGCGGCGATCGCGATGCCGCCGCTGACCACCGTTTCCAACGGGCAGAGCGAGGTCGGCCGCCGGGCCGCCGGCGCCCTCCTCGTGCGTCTGGCCGGCGAGCCGGCGCGCGAGAGCCTCGAACTCATCACCCCGGAGCTGCGCGTTCGCCGCTCCAGCCGCCTCGCGCAGACCGGCGACTGACGTCCCGCCTCGCGCCTTCAGGCCTTCCCGCGCCGAACCCTCAGCGGTTCGCCGCACACATTCTCGAAAGGACATGACTTGACCGATTCCTCCGACGCCGGCGTCCTCGTCTTCGGGCCCTACAACGCCGATGGCCTCGCCGAACTCCAGCGCCGCTTCCGGTCCGTCCGGCATCTGGCGACGAAGGATCTCTCGCTCCTGTCGGACGAGGAGCGCGCCTCCGTGCGCGCCCTCGCCGTCGGCGGGGTGATCTCCAACGCCGATCTCGACGCCCTGCCCAACGTCGAGATCGTCGGGCATTTCGGCGTCGGCTACGACGGCGTCGACGCGGCCCATGCGGCCAAGCGTGGCATCGCGGTGACGAACACGCCGGATGTCCTTACCGACGAGGTCGCCGACACCGCCGTGGCGCTCGTGCTGATGACGGTGCGTGAGTTGCATCTGGCCGAGGCCCACGCCCGCTCCGGGGAGTGGGAGCGCTCCGGCGCCTATCCGCTCACGCGCTTCTCGATGCGGCGCAAGGTCGTCGGCATCATGGGCCTGGGGCGCATCGGCCTCGCCATCGCCGAGCGGCTGGAAGCCTTCGGCGTGCGCATCAAGTACCACAACCGCACGCGCCGGACCGACGTCGCCTATCCCTATTACGAGACGCTGGCCGACCTCGCCAAGGCGGTGGACATCCTCCTCATCGCCGCGCCCGGCGGCGCCTCCACCGACAAGGCCGTCAATGCCGAGGTGCTCGCCAAGCTCGGACCGGACGGCATTCTTATCAATATCGGCCGCGGCTCAACGGTGGACGAGCCGGCGCTGATCGAAGCGCTCGAAAACGGCACCATCGCCAGCGCCGGGCTCGACGTCTTTGCCGACGAGCCGCGCATCCCCGAGCGCCTGCGCGCCCTGCCGAACGCCGTCCTCCTGCCGCATGTCGCCTCGGCCTCGCGCGACACGCGCATCGCCATGGGCGATCTCGTCGCCGAGAACCTGTCGCGCTGGTTCTGCGGCAACAAGCTCTCGACGCCGGTGCCGGAAAGCGTCGAGGCGGGTCTCGCCCAGCGCCGTAAGGGCTGAGCATCTGCCGGACGGCCCTTCGCCGTCCGGCTCGACACCCGCGCGGATGATCGCGTTTGCGTGCGGAGCGCGGGTTCCAGTTTCGCGTCATGCTGCAATGCGATAAGGAAGGCTGTCGAAACAGAAGGAGACGGCCATGCCCGTTCCCTCCCGATCGAAGCCGCATCGATCTTCCCCCTCGCCTCACCGCCTGAGAAGCGCCGGTCTTCTCGTGGTCTCGGGGCTGGCCTTCGGGATCCTGCCCGGCGGAAGTCCCGCCCAGGCGGGCGTCACGGAAACCGCCGACATCGCCGCCACGCTCGCCTCGGCCGCCACCGCGCGGCTCGGCGACCGTCTGGAGCGCCTGCGCGATCCCGAGCGCGTCGAGACCTCCGGCGTCGACCTGACGCTGCGTCTCGGCGTGGTCGAGACCGACACGCCCGCCGATCCCTGGCTCGGCGAAACCCCGGTGCCGATCCTGCCCGCCGCCTACATGCCGGGCGACTTTCACGGCCGCGAGGCGCCCGAGCGTACGCTCGAAATCCGCCGCAATGCCCGCAGCACCGGGCCGCTGGACCTCTGGGGCGTCGGGTCCGTCGATCTCGGCCGGCAGGGCGACGGCATGCTGTCGCCCGCCCGCTCCGCCGCCGGCCTCTCGGCCGGGCTCGACCTGCAGCCGTCGCAGGACCGCTCCTACGGCCTCTCCCTCGGCTTCGACCAGGCCATCCTCGGCGAGGACGGCGCGGTGGTCCTGCCGAGCCTCTCGGCCTACGGCAGCGTTCATCCGACCCGGCACACGTTCGTCGACGCGGTTCTCGGCACCGCGCTGGTCGAGCGCACCGCCGCCAGCACGGAGCCCTCCGCGGACCGCCTGTCGGGCAGCCCGCTCGGCTTCGGGGCCCTCACCTTCGGCTACGAGCACCGCGAAGGCCGCTGGCTCGTTTCGCCTTATGGGCGCGTGGAAGCCTCGCTCGCCGGCAGCTGGAGCGACCCCGGCACCGCGACGGCCCGGCGCAGTTCCGCCGTCGCGGGACTGCGGACCGACTATACCGTGCGCAGCGGCGGCATCCTGCTGCGCCCGGGCGTCCGCTTCGAAGTGCTGCGCGATCTCGCCCGCGTCAACGGATCGGGCGGCCCCCTCGCCTTCTCGTCGGCGCACCGCTTCTCGGTCGCCCCGAGCCTTCGCGCCGACATCACCAGCGACTGGAGCGCTCGCATCGAGCACCGGGCCGACATCGGCACGCCCAGCGCGCTTCAGCGCCTTGAGTTCAAGATCAACGGCAAATTCTGACCGGTCGCCTCAGGCCTGTGCCGGTTTCCTTCGTTGAAACGATCCGCGTTAACGCTCAGGTAAGATTAATGAGGTGATACTCCCGACTTGATCGCAAGGAGATATCTCATGAGATTTGCGGCCGTGGCGCTCGGCGTCGGCTTCGTCGGCATGATCCTCGCCACCAACCTTCAGGGACCCAGCGCCGCCTCGGCCGAAAGCCTCGTCTCGGCGATGCGTCCCTCCATGGAAACCACCGGAACCGTGCATGTCGCCTCGATGGCGCCGACGGCTGCGGTGCGCCTGATCGACCTGCGCAACGGCGCGACCTGCAAGATGGCCGGCCCGGCCGAAGCCGAATCGGGCTTCCGGCGCATGCCGATCGGCCCCGACTGCGCGGCTTCGCCGGATCTCGCCCGCGTCGCCTACTGGAAGACGACACCGGACGGCTCGCTGATCATGGCCGACAGCGGCGGCGAGACCGTGCTGCAGTTCATTCCCGGCGACGGCGTCCTGTTCGAATCCGTCTACCCCGCGAACGCCCTCATCACGATCGTTCCCGCCCGCTCCTGACGCGCGGGCGCGAGATCTCTCAGGGACGAGCCCGGCACTCGGCGAGCGATCGCCGCTGCCGGCCGTCGCCGTCGAAGTTCCCGTCGTCCAGCCAGGCCTCGAAGCCGGCCCGCACCTGCGGCCACTCGCCGTCGAGGATCGCGTACCAAGCCGTGTCGCGGTTGCGGCCCTTCGTGACCATGTGCTGGCGGAACAGGCCCTCGAAGCGGAAGCCCAGCCGATCCGCCGCGCGCTTCGAGGGCGCGTTGGCGTCGTTGCACTTCCATTCGAGGCGTCGATAGCCGAGCTCGTCGAAGAGCCGCCGGAACAGAAGATAGAAGGCCTCGCTGGCAGCGCGCGTCATCTGCAGGCTCGGGCCGAGGCAGATATGGCCGATCTCGCCGACGCCGTTCGCCGGGTCGAGCCGCATCAGCGCCGCCACCCCTTCCGCCCGCTGCGAGCCCGTCGGCACGATCGCGTGGAACAGGGGATCGGGGCCGAGATAGGTGCCGACGGCGAAGCTCGCGAAAGCGTCCTGCGTCTCGAACGGCCCGTAGGCGAGATAGTCCCACAGCCGGTCGTGCCCTTCGAAGACGGCGAACAACTCGGCGAAGCGTGTCTCGTCCACGATCGGCTCGACGGTGACATGGCGTCCCGCGATCGGCTCGGTGCCCGGCAGCGGGCGCGGCGTCCAGTGCGACAGGTCGGATCCGGTCATCATCGTGTGTGGGCCCTCAGGAAGCGGATGACGGTGCCACGCAAATCGCCCTCGCCGAGCGGCAGGGCGGTGGCGAGCGAGGAGACGGCGGCGATGTGGTCGAGGCCGGGATAGAGCTTTTCCTCCACCGACCCGCCAACGGCCCGGATGCGCCGGGCCATCGAGCGCGTATTCTCCGGGTTCACCGTCGTATCGGCAAGGCCCGCGATGAGGAGCGCCGGCGGCTCGCCGCCCGACACGAAGTTGATCGGCTGGCTGGCGTCGCGCACGGCAGGCGGGAAGATCCGCTTGTAGCGCTCTTCCGTCAGCGGCAGGAAGTTGTAGGGTCCGGCCAGACCGACGAAGGCGGCGATGCGCCGGGCGCTCGACCCCGCACGGCTGAGATAGCGCTCGTCGAAGGCGAGCAACGCGGCGATCTCAGCCCCGGCCGAATGGCCCATGAGCGCGATGTCGTGCCGGCCGGCGGGCACCCCGTGGCCACCCTCGCGCGCCAGCCTGTCCACCGCCGCGAAGGCCGCTGCGGCATCCTCGACGAAGGTCGGGAAGATCACCTCGGGCGACACGCGGTAGTCGGGAATGGCGACGATGAAGCCCTCGCTCGCCAACGACTGGCCGACGAAGGGATAGAGGCTCTTCGACCCCGAATCCCACGAGCCGCCGTAGACGAAGACCACGACCGGCGTCGAGGCCGTGGCGCCGTCGGGCACGTAGAGATCGAACGTGCCGCGCTCGCCAGGCCGGTAGCGGATGTCGCGCACCGTCTCGTAGCCGGAATGGCTGGTGATGGCGTTGAGGACGGCGGGACCGGAACAACCCGCGAGGAGAAGGCCGAAGACGAGGAGAGCTGCGAGACGGAACGGGCGGAGCGCCATGGAGGGCCTTGGATCGCGAAAAGGACCGGGCGAACATGGCGCGGTGGCCGGCCTTTTCGAGGCGGCGCGATGCCGCCTCGGTTCGCTGGCGCGCGAGACCGTTCAGCCCTTGCGCAGGGCCGCGGCTTCCTGCGCGAGGCGCGTGATCCCGGCGAAATCGCCGGAGGCCACGAGATCCTTCGGCGCGACCCACGAGCCGCCGACGCAGACGACGTTCGGCAGCGACAGATACTCGCGCACGTTGCCCGGCGAGACGCCGCCGGTCGGGCAGAAGCGGATGCCCTGGAAGACCGGGGCGAGCGCCTTGAGATAGGGAATGCCGCCCAGTTGCTCGGCGGGGAAGAACTTGAGGATCTCGTAGCCCTCCTCGATCATCGCCATCAGCTCGCTCGGCGTCGCCGCGCCCGGCAGCAGCGGCACATCGGAGGACTTGGCGGCGTCGAGAACCTCGTGCGTCGTGCCGGGCGAGACGATGAACTTGGCGCCGGCCTCGACGGCCTCGTCGAACTGGCGCGGGGTGAGGATCGTGCCGGCGCCGCAGCGCGCTTCCGGCACTTCGGCCGTGATGGCGCGGATCGCGTCGAGCGCGGCAGGCGTGCGCAGCGTCACCTCGATGCCCGGCAGGCCGCCGGCGGCGAGTGCCCGCGCCAGCTTCACCGCGTCGGCGGCCGAATCGACGGCGACCACCGGCATCACGGGCTGCGCCATCAGGATCTCCATCAGCGCGTGGGTCTTCTGGGTCATGTCGTCGTCCTTGGGATCGCTGGAATGGCCCATTCCTTAGCGTATCGGCGCCCGTGCCGGAACTCCCCTCCGGGCAGGGCCCGCGCGGGATCGGCGCGTCCTCACCCGTTTCGCGGGAGCCACCCCCGAAGCCCCGCATGCGCCGCGCCGCGCATCAGCCGCGCCGGGCCGCCTCGATCGCCGCGACGTCGATCTTCCGCATGCCCATCATTGCCGCGAAGGCGCGCTTGGCTTCGCCGCCGCCCAAAGCCATCGCCTCGGTGAGGACGCGCGGCGTGATCTGCCAGGAGATGCCCCATTTGTCCCGGCACCAGCCGCACTGGCTCTCCTCGCCGCCGTGTCCGACGATGGCGTTCCAGTATCGGTCGGTCTCCTCCTGGTCGTCGGTGGCGATCTGAAACGAGAAGGCCTCGCTGTGCCGGACGGCCGGACCGCCGTTCAGGCCAAGGCAAGCGATGCCGGCCACCGTGAATTCGACCGTCAGAACGTCGCCCTCCCGGCCGGAGGGGTCGTCGCCGGGCGCGCGATGCACCGCGCTCACCGTGCTGTCGGGAAAGGTCTCGGCATAGAAGCGGGCCGCCGCTTCGGCGTCCTTGTCGTACCAGAGGCAGATCGTGTTCTTCGTCACGACGCGTCCTTTCCACTCGAGGCCAGACGGCGAAGCTTACGCCTTCTCCCACGACCGTCCAGAGCTTCGCGCGCCGGGCTCAGTTCGTCGCCGGACCTCCGAAACCCCAACGGTGCCACCAGGAGCGCGGCTGCAGCGCCCGTTCGTTGGTGTCGTCGAGGACGGCGAGGAAGGTCTCGCACCAGTTCTGCGCGGTGTTGCGGAACACCCGCTCGCGCATCGCGGCATGGCGCTCGCGCCGCTCCTCCAGCGGCATCTTCAGCGCGCGATGCAGGGCGCGCGAGATGTCGTCGGTGGAATAGGGATTGATGATCAGCGCTTCCGGCAGCTCGGCCCGCGCGCCGGCGAAGCGCGACAGGATGAGGACGCCGGGATCGTCGGGGTCCTGCGCGGCGATGAACTCCTTGGCGACGAGGTTCATGCCGTCGCGCAGCGGCGTCACCATGCAGACCTGAGCGGCGCGGTAGATTCCGGCGAGCGCGCGGCGAGTGAAGCCGTTGACGAGGATCTGGATCGGGTTCCAGTCGAGCGTGGCGAAGCGGCCGTTGATGTTGCCCGCCAGACCCTCCAGCTCGTTGCGCAGATCCGCATAGGCCTCCAGCTCGGAGCGCGAGAGCGGCGCGACCTGCAGGAACTGGACCTGCCCCCGCTCCTCGGCATGGTCCTCGAGCAGCTGCTCGTAGCCCCGGAAGCGCTCGACGATGCCCTTCGAATAGTCCATCCGGTCGACGCCGACGATCTGGTGGCGCCCACGCGCGATGTCCTTGACCATCGCCTCGTGCTCGCGGGCCTCGTCGGACGTGGCGAACTCGGCGAAGCCCTGCGCGTCGATGCCGATGGGAAAGGCGGAGGCGCGCACGATGCGCCCGTCGGCCGTACGCACCCGGTCGCCATCGACATCCTCGGCCCCGAATTCCTGCACGCAGAAGGCCACGAAGTTGCGCCGGTCGCCGTCGGTCTGGAAGCCGATCACGTCGTAATCGAGCATGGCGCGCACGAGATCGTGGCTCGCCGGCAGCGCCGTCAGCATCTCGGGCGGGCAGAAGGGAATGTGCAGGAAGTAGCCGAGCCGCCCGTCATAGCCGGCGCGGCGCAGCTCCGAGCCCATGTAGAAAAAATGGTAGTCGTGGATCCAGACGAGGTCGTCGGCTTGCAGCTGCGGCGCCAGCCGCTCGGCGAAGCGGCGGTTGACCGCGCGATACACCCGGTCGGAGCTGCGGTCGAAGGTGGCGATGTCCAGCCGGTAGTGCAGCAGCGGCCAGAGCGAGCGGTTGGCATAGCCGAAATAGAAGCCGTCGATCTCGTCCTGCGTCATGTCGATGGTCACGAGCGAGGTGTCGCCGTGGACCTCGGTCTTCAGCTCGCTGGCGGTCCCCGCCTCCGAGATGTCACCGCTCCAGCCGAACCAGAGCCCGCCGCGCCGGCGCAGCGCATCGGCGAGGCCCACCGCGAGCCCGCCGGCCTTGCCCTCGTCGCTCAGCGGCCCGACGCGGTTGGACACGACGACCAATCGTCCCGAGTTCTCCGTCATGGATGGATCCCCTCTTTCCTGTGTCGCCGAGCCTGCCGGAGCGCTCAAGCGTTGCCCGTCTCGGCGCCGAGCCAGCGATGGACCGAATCGACGGCGGCCAGCCGGTAGTCGGCCACGCTTTCCCCGAGCCCGACCTTGATCGCGATGCCCCCCAGCTCCTTTACGACGCCGAAGCCGAACTCGTCGGTCGTGTCGTCGCCGATATAGACCGGCACGCGGCCGAGGAACGGCGCGGCCATCATGAAGGCGTGGAGTGCGCGCCCCTTGTCCATGCCGGCCAGATGCACCTCGACGATATGATCTCCGCGCATGATCGAAAAGCCTTCGTCGCCAGCGACGGCGTCCTCGACGAGGCGGTCGGCCTCACCCTTCAGCTCGGGACGCCCGCGATAGTGGACGACGAGCGCAGTGCCCTTGTCCTCCAGACGCAGGCCCGGCTGCTCGGCGAGCGCTGCCGTTATCGCGGCGCGCAAGGGGTCGAGGCGTTCGGGGCCGGCGAGCCGGACGATCTCGGCCTCCGGGGTCTCGCGCCGCTCGAGCCCGTGGACGCCGGCGGCGGCGAAGCGCAGCGGCGCGAGGAACCGGTCGAGATCCCCGATGCGCCGGCCACTGAGAACGGCGAAGGCGCCGCCGCTCTCGCGCTGGATGTCCGCCAGGCGCACGAGCGCCTCGCGTGAGATCGCCACCGCCTGCGGGTCGTCGACGAGTTCGACGAGCGTGCCGTCGAAGTCGACGAAGAGGGCGTGGCGGGCGGGGTCGAACGCGGGGGGGATCGTCATGGGGCCTGACATAGGCCCCGGCCCCGGCATGACCACCGCGACGCGGTTCAGATGGCGGCGGCTTCCAGATGCCGGCGAAGCGTTCGGTAGGCGACGGCGATCTTGGCGTCGTAGCCGTTGGCGGCGAAGTTCGGTCCGTTGTAGAGCCGCGCGAAACCGGCGGCGTCGCCCGAGACGAGCCGCTCGGCGAGCGCGCCGATCTTGAGGAACCGCGCGGCGATCGTCAGCTGCCCGGCGGCGGACGTGCGGGCCATGGCGGCGAGTTCCACAGCCGAGCGAAACCCGAGGCGCTGCCAATGCGCACCCATCACCTGCCCCAGCCCCCAGGACGTCGCGGCATAGGCGGCGGCCGGATCGATGGCGCTGGCGCGGTCGAGGAGGCGCCAGCGGGCCTCCTGGCCCGACGGGTTGCGGATGCGGCCGGCCTTGGGATGCGCGAGACCGGCCAGCCGTGCGATGCGCCGACCGGCCTCCGGCAGCAACCGGTCGAAATAGTGCCCCTCGAAGCGGATGAGCGGCTCGCGCCGCGTGCCGACCGCAGCGGTGGCGCGGGCGTTGGTCTCAACGAGCGCGACGGCAAGGAGCACGGCGGCGCTGACGCCCTCGCGGGCCTCGACCTCGCGGGCGGCGGCGACGATGTCGGGGGAGAGTGGCATGGCGTTCGGTCCTCGGGCGGTTTGCGGCGACGCCCAACCATGAGCGCCGCCGCAAGGGCGGGGACAGAACGGGGAGAGATGGCAGCTGCCAACCGCAGGCGGTCGGCCGCCAGAGCCTCAGGCGGCTTCGGTCAGCCGCTCGGCCTCGGCGCGCACGGCGTCGACGGGCTTCAGGGAGCCCGACACGGCAACGCCGGGCGCCGCGAAGTCGCCGGCGACCTCGGCCGCGATCGTGTCGGCGGTGATCGCCGAGAGCGTCCAGCCGAGATGCCCGTGGCCGGTGTTGTAGTAGACGCCTTCCGCCTTGCCGCGACCCACGCGCGGCAGCATGTCGGGCATCATCGGGCGCAAGCCGGCCCACGGCACGACCGACGACGTGGAGACGCCGGGGAAGCGATAGCGGCACCAGTCCACCAGCGGCTTGATGCGGGCCATGCGGATGTCGCGGTTCTCGCCCGCGAACTCGGCGGTGCCGGCGATGCGCAGCCGGTTCGGCCCCAGCCGGCTGGTGACGATCTTGGCCTTGTCGTCGAGGAGCGAGACGGTGGGCGCACCCGCCCGGCTCGCCTCGTCCTCGAGGTTCACGGTGATCGAATAGCCCTTCACCGGATAGATGTTGACGCGGTCGCCGAGCATGTGAGCGAAGCGGCGCGAGGCGATGCCGGCGCAGACCACGACGGCGTCGAAATCCTCGCGCGCCGGCTGGTCCTCGCTACCCGAGCGGCGCGCGAAGACGGCGACGCCGCCCTCCTCGCGCTTCGACAGTTGCGTGACGTCGGCATCGTAGCGGATCGTGCCGCCCCGGCGCAGGCATGCCTCGGCGAGACCGCGCGTGTACTTGTGGATGTCGCCGGTGAAGTCGCTGGGCGTGAAGAAGCCGCCACGGAAGTTGCCGGCCAGCGCCGGCTCGATCGCGTGGATGCCGGCATCGTCCAGAACGTCGCGCTCCAGCCCGCCCTTCTTGTAGAGCTGGTTGACCTTGAGCGCGTGGCCGAACTCGGCCTCCGTCTCGTAGACATGGAGGATGCCGCGCTTCTCGCAGTCGAAGTCGATGCCCTCCGCCTCGGCCATTTCGAGGAGATGGCGACGGGCGGCGATGGCGAGCTTGACGGTGGCGACCGTGTTCTCCTCGTAGGAGCGGGCGGCCATCACGAACTCGAACATCCAGGAGAGCTTGTGCCAGGTGGGCGCGGGATGAACGAGCAGCGGCGCGTCCTTCCTCAGCATCCACTTCAGCCCCTTGATGAAGGTGGCCGGGTTGTTCCAGACTTCGGCGTTGGACGCCGAGAGCTGGCCGCCATTGGCGAAGGACGTCTCCATCGCGGAATAACCGTTCCGGTCGAAGAGGGTGACGTCGAGGCCCTGGGCCAGGAGTTTATAGGCTGTGGTCACGCCGGTGATACCGGCGCCGATGACGGCGACTGAGGTCACGATAGATCCTTTGCCCGAATCGTCGGGTCTGGCTTCGTGCCCCTCCGTCATTGGCCTGAGAGTTTCACGGAGCCGGGATCAGTCCCGAAACCGCTTTCTCCTTCGGCGGACGGATGCTTGAGCACCGTCACTCTCCGGATTCAAATCGCGCCGCGCGGTCCATTTGCCTGAGAGTTTCCGGGGCGGTTGCTCCTTCGGCGCCGGCATCGAAGCCGGTCTCTCCCGCAAGCGGCGATATGCCCAGACGCTAGGCCATGCGGCATGCGGCGGCAAGCGCAAAGAAACGGCACCGCCCGCCTCATTCCGGTCAAGACGCGAAAGGCTTAATCGATCCTGCGTCCCGACCTCGCATCGAAGAGATGCGACTGGGCGGGATCGAAGGTGACGAGCACCCGCTCGCCGAGCTGGCGGCGGACATGGCCGGGCATGCGAACGGCGATCTCCGGCCCCCGCCCGGCGGCCACGATGCCGCCCGCCGTCGTGCCGTCGCCGGCGAAAGCGCCGTAGATGTAGGTCTCGGCGCCCACCGCCTCGATCGCGGTGATCGCGAGGTCGAGGAGCGGACCGGACGCGGGCGTGCCCTCGCCGACGACGCTCATGTGCTCGGGGCGCACCCCCAGCACCGCGCCGGTCGGGATCCGCCCGCCGGGGAAGACGCGGTCCAGATGCCGGATGCCCGTCACCGCACCCTCCAGCGGCACGAGGTTCATCGCGGGCGAGCCGATGAAGGAGGCGACGAAGAGCGAGGCGGGCTTCTCGTAGACCTCGATCGGCGTGCCCACCTGCTCGATCAGCCCACCGTTCAGCACCACCAACCGATCGGCCAGCGTCATCGCCTCCAGCTGGTCGTGCGTGACATAGAGGCTGGTGGTGGCGAGCCGCGCCTGCAGGCGTCGGATTTCGGCGCGCATCTGCACCCGCAGCTTGGCGTCGAGATTGGAGAGCGGCTCGTCGAAGAGGAAGGCGGCGGGCTCGCGCACGATGGCGCGACCCATCGCGACACGCTGGCGCTGGCCGCCGGACAGCTGACCCGGACGCCGGTCGAGAAAGGCGTGGATCTCCAGCGCCTTGGCCGCGGCCTCGATGCGCCGCTCGATCTCGGGCGCCGGCATCTTGCGGTTCTTCAGGCCGTAGGCGAGGTTTCCGCGCACGGTCATGTGCGGGTAGAGCGCATAGTTCTGGAACACCATGGCGATGTCGCGGTCGGCCGGCTCCAGGTCGTTGACGACGCGCCCGCCGATCGAGACCGTGCCCGAGGTGATCGCCTCGAGCCCGGCGACCATGCGCAGCAGCGTCGACTTTCCGCAGCCCGACGGCCCGACGAGCACCGTGAAGTCGCCGTCGGGAATGTCGAGCGAGATGCCCTTCACCGCCTCCTGCCCGCCGGGATAGGTCTTGCGGACGTCCGTCAGCGTGATGCCAGCCATTACTTCTCCGACTCGACGAGGCCTTTGACGAACCAGCGCTGCATCAGCACCACCACCAGGACGGGGGGCACGATGGCGAGGATCGCCGTCACCATCACGAGATTCCAGGGTGTGTCGGCATCGGCGAAGGAGACCATCTTCTTCAGCGCGATGACGATCGTGTTCATCTGATTGTCGTTGGTGACGAGGAGCGGCCAGAGATACTGCGTCCAGCCGTAGATGAAGAGGATGACGAAGAGCGCGGCGATGTTCGTCTTCGACAGCGGCAGCAGGATGTCGCGGAAGAAGCGCATCGGCCCGGCGGCGTCGACGCGCGCCGCCTCCACCAACTCGCCGGGGATCGTCATGAAGAACTGCCGGAACAGGAGCGTCGCGGTGGCCGAGGCGACGAGCGGCAGGATCAGTCCGGCATAGGTGTCGAGAAGGCCGAGATCCACCATCACCTTGTAGGTCGGCAGGATGCGCACCTCGACGGGCAGCATCAGCGTCATGAAGATCAGCCAGAAGAAGGCCATGCGGAAGGGAAAGCGGAAGAACACGATGGCGAAGGCCGAGAGGATCGAGATGACGATCTTGCCGAGCGCGATGCCGAGCGCCATCACGCTCGTGTTGAAGAGCAGCGTCCAGACCGAGACGCCGCCGATCCGCCCGACGCCGCCGAACAGCGCCTGGCCGTAGTTTTCCGCGAACTGGTCTCCCGGCAGGAGCGGCAGCGGCGGGCGCAGGATCTGCTGCACGCTCTGGGTCGAGGCGATGAACGTGTAATAGATCGGGAAGGCGACGATGAGGACGCCGAGGATCAGCACGAGATGCGCGAAGGCGGTGGCGAAGGGGCGGTTCTCGATCATCGCTCGCTCACCCGTAATGGACGCGGCGTTCCACGAAGCGGAACTGGAAGGCGGTGAGCGCCACCACGATCGCCATGAGGATCACCGACTGCGCGGCCGACGTGCCGAGGTTCAGGTTCACGAACCCGTCGTTGTAGACCTTGTAGACGAGCGTTTCCGTCGCCTTGGCCGGCCCGCCGGCGGTAACGGCGTCGATGATGCCGAACGTGTCGAAGAAGGCGTAGACGGTGTTGACGACGAGGAGGAAGAAGGTCGTCGGCGCGATCAGCGGGAACACGATCGTCCAGAAGCGCTTCGGGCCCCTCGCCCCGTCGATCGCGGCGGCCTCGATCAGCGGGCGCGGGATCGACTGCAGCGCGGCGACGAAGAACAGGAAGTTGTAGCTGATCTGCTTCCAGGCGCTCGCCACCACGACGAGCACCATGGCCTGGTCGCCTTTCAGCAGCGGATCCCAGGCGAAGCCGGCCGAGCGCAGCATGTAGGCGAAGGTGCCCATCGTGGGATTGAACATGAAGAGCCAGAGCATGCCCGCCACCGCCGGCGCCACCGCATAGGGCCAGATCAGCAGCGTGCGGTAGAACGCCTTGCCCCGCAGCACCTTCTCGGCGGATGTCGCGAGCAGCAGCGCCACGGCCATGGCGAGCAGCGCCACCGAGACCGAGAAGATCGCCGTGGTCTTGGCGGCGTGGAGATAGGCGGGATCGGCCAGGACCTGCCGGAAATTGGCGAGACCCACGAACTGCGTCTTCAGCCCGAACGCATCCTCGCGCAGCGTCGACTGTATCAACGCCTGCACGCCCGGCCAATAGAAGAACACCAGCGTCACCACCACCTGCGGCGCCAGCAGCAGGTAGGGCAGGAGCTTGTTGGGAAAGACGACGTTCGAGGTCAGGGCGATGGCCTTGGCGGTTGGAGGGGGGGCTGGGCGGCGGGGTTCAGGTTTGGCGAGGGATGGGAGCGGTGGAGCGGGCGTTGGCGAGTGGTGTCGGTGTCGGTGTCGGTGTCGGTGTCGGTGTGGCGACGTCGTAGGGGCCGCAAAAGCAAACTCTGCTCGGCGGTCGTGGTCGTCCGCTTCTTCTCCCGCTTCCCCTCGTCCTCTTCCAGCGTCGTCACCCCGGGCTTGACCCGAAATCCATTCCGATACCTGTCCGGTCGGCATGGGCAAGAGTTGACGACTTTGAGACATGGATCCCGGCTCAAGGCCGGGATGACGAGAGGTTTGGATGGAGAGGAGGCGGCAGGTTCAGAGGAGAGACACGTTGCGGCAGGCGCAGAGAGAAGAGGGAGAGGGAGAGGGTGTGTGACGGGCCCTGACTATTCGGCCGCGGACCAATGACATCCCAATGGCGAGCCACTCCGTTCAGATCAGCACCACAAACAGCCGCCGCCGCCTCCTGAACTCCACACGCCCCTGCTCAACCCCGCCCGCCCCGCTCGCGCCCTACTGCGCCACGGCCTGCGCGATCGCCGCGTTGGCGCGTTCGACGATCTTCGCCACAGCCGTCTTGGCGTCCTGCGTGCCGTTGAGCATCGCCTCGAACTCCTCGTTCTCGATGTCGCGGACCTGCGGCAGGTTGACGAGACGCACGCCCTTCGAGTTCTCGGTCGGGGCCTTGCCGAGCATCTGCAGGATCGGCGTCTCGCGGCCCGGGTTCTTCTCGTAGAAGCCGGACGCCTTCGTCGCCTCGTAGGCGGCGAGCGTCACCGGCAGGTAGCCGGAGACCTGATGCAGGCGCGACTGGATGTCGGTCTGCGACAGGAAGCCGAAGAAGGCCGCGACGCCCTTGTACTCGGCATCCGACTTGCCGCCGAAGACCCAGAGACTGGCCCCGCCCGGAATGGTGTTCTGCGGGCCGGAGCCCTTCGGGTCGTAGGGAAGCTGGCCGATGCCGTAGTTCATCCCGGACTTCACGACGTCGCCCAGGCCACCCGAGGATTCCGTCAGGATGCCGCATTCGCCCGAGAGGAAGAGCTGCTTGGCCTCGGCGGTGCGCCCGCCGTAGCGGAACGTGCCGTCCTTGGCGAGATCGGCGATCGCCTGGAAGTGGTCGACGAAGATCGGCGCGTCGATCTGCAGCTTGACGTCGAGACCGGCGAGGCCGTTCTCGTTGGTGCCGTAGGGCACGTTGTTCCAGGCTGCGAAGTTCTCGGTCTGGATCCAGGTCATCCAGGTCGTGGTGAAGCCGCAGGGGGCGGCACCCGAGGCCTTGATCTTTTTCGCAGCATCAAAAACCTCGGGCCAGGTCTTCGGCGGATTGGCGGCGTCGAGCCCGGCCTTCTGGAACACGTCCTTGTTGTAGTAGAGGATCGGCGAGGACGAATTGTAGGGGAAGGACAGCATCGTGCCGTCGGACTTGGAATAGTAGGAGACGATGCCCGGCAGGTATTTCGACTTGTCGAAGGTCTGCCCGCCCTCTTCCAGCACCTCGGCGGCCGGCTTGATCGCGCCCTCGGCACCCATCATCACGCCGGTGCCGGCGTCGAAGACCTGGATGATCGCAGGCGGCTGGCGGGCGCGGAAGGCGGCGATGCCGGCGTTCAGCGTCTCGGGATAGGTGCCCTTGAAGACCGGCGTGATCTTGTAGTCGGCCTGCGAGGCGTTGAACTCCTTGGCGAGCGTCTCCACCACCTCGTTGTTGGCGCCGCTCATCGCGTGCCACCACTGGATCTCGGTCGCCGCGAAGGCGCCCGTCGTGGTGGCGAGAAGGGTCGCGGCCATCAGGGCCGCACGGGTCGGGGTGGTCGTCATGGTCAGGCATCGCTCCCAGCGCTGCGGCCTCGTCGGGCCACGGTCGACGGCGCCTCCCAGCCCCGCCGACCTTCCAATCGCATGACAGACTTATGACAGTTGCGCGACACTCGCCAAGGGCTCATCCACAGCGCGCCGTTGTGCGCCGCAACCGTGACGCCCGTCACTCGCCGCGGGGAAAGCGCTGCTGATCCTCGAGATTGTCGAGGTTCATGTGGTTGCGCATGTAGCGCTCCGAGGCGCGCTGCAGGGGCTGGAAGTCCCACGGATAGTAGGCGCCGTTGCGCAGGGCCTCGTAGGTGACGTGGCGCCGGGCCTGGCTCTGGCGCACCTCCGCGTCGAAGCGCGGGAGATCCCACAGCCGCTTCGCCTGCGCGTCGAAGCCCGCGACGATCTCGGCATGGGCGGGATCTGCGGCGAGATCGCGAAGCTCGGACGGGTCGGCTTCGAGGTCGAAGAGCTGGTCGGGATCGGCGGGGCAGCGGTTGAACTTCCAGCGGCCCTGCCGGATCGAGACGAGCGGCGCCACCGACCCTTCCGCGGCATATTCCATCCGCACCGGCTCGGCGCGCTCGCCCCGGCGCGCCGTGTCGAAGAGCGAGATCCCGTCGAGCCAGGCGGCGGAGGGGCCGAGATCGAGGCCGACGAGTTCGGCGAGCGTCGGCAGCACGTCGAGCGTCGAGACCGGCTGCATGTAGGGGCCGGCGGGGATACCGGGGGCGCAGATCATCAGCGGCACGCGGGCCGAGCCCTCGAAGAAGTTCATCTTGAACCACAGGCCGCGCTCGCCCAGCATGTCGCCGTGGTCGGAAACGAAGAGGATCGCGGTGTCCTCCAGCATCCGTGTGCGCTCCAGCACGTCGATGAGCTCGCCCACCTTCTCGTCGATATAGGAGATGTTGGCGTAATAGGCGCGGCGCGCGCGGGCGATCTGCGCCTCGCCGATGCGATAGGCGTGGTCGTCGCAGGCCATCATCAGGCGCTGCGAATGCGGGTCCTGCTCGCCGAAGGGAATGCGCTCGACCACCGGCTCCAGCGCCGTGCCGTCGTCGTAGAGGTCGAAGAAGCGGCGCCGGGCGACATAGGGGTCGTGCGGATGGGTGAAGGAGACCGTCAGGCAGAAGGGCCGGGCGTCGTTGCCGCGCGCATAGTCGTAGAGCTTGGCGGTGGCGAAATGGGCCACCTCGTCGTCGTATTCGAGCTGGTTGGTGATCTCGGCGACCCCCGCTCCCGTCACCGAGCCGAGATTGTGATACCACCAGTCGATCCGCTCGCCGGGCTTGGTATAGTCCGGCGTCCAGCCGAAATCGGCGGGGTAGACATCGGTGGTCAGCCGCTCCTCGAAGCCGTGGAGCTGGTCGGGGCCGACGAAGTGCATCTTGCCCGAGAGGCAGGTGCGATAGCCCGCGCGCCGCAGATGATGGGCGAAGGTCGGGATGTCGGAGGCGAATTCGGCGGCATTGTCGTAGACGCGCGTCTTCGAGGGCAGCTGGCCGCTCATGAAGGAGGCGCGCGCGGGGGCGCAGAGCGGGCTCGCCGCATAGGTGTTGACGAAGCGCGCCGAGCGCGCCGCCAGCGCCTTGAGGTTCGGCGCATGCAGGAAGCCCGCCGGCCCATCCGGGAACAGCGTGCCGTTGAGCTGGTCCACCATGATGACGAGGATGTTGGGGCGGGCGACGTTCATGCGGGCGGAACTCGGTTGGCTCGTACGGGCAGGCGAGGCTTACGGCGCGCGGCGCCGACAGGCAATCGCGGGCGTAGGTTTGGGCGGGATCGATCGCGCCCAAACCCCTTTTGGATGGAACGGGACGCGTCATTCAGGCGGCTAGGGCTTGATGGTCCAGTGCAGACCACCCGTTAAAATAGAGCGTACGAGACGGAGCGCCCCCGCTGCGTTCCAGCCGTTGCCACCTCGCATTTCGGCCAGATACGTTCGCATATCTTTGATCGCACAGGCTCTGTAGGCCCAAGCCGAAAAGGATCGCCGGATCGGAATGCCCGCTTCCATCATGACCTTCGTGACACGACGCGGTTTCAAGACCGAGACGCCGCGGCTGAGCATCGGCAGGCCATTGTTCGGGTTGATCTGCAGAGATCCGAGGTAACGGGAAACGTCGGCTGTTACGTAAGCCACAGATCGGGCTTCCAGCGGCTTGCGAAGAATACGCGCCTGAAACGACCGCGGAATGAGTATCGTCTGCTTCATCATTCCAGAGCCCAGGAGTTCCGTACCGTGGCACGCCGACCCTTCGGCAAAGATGACGACATCGGCCTTGCGGTAGTGGTCCATCTGCACGGCGAATGGATGCTCTTCGGGATGGAAGATCGTGAAGCCCTGATCGATCAACGCCTTGTCGAGGTAGCTTTCTCCTAGAATGCCGCCGGCACGGGGCAAGCGAGAACGCGACACATACAGTCGTGGCGGGCGCCGGGTAGCGCCGAACAAGGCATCCAACTTTGGTCCCGAATACGCACGCAGGACGTCGGTATATCCCGGCTTTGGCGCGCTGTTGAGATGAGCACCTTGCTGCACAAGATGAAGCTTTGCGACCGTTGTATTCCGGTTGACGAAAACTGAATTGCTCCGGCCGATACCAAGAAATTCGAGCACTTCGGGCACTCTCTGCGAGACCCGATCGATGTCCATGTGTGATTCGTCGTCCTCTCCCAGGACGAAGAGGAACTTGCCGGGAAGCTTCAGCGCTCGCGCCGGGACAATGCGATGGATCATCTCCGACATGAAATGCCCGAAATGACCGAAGATGGGCCCGGCATAGATGTACTCGCCGTCGAGGTGGTGGGGGTAACTCAAGACGTTGCGAACATGGTCAAATGGTTCATCGTGACGATGATGCCGAAACTTCTGCAACTCGGGGGATAGAAGGACAGGTCCGCCTCGAAAGCCGATAGGAAAGTCCACGATGGGATGCTGAAACGCTTGGACCTTTGCCATGTCGATCGAAGCATGTGCGATTTCCATGCGGTTCAAGCTACCACGCTCTCCGATCGTTCTCATTATGTTCTATCTGCTGCTCAAGATGATCGTTGGGCGAGCCGGGCTCGCGCGTAGGCAGCGCGTTGCCATCGCCGATCGTACCGCGTTCCGTCCAGCGCTCGCAATCGGCTCAGATTAATGGCTTCCAACCCTGCCCCTCCTCGTCGCACAGGCCGAGCCGGGGCTCGCATGTCCGGGAGACTTTCCGCTGACCTCGCCACGGCGTCCCGTCGTCCCGGCCTAGAGCCGGAGGGACGAGACGCAGACAGCAGGTCAGAGAAGGAAACCCGCGAAGGCCTCAGCCCTCGATCTCGGCCTTCACCGCCGCCAGACCCGGCTGGCCGTCGAGCGTGGTGACGCCCGCGAGCCAGGGCTCGAGCACGGCCGGATTGGCCTTCAGCCATTCGGTGGCGGCCTTCTTGGGGTCGGTGCCCTCGGCAAGCTTGGCCATCATCTCGTTCTCCATCGGCACCGCGAACCGGAGCTGGCTGAAGAGCTTGGCGACGTTCGGGCACTCGGCCGCGTAGCCGGCGCGCGCGAGCGTGAAGACCTCGGCGCCGCCGTAGTTCGGGCCGAAGAACTGGTCGGCGCCCGACAGGTAGGTCAGGCCCATAGTGTTCATCGGATGCGGGGCCCAGGCGAGGAAGACGATCCAGTCCTTCGAGCGCTCCGCCTTCTGGACCTGCGCCAGCATCCCCTGCTCGGAGCTGTCGACGAGCTTCCAGTCCTTGAGGTTGTAGTCCGGCGCGTCGATCATCGACTGGATGTTGAGGTTGGCCGGGGCGCCCGGCTCGATGCCGTAGATCGCCTTCTTGAACTTGTCGGCGTTGGTGCCGAGGTCCTTCACATCCTTGACGCCGGCCTCGGCGACGTAGTTCGGCACGGCCAGCGTGAACTTGGCGCCCTCGAGGTTCTTGGTCAGGACGTCGGCCGACTTCTTGGCGTCGAGCTCGTCGCGGAACTTCTGCTGCGCCGGCATCCAGTTGCCGAGGAAGACGTCGATCTGCTTGTTGGCGAGCGACTGGTACCCGATCGGCACGGCCAGCGTCTCGATGTCGGCCTCGTAGCCGAGACCGTCGAGAACGGTGGAGGCAAGCGCGTTGGTGGAGGTGATGTCGCTCCAGCCGGGATCGGACATCTTGACGGTCTTGCAGCTGGCGGGATCGGCGGCCAGCGCCGGTGCGGCGAGCGCGGCGGCGGCGGCGAGAGCCAGAAGGGCGGGAGATGCGAATCGGGCCATGGAACACTCCGTTGCGGCAGGGCCGTTGCCATACCCCGCCTGCGAGACCTTGAACGAGCGCTCAATGAGCGACCCGCCGACCACACGCATCAGGGGCAACGAAGCGGCGCGATGCAAGGCAAATCTGCGGGGGAAAACGCCGCCGTCCCCCGTCTGACGCCATCGCGATACTCCTGTCGCATCGCGGATATCGAACGCCCGTTCAAGCGGGCCGTCCGCCGATCTCACTCGGCGGGGTGGGCGGCGACGTCGTCGGCCGAGCGCGGCAGGAAGCGGCGGGTGCGTCGGCGGAAGCCGTCGAGATAGGTCAGCACCACCGGCACGAAGACGAGCGTCAGCACCGTCGAGGAGATCAGCCCGCCGATCACCGCATGGGCCATCGGCGCGCGCTGCTCGCCGCCTTCGCCGAGCCCCAGCGCCAGCGGCATCATGCCGAAGATCATCGCCAGCGTGGTCATGACGATGGGGCGAAGGCGCACCGCGCCGGCCTCTGCCAGGCTGTCGCGCAGCGACAGGCCGCGCGCCACGCCCTGGTTGGAATAATCGACGAGGAGGATGGCGTTCTTCGTCACAAGGCCCATCAGCATGATGAAGCCGATGATCGAGAAGATGTTAAGCGTCGAGCCGGTGACGAGGAGGCCGATGAGCACGCCGATGAGCGAGAGCGGCAGCGAGGTCATGATCGCCAGCGGCTGCAGGAAGGAGCCAAACTGCGAGGCGAGGATGAGGTAGATGAAGATCACCGCCAGCGCGAGCGCTTGCACGGCATAGCCGGTGCTCTCCGCCATGCTCTCGGCGTCGCCGCCGAAGGAGATCCGGTAGCCGGGGGGCAGCGTGATGCCGGCGATGACGCGTTGCAGGTCTGTCGTCACCTCGCCGAGCGCGCGCCCGTCGACATTGGCGGAGATGCGCACCTCGCGCGACAGGTCGCGCCGGTTGACCGAGGACGGCGCGACGCTGTCGACGACGTCGGCCACCTGATCGAGCGCCACCGTCACCGGCCGGTTTTCCGCATCGCGCCGCCCGGTGGCGACGGTGAGCGCGCGAAGCTGAGCGGCGCGCGCGCGCGCTTCGCCGGGCAGGCGCACGTTGACGTCGTAGGTCTCGCCGTCCGGCGCGTTCCAGACCGAGACGGCATCGCCCGCCACGAGCGGGCGCAGCGTGTCGCCGATCTGCTGCAGAGTGATGCCGAGATCGCTGGCGGCCTCGCGGCGCACGCGCACCGCCAGCGTCGGCTGCTCGTCCTCGATCGAGGATTCCACCTCCACTGCGCCGGGGATCGCCCGCAGCGCCTGCGTGATCCCGCCCGAGATGCGGCGAAGTTCGGCGTCGCCGTCGCCGAGCACCGAGAGTTGCAGCGGCTTGGACGAGGCCCCGCCCCCGCCCCCGCCGCCGAGCGAGGCCTGGTTGATCGAGAGGGTGAGACCGGCGACGCGGGCGAGATCGCGCCGCAGCGGATCGATGATCGCGGCGATGGCGCGTGTGCGCTCGGTGATCGGCTTCAGCGTCACGGCGACGGTCGCGGCGTTGAAGCCGCGGGCGCCGCTGGCGTTGATGGTCGAATAGAGATGGGCGACCTCGGGCACGGTGCGCAGGATGCGCTCGACCTGCGCCACCTTCACCGCCGTGTAGTCGAGCGAGGAGCCTTCCGGCGCCTCCAGCGACACCGTGAACTCGCCATTGTCGCCCTGCGGCACGAACTCGGCGCCGATGCGCGGCACGAGCGCGAGGCTGGCGCCGAACATCGCGAGCACCGCCACCACCGTGACGATGCGATGGCGGAAGCTCCAGCGGATGAGGCGGGCATAGCCGCCCGCCAGCCGCTCGAAGCCCCGGTCGAAGCGCGCCACCAGCCGGCCCAGGGGCCCGCGCCGGGCGCCGGGCTGCGAATGCGGATCATACCAGACGCTCGACAGCATCGGGTCGAGCGTGAAGGAGACGAAGAGCGAGATCAGCACGGCCACCGAGACGGTCACGCCGAACTGCAGGAAGAAGCGGCCGATGATGCCGCCCATGAAGGCCACCGGCAGGAACACCGCGACGATCGACAGCGTCGTCGCCAGCACCGCGAGGCCGATCTCGTTCGTGCCGTCGAGCGCCGCCTGCCGGTGCGACTTGCCCATGGCGAGATGGCGCGTGATGTTCTCGCGCACCACGATGGCGTCGTCGATCAGGATGCCGATCGCCAGCGACAGCGCCAGCAGCGTCATCGTGTTCAGCGTGAAGCCGAGGGCGTGGATCACCGCGAAGGTGCCGATCACCGAGATCGGCAGGGTCAGGCCGGTGATGACGGTGGAGCGCCAGGAGTTGAGAAAGAGGAAGACGATCGCGACCGTCAGGCAGGCCCCCTCGATCAGCGTGCGCTGCACCTCGGAGACCTGCGCGCTGATCGAGCGCGAATTGTCGCGCGAGACCGCGAGCTGGATGCCCTGCCCGCCGAGTTCTCCCTGCAGCACCGCGATCTCGGCGCGAAGATTGGCCGCGACCTCCACCGTGTTGGCGCCCTGCACCTTCACCACGTCGATGCCAAGCGCGGGCACCCCGTCGCGGCTGGCGCGGCTGGTGAGTTCCGCCCCGCCTTCGCGCACCGCGGCGAAGTCGGAGAGATAGATCGGCGCGCCGCCCTCCTGCGCCACGATGATGCGCTCGAAGCCCGCGACGTCGGCGACGCGGCCCTCCACCGTGACCGTGCGTTCGTCGTTGCCCGACGTCAGCGTGCCCGCCGCCACGTCCTGGTTCTCCCGGCGGATGGCATCGAGCACGGCGGTGACGCCGACGCCCAGCGCCTCCAGGCGCTCGGGATCGAGATCGACCTGGATCTGCCGCTCGGCCCCGCCGACGATCGAGGTCTGGCCGACGCCGGACACGACGTTCAGCCGCTTGGTGATGATCTGGTCGGCAACCGTAGTGATCTCGGTCAAGGACAGGGTCGGCGAGGAGACGGCGACCGAAAGGATCGGCTGGTCGTCGGGGTTGAAGCGCGTCACCTGCGGGGTGTCGACGCCGTCGGCAAAGCCCGCCTCCAGCCGCGAGACGCGGTCGCGGACCTCCTGCGCGGCGGTGCGCGAGTCCGTCTCCAGCGTGAACTCGACGATCACCAGCGAGCGGCCCTCGTAGGATTGCGAGGAGATCGTGTCGACGCCGCCGATCGTGTTGACGGCCTGCTCCACCGGCCGCGTGATCTCGCTCTCGACCGTTTCGGGCGAGGCCCCGGAATAGGTGGTGGAGACCACGACCACCGGCAGGTCGACCTCGGGAAACTGGTCGACGCCGAGCCGCGAATAGCCGAACAGGCCGATCACCACGATCGCCGCCATCATCATCGTGGCGAAGACGGGATGGGCGACGGAGATGCGGGTGAGGAACATCTCAGCCGAGATCCGCGCCGAGATCGACGATCGTCACCTCGGTGTCGGGCTTGAGGTCCGGCAACGGCGCGGTCACCACGACATCGCCGACGTTCAGACCGCGAGCGATCTCCACCGTGCCGCGGTCCGTGAAGACGGTGCCGGTCTCGACGCCGCGCCGGGTGACGCGCCCGTCCGCGGCCGCGAGCACGAAGCTCCCCGTCTCGTCGCGCCGGATGGCGGAGGCCGGCAGCGCGATGACCTGCGGAAAGCTCTCGACCGTGATCTCGCCGGTGGCGAAGAGCCCGCCGCGCAGCAGCCCCTCGCGATTGTCCACCGCGAGGAACACCCGCACCGCGCGCGATCCCGCCACCGCCACGGGGGCAATGCGCGCGACCTGCGCCTCCAGCACCCGGCCGGTGGTTCCCTCCAGGCGGATCGCGGCGCGCTGCCCGACGCGCACCTCCGAGATCCGACTCGTCGGCACCATCGCCTCGATCTCCATGCGCGAGAGATCGACGACGCTCAGAAGCTCGGTGTTGACGGGAACGCTCTGGCCCGGCTCCACCTTGCGCTCGGAGACGACGCCGGCAAACGGGGCCGTCACCACGGCGTCAGCGAGCGATTTGCGGGCATCGGCGACACTGGCTTCAATGGCCCGCACCTGCGCATCGAGATTGAGGAGATCGGCCTCGGCCGAGAGCTGCGTCGCCTCGGACGAGATGCCGGCGGTGCCGAGCTTGCGGGCGCGCTCCAGCACCGAGGCGGCCAGCCGCCGCTGCGCGTTGCGCGCTTCGAGATTGGCGAGCTGCGCGTCGAGCGCCGACTGCAGCGCCACCGTGTCGAACCGCGCCAGCACGGCGCCGGCTTCCACGGCGTCGCCGACCTCGACGCCGACCTCGGCGATGCGGCCCGAGACCTCGGCGGTGACGAGGGCCTGCCGGCTCGGCGTCGCCGACCCCGAGACGCGGATGGTGCGGGAAACGTCCTGGCGCGCGACTTCGGTCACCTCGAGGCTGGCAAGCTCGGTCGGCGCGGCCACCACGACGACGGGGGGCGTCGCGGCGTCGGAGACGGTGCGGCTGCGCTGCCAGCCGAGCGCGCCGGCGCCCGCCACCGCGACGACGGCCAATGCGATCCCAGTCTTTGCGAGCCTGCCGGCCATGCCTGTTCCAAATCCATTCGCGAGGGGTCGGACGATTCCAGACCCTCTAGCCGAGAACGCCGGCCTTAGCGTGGCCGCCGGGTTACGAAACATTGCGGCGATGCGCCGGCCGCGATGTCGCACGGTACCGCTCCAAAGGTGACGCGCGCCGCCGCCGCCCCATAATCACCCCTGAGATGGGACGGGAACCACCGTGCCGCCAGATCGGCTCGATCGCCGCAGGGAGGGTGGGCATGGCAAGACGCTGGGACAAGCTCGGCATCCCCGTCGCCGCACTGGCGCTTTTCGCCGTCGCCATCGCGCCCTTCGCGGTGTTTCGCGCCAATCGCATCGTGGCGGGCGAAACGCGGTCCCTGTTCGATGCGCTGCCGATGCCCGGTGCGCTCGCAGTCTTGGCAGTCGTGGTGGCTGTGGCCGCGGTCGCCGTTCTGCGCACGCCCGCCGGTCTGCGTCTCGTGGGCTCGATCGCCGCCATCGCGGCGGTTCTCGTCGGCATCGGCCTTGCCCCCGCCCATCTCGTCGCGGCCGGCAACAGCTATGCGCGCGTCTCGCCGGGCTCGGGCGTCTGGCTGGCGCTCTTCGCGTTCGCGCTGATGGCCGCCGACGCCCTGACCCGGCTCCGGCCGCCGCCGCTCGTGCGCATCGGCGCCCTCATGCTGGTCGCCGTCGCCTTCGCGCTGCTGCTGCGCTCCGGCCTCTTCGACGGGCTCTCGGTCCTCAAGGAATATGCCGGCCGGGCCGACAGCTTCCGGCGCGAGGCAGGCCAGCACGTGATGCTGGCGATGGGCTCGCTGGCCGCCGCGGCGATCGTCGGCCTGCCGCTCGGGGTGGCCTGCCACCGCTCGAAGCGCCTGCGCGAGCCGCTGCTCGGCGGGCTGAACATCGTACAGACGATCCCCTCGATCGCGCTGTTCGGTCTGCTCATCGCCCCGCTCGGCTGGGTCGCCGCGCATGTGCCCGGCGCCTATGCCGTCGGCATTCGCGGCATCGGCGCGGCGCCGGCGCTCATCGCGCTCTTCCTCTATTCGCTGCTGCCGGTGGTCGCCAACACGGTTGCCGGGCTCGTCGGCGTGCCGCGCGCCGCCGATGACGCGGCGCGGGGCCTCGGCATGAGCGACCGCCAGCGCCTGTTCCAAGTGGAGCTGCCGCTGGCCTTCCCGGTGATCCTCACGGGGATCCGCATCGTGCTCGTCCAGAATATCGGCCTTGCCACGATCGCGGCGCTGATCGGCGGCGGCGGCTTCGGCGTCTTCGTCTTCCAGGGCGTCGGCCAGACGGCGATGGACCTCGTGCTCCTCGGCGCCCTGCCCACCGTCGCCCTCGCCTTCGCCTCCGCCGTGGTGCTCGACGCCGCCGTCGAACTGGCCTCCCCCGCGAGAAAAGGTCGCCCCGCATGATCGAGATCCGCAACGTCACCAAGCGCTACGGCGACGCGCTCGTGGTCGACGACGTCTCGCTCGTCATCGAGCCGCGCACCATTGCGGCGATCGTCGGCACGTCGGGCTCGGGCAAGACGACTGTCATGCGCATGGTCAACCGGATGACCGAGCCGAGCGAGGGCGCCATCCTCATCGACGGCGTCGACAATCGCACGATCGACGGGCCGGCGCTGCGTCGGCGCATCGGCTACGTCATCCAGGACCACGGCCTGTTTCCCCATCGAACCGTCGCCGAGAACATCGCCACCGTACCGCGGCTGCTCGGCTGGGACCGGCCGGCGCGCGAGGCGCGGGTGGGCGAGCTGCTCGACCTCTTCGGCCTCGAGCCGGCGCGCTTTGCCGCCCGCTATCCGCACGAGCTCTCGGGCGGCCAGCAGCAGCGCGTCGGCGTCGCCCGCGCGCTCGCCGCCCGGCCGAACATCCTCCTCATGGACGAGCCCTTCGGCGCGCTCGACCCGATCATCCGCGCCAAGGCGCAGGCCGATCTCCTTGCCGTCCAGCGCGCCACCGGCACCACGATCATCCTCGTCACCCACGACATGGAGGAGGCCGTGCATCTCGGCGATCGCATCGCGGTGCTCGACGCCGGCCGCCTCGTTCAGTATGCCGAGCCCGCCGAAATCCTCTCGCGCCCGGCCAACCGCTTCGTCGAGGACATGGTCGGCAGCGCCGACCGCGCCTTCAAGGTGCTCTCGCTCGCCAGCGTCGCGGGTCTCGTCGAGCCCGGCAGCGCCGAAGGCCCGGCGCTCCCGGCTAGCGCCAACCGGCGCGACGCGCTCGCCGAGCTCCTGTGGTCGAACCGCGCCGCCGCCCCGGTGATCGATGATGCCGGGCAGCCGCTCGGCATCGTCAGCGCTGCCGCGCTCATGGCCAGCGCGGCGGGGCCGCAGGCGTGACGCGCGCGATCGCGCTGCCGACACCGGGTCGGCTGCTGCGCCTCCTCGCGGCGCTGCTGCTTGCGGCGTTTCTCCTTCGCCCCAGCCTGTTCGCGCCGCTCCTACAGCCGCTGACCACGAACGGCGCGCCGGCGATCTACAACCAGGGCGATCTCCTCACGCTGACGCTCCAGCACCTGCAGCTCGTGGCGATGGCGACGCTCGCCGCCGCAGTGGTGGCCGTGACCATGGCGATCCTCGTGACCCGCCGCTTCGGCGCCGAGTTCCTGCCGCTGTCGCGAAGCCTCGTGAACATCGGGCAGACGTTCCCCCCGGTCGCCGTGCTGGCGCTGGCGGTGCCCGCCATCGGCTTCGGCGAGGCGCCGACGCTGATCGCGCTCTTCCTCTACGGCCTCCTGCCGATCTTCGAGACGACCCTCACGGGCCTCACCACCCTCCCCCCGGCGGTGATGGAGGCCGCGCGCGGGGTCGGCATGACCGGCTGGCAGCGGCTCTGGCGCATCGAGCTGCCGCTGGCGCTGCCGCTGATGGTGGCGGGCCTGCGCCTTTCGGCCGTCATCAATCTCGGCACCGCGACGATCGGCTCGACGGTCGGCGCGCGCACGCTCGGCGAGGTCATCATCGCCGGCCTCCTCTCCGACAACGCCGCCTTCGTGCTGCAGGGCGGCGCCATCGTCGCCATCCTCGCCGTCCTCCTCTACGACGCCCTCGCCTTCATCGAGCGCCGCCTCGTTCGCACGCCCGCCGCCGCCCGATCCGCCGATCCCGCCTGACGCCCGGCCAACCCGATGCCGGCGCAGAGCGGAGCGGAAAAGCCGTCTTGCCCGATCCCGCGGCGTCCTGTATCAAACCCCTGTCCCGGCCTCACCGCCGCGCCCGATGGCTCAACGCCGTCCTGGCACCCGTAGCTCAGCTGGATAGAGCGCTGCCCTCCGAAGGCAGAGGTCACTGGTTCGAATCCAGTCGGGTGCACCAAGTCTTTTAATGACCTAGCAGAGAAGTTCACCGGCTTCCCACACCGGCGCCCCACACAGCGATGCTGACGAACGGCTTGTGCGCTTACTCCCTCTTCCGTCTGTTCGATCACGATCGAAGCGGAGGAAGAGACATGCGGTGCAAGAGCTTGGGACGGTTTGCAGGTATTGCGGCGCTGTTGGCCCCTGTGAGTTGCCAGACCATGGAACAGGTCGAGGAGGACCGGAGCGCCCGGATCAGCGCCTTCCAGGGATCGACGATGGCGGATTTCAGCGGCGAGACGGGTCTGACCGCGTCCAGCCTCTACCCGATCACCGGCGGCCGGGTCTTCGTTGTCGACGGTCCGCCGGTCGCCTGGAGCTATGGCGGCTATTCGAACGTCACCGCCAGCCGCTTGCTGATCCAGACCGAGCTGAACGAGCGCGGCGCAACGGCAGACGGATGGACGATCGGCGGCACGACGCGCACCGGGCCTTGCCAGTTGCTGCCGATCTGATCAGGTCCGCTGCGAGATGACCGCCTGTGCGATTGCGAGGACGATGGCGTCCTCGACGAAGCCGGTCGTCGCCTGGCCGTAGCGCTCCATCGCCGGGCGTCGCAGGCCCAATCCGACGAAGGACGCGCCAACGGCTGCAGCCACCGCCAGAGCGGCGCCGGCGGGGCGGCGATCGGCCGGCGCGAGCACGGCGCCGATCCGCGGTCGCAAACCAAGTCGCGACGGCGTCAGGAGCGATCAGTCTGCGCAACCGGAATGTGGGCGAAGTGTCCATGAAGCCTCGACGCTGCAGCCGCCGCGTCCATGGCTTGGCTTGCCGCCGGCGTCCGCCGTATCGGGTGCCCTCGTCCTTCCTGCCGCCCGACGATCGGGGTGTGCTGATGATGCCGATCGACTGCGCGTCGGGGCGATGCGGGCGCGCACGATCGAGGATCTGAACCAGGTCGCGCAGTTCTACCTCACGCCGGAGTAGGACAGCGTCCAACCCGTCTTCGCGACGCAAGGCTTCTCCTTCGGCGGCCAGGGCCAGAACCTCGCCATGCTTTCGTGCGGCTGAAACCATTCGATGACCGAACGACCGGAGGGTCTTGGGGGGGTCGTCAAACGGCATGTCGGCATCGCAGACGGCCGTTCGGCTCTGGATCGATGTCTCGACAGCGATCCGATGGATTGGGCGGGCCAAGATCGAGCAACGCACACGGCGACGGCAATGCTGGCTGGCGCGAGGCGGTTTCGATCGGCACGATGCCTTCATCGTCGAGATGATCGCTGAGACGAAAGACATCACGCTCGACGAGATGATGAAGCGCCTGGCCGGCGGGGCTTTACGGCGTTCTCGCCTGGAAGGTGCGTGCCCCCCTCCCGCCCTTGGCCTTCCGGCCCCCGCTAATCCTCCGCCTTGGGTGCCTGAGACTGCGTGGACAGCGCGATGGCATGAGAGAGCCGGCAAAACGGAACATCGGGCGTCGCGGCCCCTTGCGCGACGGCGAGTGGGATGGTTTGAGGCGGCTCCATTCTCCCGACGACCTGGAATCCCCGCATGATCCGCTTTGAGAGCATCGGCAAGCAGAACGGCAAGCAGATCGTCTTCATCGAGGCGTCGGCGGCCCTCCAGCGCGGTGAGAAGATCGGCCTCGTCGGCCCCAATGGTGCGGGCAAGACGACGCTGTTCCGCATGATCACCGGCGAGGAACTGCCGGACGAGGGCCAGGTCGCGGTCGATCGCGGCGTGACGATCGGCTATTTCAGCCAAGATGTCGGCGACATGGCGGGCCGCAGCGCGGTGGTCGAGGTCATGGACGGCGTGGGACCGGTCAGCGCGCTGGCCGCCGAGATGGCGGCGCTGGAAGCGGCCATGGCCGATCCGACCAAGGCCGACGAGATGGACGAGATCATCACCCGCTACGGCGACGTGCAGGGCCGCTACGACGAACTCGACGGCTATGCGCTGGACGGGCGCGCCCGCGAAGTGCTGGACGGCCTCGGCTTCAGCCAGGCGATGATGGACGGCGACGTGGCCAAGCTGTCGGGCGGCTGGAAGATGCGCGTGGCGCTGGCGAAGATCCTCTTGATGCGCCCCGACATCATGCTCCTCGACGAGCCGTCGAACCATCTTGATCTCGAAAGCCTGATCTGGCTCGAAGGGTTTCTCAAGGGCTTCGACGGCGCCGTCTTGATGACGTCGCACGATCGCGAGTTCATGAACCGCATCGTCAACAAGATCCTCGAGATCGACGGCGGCGCGCTGACGTCCTATTCGGGCACCTACGAGTTCTATCGCCAGCAGCGCGCCATCGCCGAGGTGCAGCAGCAGGCGCAGTTCGAGCGCCAACAGGCGATGCTGGCCAAGGAAGTCGCCTTCATCGAGCGCTTCAAGGCGCGCGCCAGCCATGCCGCGCAGGTCCAGAGCCGCGTCAAGAAGCTCGACAAGATCGAGCGCGTCGAGCCGCCCAAGCGCCAGCAGACGGTGCGCTTCGAGTTCCAGCCGGCGCCGCGCTCGGGCGAGGACGTCGCGACGGTCAAGGGCGTGCACAAGCGGTATGGCGACCGCACCATCTACGACGCGCTCGACTTCCAGGTGCGCCGGCGCGAACGCTGGTGTGTCATGGGCGTCAACGGCGCGGGCAAGTCGACGCTGCTCAAGCTGATCGCCGGCACCTCGGAGCCCGACTCCGGGACGGTGACGCGGGGGCCGAGCGTCAAGATGGGCTATTTCGCCCAGCATGCGATGGAGGTGCTCGAAGGCGAGCGCACGGTGCTGCAGTCGCTGGAAGACCAGTTTCCGCAGGCAGGCCAGGCGCCCTTGCGCGGCCTTGCCGGCTGCTTCGGCTTTCACGGCGACGAGATCGAGAAGAAGTGCCGCGTCCTGTCGGGCGGCGAGAAGGCGCGGCTGGTCATGGCCAAGATGCTGTTCGACCCGCCGAACTTCCTCGTCCTCGACGAGCCAACCAACCATCTCGACATCGCCACCAAGCAGATGCTCGTCGAGGCGCTGTCGCGGTTCGAGGGCGCCATGCTGTTCGTCAGCCACGACCGTCATTTCCTGGCGGCGCTGTCCAACCGCGTGCTGGAACTGACACCGGAAGGCCCGCATCTCTACGGCGGCGGTTACTCAGAGTATGTCGAGCGAACGGGACAGGAAGCGCCGGGACTGCGGACTTGAGCTTCTTGTCGCTTTGACCGATCCCGCGAGCTGATGCTCGCAGGCACGCAAGGTCCTCGACGGGAACGAAGCCCTAGGTGCCGTTGTCGTCACGCTCAAGCTGTTCCCGATTCGGGAATGGCAACTGGGGCGAGCGGCGGGCGCTGATCGGGGACGGAATACGAAGGTCCGGGTTCGCTTGCCCGATGACCAAGATCCGCTGGAGGTTCCAAGCCTTCTCATGAAGGAGCCGGCGATCGCCAATCTCGATGGGCTGGGCGAGCCCGGTGAAGGCGGTCCGGCGCCGCCCGCGTGACCAGCGACAGCGTCAAGGTCTTCTGACGTCCAAGGAACGCTTTCCGGCGGTCCACCGGCTTCGCTCAGATCACGATGGCTCTGAACCCAAAGCCGGCGGGCCGCCGGTGCACCCGGGATGCCCACCCGACCGAGCCGACGTTCACGTCCAATACAGGATGCGGCTCCCCGGGAGCTCGGCCGCCAGTTCCGTCTCGAAGAAGCGCCGCAACGCGCCCATCGTCGGCGCATCGTAGACGTGCTTCACCGCGCCGAAGCGGGTGCGCTTCTCGCGCCTGCCGATCTCGCCGAGGTCGAGGTCCGAACCCGGATACCAACTTTCGAGAACGGTCTTCGATCCCGGCGAGAAGCGATGCGTGATGAGTTCCACCGTCAGATCGCCCCTGGCCGCGACATCGCCCAGGACCGCAAACACGTTGGAGATCAGGCCGCCATAAGCGTCCCGCCATCCATCGGCGGCGATGATCGGCGCGATGGTCAGTCCGATCGGATAGCCGGCATCCGCCATGCGCCGCAACGCATGCAACCGTTCGCCGACCGGGCTGGTGCCGCCTTCGAACCGTGCGAACTCCGCCGGGTTCAACGAGGCCCGCATACGGGTGCGCCCCCGGTGGTCGAGATCGAGAAGTGGCTCGACGGCGGCGAACTTCGTGGTGAACCGCAGCTGGACATCGGCCTCCCACCGTCCGAACCGCTCGATCAGCGACGATAGAGAACCGGTCAGATGGTCGATGCCAAGCGGGTCCGTATAGCAGGAGGCCTCGAAGGTCGTTCCCTCTCCGGCCCGCGTCGCACTCGCCGACGTGACGGCACCTCGGCCGAAGTAATCCGGCAGCACGCCGATGATCTCGTCGAGATTGGCGTAGACGCGCGTGATCGGCGGGCCTTTCAGCGAACCGGCGAGATAGCAGTAGCTGCAATGAGCCGGGCACCCTTCGGCGAGGTCGACACGCCAGTCGGCGCTGGGTGCGATGGGCTGGAGCTTCAGCTTGGACGGCGGCGCGACCACGATCGCCAATGTCGACTTCGCCCGAGCGTAGAAGCCGCTGGCATCGACATCGCGCTCCAGAGGCAAGCGATCGGACGGAAGGCGTTCCACGACGATGCCGAGCGCCTCGATCCGCTCGACCATGGCTCGACCGTGCGACCTCGCCACAGCCGACGGCGTGACCAGAACCCGTTTCGGGCGCCAGAGGCGAGAGGATCGGACGGGACGCTCGACGACGTGCATCATCTCAGCCAACGCAGCGGACGAAGAAGGTGTTCACCGGGTGCGGCAATGCCGCCGCCTGCTTTCAATTCACGGGTTCGGGATTGATGTAATGAAGGGCGATCGACGGGGCTGCGCCATGCAGGGCCGGGGGCCGGAACGGCTTACGAGAAGCCCGTCACGGCATGCGGAACATACGGCGCCTCGAGCGCCGCGATCTCTACGTCCGTCAGTCGAACCGAAAGGGCTGAGACCGCGTCGTCGAGGTGATGGGGCTTGGTCGCGCCGATGATCGGCGCCGAAACCGGGCTCGTCTGCAGCACCCAGGCCAGAGCGATCTGGGCGCGCGGCAGGCCGCGGGCCGCCGCCACGCCAGCCACCGCCTCCACCACCTTGCGGTCGGCCTCGGCGGTGTCGGCATAGAGTGTCCGACCGAACGTGTCGGTTTGCGACCGCTCGGTCGTCTCGTCCCAGTCGCGCGTCAGCCGTCCGCGGGCGAGCGGGCTCCAGGGGATGACACCGATCCCCTCCTCGCGGCAGAGCGGCAGCATCTCCCGTTCTTCCTCCCGGTAGAGGAGGTTGACGTAGTTCTGCATCGTCGAGAAGCGCGCCCAGCCCCGGCGCTCGGAGATCGCGAGCGCCTTGGCGAACTGATAGGCATGCATCGACGAAGCGCCGATGTAGCGGGCCTTGCCGGCGCGAACCACGTCGTTCAGCGCCTCCAGCGTCTCCTCGATCGGCGTTTCCGCGTCGAAGCGGTGGATCTGGTAGAGATCGACATAGTCCATGCCCAGGCGCTGCAGGCTGGCGTCGATCTCACCGAGGATCGCCTTTCGCGAGAGGCCGCCACCGTTCGGACCGGGCCGCATCCGGCCGTGGACCTTCGTCGCCACCACGACCTCGTCGCGGCGCGCGAAGTCCTTCAGCGCTCGCCCGACGATCTCCTCGCTGAATCCGTCAGAGTAGACGTTGGCGGTGTCGAAGAAATTGATGCCGAGATCGAGCGCCTTTCGGATGAAGGGCCGGCTTTCCGCCTCCGGAAGGGTCCAGGCGTGATTGCCGCGCGCCGGCTCGCCGTAGCTCATGCAGCCGAGGCACAGGCGGGAGACGTCGAGGCCGGTGCGACCGAGTTTCACGTAATCCATCGTCGTTCCCTCAGAAGGTCGCGGTCATCGGATTGGAGCCCTGCTCCTCGTTCCAACGCTCGTTGGTGACGAAGACCTCGCTCCGCAAAACGCCGGCCTGCCCCAAGCCTTCACCAACGCGGTGCTCGTTCTCGTCGGCATGAGATCCACGGACATCGACCGGATCGGGAACCCTCTTGCCACACTGGCCGGACAGATAGGGCTGATGGCGGTGAAGGCACGTCAGAGGCGCAAGACCTCACGCGGAACTCACACCCGTGGACCTGAAAACCAGATGAGCCTTCCGGCGACGTTTGGCTTTGCCATGGTACCCCTTACAGCGGCACCACCATGGGCGTGTCCGAAACCGGATCCCGGAGCACGCGGGCGGCCAGGGAAAAGGCGCGGGCGAGATGGGCTTCCGTCACGACCGCATCCGGCGGCCCCTCCGCGACGACGCCGCCCGGGCCGAGTAGCACCAGATGGTCCGAGAAGCGCGCGGCGAGGTTGAGATCGTGGAGCACGCAGACGATGGTGGTTCCAGCTTCCTGGTTGCGGCGGCGCAAAAGGCGCAGCACGTCGATCTGGTGCGGCAGGTCGAGCCAGGTCGTCGGCTCGTCGAGAAGGAGCACGGGCGTGTCCTGCGCCAACACGAGGGCGATCCAGGCGCGCTGGCGCTGGCCGCCCGACAGCTCGCCGAGCGGCCGCTCGGCCAGATCCGTCATCGCGACGGCACCCAGCGCCGCGGCGCAGGCCGCCCCGTCGGCCGCGCTCCAGGCCGCGAGCGCGCCGCGCCAGGGGGCCCGGCCGCGCCGGACGAGTTCGCCGACGGTGATGCCGTCGGGCGCGAGCGGCGCCTGCGGCAGGATGGCGAGCCGGCGCGCAAGGGCGCGGGTGTTCTGGGTCCGCACGTCTTCGCCTCCCAGCGTGACGCGGCCGCCGAGTGGCACGATGAGGCGCGCGAGCGCCCGCAGCAGCGTGGACTTGCCGCAACCGTTGGGCCCGAGGATCGTCGTCACCCGGCCCGGCGGCAGGGAGAGCGTCAGGTCATCGAGCACGCGGCGGTCGCGATAGCCGAGCGTCAGGTTCTCGGCGCGCAGGGTCAGGTCGCTCACAATTCGCCCTTTTCCATTTCGCGCGACAGCCGCCAGAGGAGGTAGGGCGCGCCGAGGAGCCCGGCGGTGACGCCGACCGGGAGTTGCACGCCGGGCAGCGCGGCCCGCGCCGCGAGGTCGGCGAGCACCATCACCAGCGCGCCGGCCCCGGCCGCCGAGGCAAGGCGCCCGCCGGCGCCGCGCGCGCCGGTCAGCCGGACGCCGAGCGGCATCGCCATCAGCGCCACGAAGGCAACGGGCCCGGCCACGGCGACGCCCGCCGCCGCCAGGAGCACCGCTGTTCCCATCAAGCCCCAGCGCGCCCGGTCGACAGACAAGCCGAGACCGGCGGCGAGGTCGCGGCCGAGTTCGAGAAGCGTCAAGGCGGGAACCTGCAGCGCTAGGAGCAGCGTGAGTGCCGCGCCGAGGGTCCAGACCTGCGCTGCATGGCCCCAGTTGCGCGCGGCGAGCGAGCCCGACACCCAGCGCTGCGCCTCGCTCGCCTGGTTCGTCGGCAGGGTCAGCGCCAGATAGGAGGCGAAGGCGGCGACGGTGAAGCCGACGCCGAGCCCGACGAGCACCAGCGTCAGCGTCGAGCCGGGATGGCCGGGGCGATGCGCCAGCGCGGCGACGAGAAGCGCCGCGGCGATGCCGCCCGCGGCCGCCGCGAGCGGAAGCGGCAGGGTGGCGCCCGCGGCAATTGCCGCCACGACGGCGAGACCCGCGCCTGCGTTGAAGCCGAGAATGTCGGGAGCGGCGAGCGGGTTGCGCAGGAGAGTCTGAAGGATCGCGCCGGACAGGCCGAGCACCGCGCCGGCGCCGAGCGCGGTGACGAGGCGCGGGCCGCGCAGGACGCGGATCGTCAGCGCGCCCGGCCCTTCGCCGCTCCAGAGCCCCTGCCACAGCGCCTGCGGTCCGAGCACGACCTCGCCCACCGCCAGCGACAGGAGCGTCGCGAGGATCAAGAGCACGGCGAGCAGGACGGCGCCCCTCACGTCTGCGGCCCCATGCGCAGGCGCCGCGCGATGAGGACGAAGACCGGCCCCCCGATGAGCGCCGTCATCAGCCCGACGCGAACCTCCGCTGGGGCGATCACCAGACGCCCCAGCGTGTCGGCGAGGAGGAGGATGCCGGCCCCGATGAGAGCGGAGACGGCGAGTTCGCTCCGCAGCGAATGACCGGCAAGGCGCCGGGCGATCGGGGGCACCATGAGGCCGAGAAAGGCGATCGGGCCCGCCACGGCGACGGCGGCGCCGGTCGTCAGCGTCACCACCGCGAGCGCGGCCGCCTGAGCCGGGAGAACGCGCGTCCCGAGGCCCCGCGCAAGCGCGTTTCCGAGCGCCAGCGTCTCCAGCCTGGGCGCGGCCGCGAAGGCGAGCGCCGCGCCGCCGAGCGCGATGAGCGCCATGGGTCCGAGCGGACGCTCGCCGGCCTGCGCGAGCGAGCCGTTGACCCAGAAGCGGAAGATGTCGAGCGAATCCGAGCGCGTCAGCACCACCGCCGAGACGACCGAGAGCAGCAGCGCGTTGAGGGCGGCGCCCGCCAGTACGAGGCGCACCGGGCCGACATCGCCGCGCAGGCCACCGCCGAGCGCGAAGACGGCGACCGAGGCGATCGCCGCGCCCGGAAAGGCGAGAAGCGAGAGGAAGCCGCTATCGGCTCGCAGAAAAAGAAGCGAACCGGCGACCACCGAG
>NZ_BBWH01000027.1 GCF_001463705.1 Aureimonas sp. AU12 | reverse complement strand
GGCGACCACCGAGAGCGCGGCGCCCGCCCCGACGCCGAGGAGCCCGGGATCGGCCAGCGGATTGCGCGTCAGGGTCTGCATCACCGACCCCGCCAGCCCGAGCCCGGCGCCGGCGATGAGGCCGGCGCAGAGCCTGGGCCAGCGGATCAGCCGGATCGCGGTGTGAAGGGGGTCGGTGGGATCGAACGCCGCGAAGGCGCGCCAGACGTCGAGCGGCGTCGCCGGGCGCACGCCGACGCAAAGCGACAGGAGCATGGCCGCGGCAAGGAGGAGCGCGGCGGCGAGCGCCCCCTTCAAGGAGCGAGGCCGGCCCGCACGGCCGAGGCGACCGGCGTCTCGGGCGTGCCGTCGAGGGCGGCAGTGATGTCGGCTTCCAGTTCTGTGAGAGCGAAGGGAAGCGACAGGACGCTGCCGAAGGACATGGCGGCGGCGACCAGCGATCCCGCCATCACCTCCCGCCCCTCGCGATGCGCCTTCAGGAGCTTGCGCATCGGCAGGGCGACGAGATCGGGAACGGCATCCTGCGACGAGACCCAGACGAGGAGGTCGACGTCGAGCGGCGCGAGGTCCTCGGGTGAAAGCGAGGCGTAGAAATTGCCGCCCGCGAGCGTCTCGACGATCGCGGGCGAGCGAAAACCCAGCTCGGCCAGGAAGCGACCGCGCGTGTCGCCGCCGGCAAACGCGCCGGTGTCGCCGCCAAAATGATAGGCCGCAACGGCGGTGCGCTCCGCCCATTCGGGATGGCGGGCCCGCGCCTCGGCGAAGGCACGGCTCGTGCTCGCGATGCGCTCTTCGCCGAGCGCCTCGCGACCGACGGCGCGGGCGATCGTCCGGGTCATCTCGTCCCAGGGCGTGCCGTAGCCGGAATAGCGGGCATCGTGCACCAGCGTCGGTGCGATCTGCGACAGGACGGCATATTCGGCCTCCGAGATGCCCGAGCCGATGGCGACGATGAGATCGGGCTGCAGCGCGGCGACGGTCTCCATCGCCACCTCGCCCGAGATCACCTCCGGCTCGGCGCCGCCGAGGAACGGCTGCGCCCAGGGCCAGACCGAGTGGGGCTGGTCGCCGAACCAGCCGCGCACGGCGAGCGGCACGACGCCGAGCGCCAGAAGCGTGTCCTGCGTGGTGAAGCCGAGCGAGACGACCCGCTGCGCCGGCCCCGGCAGCACCGTCTCGCCGAAAGCGTGGGCGATGCGGATTTCGCCCTCGGCGCGCGCCGGGCCCGCACCGAGGCAGGCCGCGAACGTGCCGGCGCCCAGCGCCGCCAGAACCTCGCGCCGCGTCGGGCCCGCATGGCGCCCCGTCATTGTGCCGGACCTCATCCGCGTCAGAACCGGAACCGCAGGGAGCCGATCACGTCGCGCCCCTGCTCACGGTAGCAGTAGCCGTTGTTGCAGAGCGAGGCCCGGTTGTCGAAGAGGTTGTTGGCGTTGATCTGCGCGCGCACGCCGTCGAGTTTCGGGTTCACCGCGCCGAACTCGTAGGACAAAGCGGCGTCGATGAGGATGCGGCCATCGTTGTCGCGCGTGTTGGCGTCGTCGGCGGCCGTGCGGCCGAGGAAGCGGCTGCCGAGCCCGAGCCCGAGGCCCTCCGCAACGCCCGACTGCACCTCGTAATTGGCCCAGAGCGAGACCTGATGCTTGGGAATGCCCGCCACCTGGTTGCCGACATTGTCGCCGTCGGTGAAGGACAGGTCGGTGTAGGAATAGGCGGCGACGAGGCTGAGCCCGTCGGTCAGCGAGGCGTTGGCCTGGAACTCGAAGCCCTGCGAGCGCACCGCGCCGGTCTGCACCTGGAAGAAGCCGCCGGTATTGACGGGATCGACGACGAGAAGGTTGTTCTGATCGATCCGGAACAGCGCGGCGTCGACGGTCAGGCCGATCCAGTCCGGCGCGTATTTCACGCCGACCTCGACCTGCTCGCCCTCGGTCGGGTCGAACGGCGTGCCGCCGAAGGCGGTGCCGACCGTCGGGGCGAAGGAGGTCGAATAGTTGGCATAGGGCGTGATGCCGTTGTCGAAGAGGTAGGAGAGCCCGACGCGTCCCGAGAATTTGCGGTCCTCGGCGCGAACGCTCGCGGAGGCGTCGTTGTTGTTCAAAGTGTCGGTGTCGAGCCAGTCGTAGCGACCGCCGACCGTCAGCACGACGCGCTCGTATTCGGCCTGATCCTGAAGGTAGAGACCGACCTGCTGCTGGTGCGTCGTGGTGTTGATGATCGAGTGCGAGGTCGGGCCGGGGATCGGCTGGCGCCCATAATTGCGGGTGATCAGGTTCAGGTCGGGCGCCGTGGTGCCGCCGTAGCGGTACTGGCCGTCGAAATAGGTGTAGTCGAGGCCGCCGAGCAGCGTGTGGGCCACCGCGCCGGTCTCGAAATTGCCCTGGACCTGATTGTCCACGGCGATCCCCTTGGCCTCGTCGAGGATCTCGCCGGCGCTGCGGCTGGCCGAGATGCCGTCGGGATTGGTTGACAGCACCGAGGTGAAGCGCATGTCGGTGTCGATCGACTGGTAGCGCACGTTCTGGCGCACCGTCACGGTCTCGTTGAAGCGGTGCTCGAACTCGTAGCCGACGCGGCCCTGTGCCTGGTCGAGATCGCGGAAGCGCGGATCGCCCTGCTCGATGTCGGTGATGCGGGCGTCGGGCGTCGTGAAGAAGCCGCGCCCGCCGCCCGACTTCGTGTCGGTGTACTCGCCGAGAACGGTGAGATGGGTGTTGCGGTCGTCCGAGCGCAGGGTGAAGGCGGGGGCGATGTAGGTGCGGTCGTCGCGCGCCGCGACGAACTCGGTATCGGCCGAGCGCTTGATGCCGGTGATGCGGTAGAGGACGTTGTCGTTGCCCGCCAGCGGGCCGGACGCGTCGAAATTCGCCTGATAGTGGCTGTCGGTGCCGATCTGGGTGACCACCTCGCGGAACGGCGCGTCGGTCGGGCGCTTGGTGACGAGATTGACGATGCCGCCGGGCGCGGAGGAGCCGTAGAGGACCGAGCTCGGCCCCTTGAGGATCGACACGCCCTCGAGCCCGTAGGGCTCGTTGCGGAAGAAAGCGAAGGAGCCGCCGAGCGAGCGCAGGCCGTCGCGGTAGTAGCCGGTGTTGGCGACGTTGAAGCCGCGCACGAACAGCGTGTCGAAGGCCGGATCGAAGCCGAAGGCCCCGGCGCGCACGCCCGACGTGTAGCGCGCCGCCTCCACCAGCGTCTGGACGTTGCGGTCCTCCAGTTCCTTGCGGGTCACCACCGAGACCGCCTGCGGAACCTTGCGCAGATCGGTGTCGGTCTTGGTGCCGACGCGCGCCTCGCGGCCGACATAACCTTCCGCCTTGATCCCGCCGCCCTCGCCCGTGCCGGGATCGGACGTGCCCCCCGCGCCGTCCACCGTCACCGTGTCGAGCACGACCACATCCTGCGCCAAGGCCGGCGCGGCCACGACGAGGCAGGAACAGCCGAGGAGGGAGCGGATGAGCCGCAGCCGGTTGGCGGGGGAGGACAACATGATCGACGGCCTTTCGGAACTCTGCGGACGCGTTCGCCTCGTCTCAAACTTGATCAGATTCGTCAACAATCCTATGGCAGCCCTAGCGTGTTGCTCCGCGGGTGTTGTGGGAATGCCGCGCGATCGTCCATCGGCAGGAAAGGCTCCCCATGCTCCAGGCGCAGTCCATCATCCCCGTTCCAGGGGCCGAGCGGCTCCTGACACTTCTCTGCGAGCATTTCGCCGAGCATGGCGAGGTCGTCTCCGAGCCCGGCCGCGGACGGGTGACGTTCGAGCACGGAACCGCGAGCCTGGCGCTGCGCGATGAGGCGCTGCACGTCGAGGTCGCGTCGGAGGACCCGATCCATCTCGACTACCTCAAGATCGGCATCGCCGAGCATCTCGCCGAATTTCACGAGGGCGACCCGCTTGAGATCGTCTGGCGGGGCGACGGTCTGCCGGCCGGCAGCGCGCTGCCCTGGTTCCGGGAGTTGGAGGTCGTGGAGACGCAAGTTCTGACGGCGCACATGCGCCGGGTGCGGATGCGCGGCCACGACCTCGGGCATTTCACGCAAGGCGGCCATCACGTCTACTTGATCTTCCCGCCGCAGGGTCGCGAGCCCGTCTGGCCTGTCATGGGCGAGAGCGGACTGCCCGTCTGGCCGCAGGGCGAGGACGCCCTGACGCGGCGTGTCTACACGATCCGACGGGTCGATCCCGCCCGAGGCGAGCTCGACATCGACATCGTCGTCCATCCCGGCGAGGCGACGCCGGGGTCCGATTTCGCCCTCAAGGCGCGGCCGGGCGACCGGGTCGGCATCACCGGGCCCGGCGGCGGCGACGTGCCGGCCGGGACCAACTTCGTCTTCCTCGGAGACGACACGGCGCTGCCGGCCATCGCGCGCATCCTCGAGACGCTGCCGGCGGACGCCCGCGCCACGGTGATCGCCGAAGTGGACGGGCCGCAGGACGAGATCGCACTCGCCTCGCGCGCGGCGCTGGACGTTCGCTTCCACCACCGGCTCGGCGCCGAGCCCGGCACGTTCGGCGCCCTTCCCCGCGCGCTGCGCGCGATCGACTGGCAGACCGTCGGCGCCGATCCGTTCGTCTGGTCGGGTTGCGAATTCACGGACTTCAAGGCGATCCGCAGCCATCTGCGGGGCGAGTTGCGCTGGGCCCGCGACCGGCACCTCGCCGTCGCCTACTGGCGTCGCGGACGGCCCGGCGCCTGAGAACGCTTACGTCGGCAGCCAGACCGATGATCAGCTCACCCTACGAACCATAGGCGGCTGCCGAGGTTCTGTGGAGCATTCGACCCTGCGCGGTGTTCGACCTTGGAGTGAACACGCACAAGGATTGATCCCATGAAGGCTCTGACCTGGCACGGCAAGGGCGATATTCGCTGCGACACCGTCCCCGATCCCCGGATCGAGGACGAGCGCGACGTCGTCATCAAGGTGACGGCCTGCGCGATCTGCGGGTCCGACCTGCATCTCATGGGCGGCTTCATGCCGACCATGGAGCACGGCGACATCCTCGGCCACGAGACCATGGGCGAGGTCATGGAAGTCGGGCGCGGCGCGGCCTCGAAGCTGAAGGTCGGCGATCGGGTCGTCGTGCCCTTCACCATGTCCTGCGGCGAGTGCCGGCAGTGCCGGTGGGGCAACTGGTCCTGCTGCGAGCGGACCAACCCGAACGGCAAGCTGCAGGCCGAGACCTTCGGCTATCCCCTCGCCGGACTGTTCGGCTTCTCGCACATCACCGGTGGCTATGCCGGCGGCCAGGCCGAGTATCTGCGCGTGCCCTTCGCCGATGTCGGCCCGCTCGTGATCCCCAACGGGTTGGCGGACGAGCAGGTGCTCTTCCTCTCCGACATCTTCCCGACCGCCTATCAGGCGGCGGAGAACTGCAATATCCAGCCCGGCGACACCGTCGCGATCTGGGGCTGCGGGCCTGTGGGCGTGCTGGCGATCAAGTCGTGCTTCCTTCTGGGCGCCGAACGCGTCATCGCCATCGACACCGTGCCCGAGCGTCTGGCGCTGGCGCGACAGGCCGGCGCCGAGACCATCGATTTCGGTGAGGATCGGGTCCAGGAAACGCTGATGGAGATGACCGGCGGCAAGGGCCCCGACAGCGTCATCGAGGCGGTCGGCATGGAGTCGCACGGCGCCGACACGCTGGCGCAGAAGGTGTCGTCGGCCGTGATGGCGGCGACGGTCTCGATGGAACGCCCCTTCGCCATCAACCAGGCGATCCTGGCCTGTCGCCCCGGCGGCACGGTGTCGATGCCGGGCGTCTATGCCGGGCCGGTCGGGCCGTTCGCCCTGGGCATCCTGATGAACAAGGGCCTCACCCTGCGCACCGGGCAGACGCACATGCTGCGCTACATGAAGCCGCTCCTCGACCGGATCGAGCGCGGCGAGATCGACCCGTCCTTCATCATCAGCCATCGTTCGGTCTCGCTGGAAGACGGTCCTTCGCTCTACGAGACGTTCCGCGACAAGAAGGACGCCTGCACCAAGGTGATCTTCAAGCCGCACGGCTGAGACGCCGCAGACGTCCATGGCCGATCGCATCGCGGTCGGCCATGGACGATCCGACCATCGTCCCGGCATGTCGGATCGATCGGGGACCATGTCGCCTTGAGCTCGGCAGGATCTCCGGTCTCGCAGTCTCGCCCTGCAAGCCCAGACGTCTTGCGTCCCCGCCGGAACAAAAAACTCATTCACTCTATCATTATAGTAGATTATTAGTGTCGCCTGGCAGCGACGGGTCGTAGCGTCGAACGGTGGAGGGTAGGCCTCGTGTCGCCCCCGTTCACCGTGTCGCCACCTCCTTGCCCGGAACGATTGTCATGAAGCGAGCCCCTCTCCGTCGGTCCCTCCTGATCGCAGGCGCTCTCGCGCTCCTGTCGGGCGCAGCCAACGCCGCCGATCTCAAGGAGATTACCGTCGACTGGGCGACCTACAATCCGGTTTCGATCCTGATCAAGAACGAAGGGCTCCTGGAGAAGGAGTTCGAGGAGGACGGGATCGGCATCCGCTGGGTCCAGTCGGCGGGATCGAACAAGGCGCTGGAATTCCTCAACGCCGGCTCGATCGACTTCGGCGCGTCCGCCGGCGGGGCGGCGCTGGTCGCCCGCATCAACGGCAATCCGATCCGCTCGGTCGGCGTCTATTCCCTGGCGGAATGGACGGCCCTCGTGGTGCCCGCCGGCAGCCCCATCACCAAGGTCGAGGACCTCAAGGGCAAGCGCATCGCCGTGACCCGCGGCACCGATCCGCACATCTTCCTCGAACGCGTGCTGGCCGATGCCGGCCTCTCCGACAAGGACGTGACGCTGGTCTTGCTCCAGCACGCCGACGGCAAGCAGGCGCTGCTGCGCGGCGACGTCGATGCCTGGGCCGGTCTCGATCCGTTGATGGCGGCCGCGGAAATCGAGGACGAGGCAGTGCTGGTCCTGCGCAAGCCCGAATACAACAGCGGCGGCGTCATCAGCACGCCCGAGACCTTCGCGGCCGCCCATCCCGACATCGTCCGGCGCGTGCTGGCGACCTACGAGACCGCCCGCAAGGAAGCGGTCGCCAAGCCGGACGCCTTGAAGGAGGCGCTCGTCGCCGCGACGAAGCTGCCGCCGGAGGTCATCGCGCGCCAACTGGAGCGAACCAAGCTGACGACGTCGCGCATCGACGATGCCGAGCGCGACGCGATCCTCGGCGCCGGCGAGGCCTTGCAGAAGGCCGGGCTGGTGGCCGCCGACGTCAACGTCAGCGACGTCGTCGATCAGCTGATCGACGACAGCTTCGCGCCGCCGAGCCAGTGAGGACCGGAATGCCTCGATCGATCCGCGCGGGCCGACAGCCATGAGCTCGACCGTCAGGCTCGCGGTCGCCGACGAGGCCTCGGCACCCGAGCCGAGACCCAGGCCGGCATCGCTCCCGATCCCGCTCGGCTGGATCATCCCGGTCGCCCTGGCGCTGGGCTGGGAACTCGCGGTCCGCAGCGGCTGGTCGAACGGCCGGCTGTTGCCGGCGCCCTCGCGGATCCTTGAGACGCTCTGGGCGCTGGCCCGCACCGGCGAGCTGACGACGCACGTCGCGGCGACGGCCGGGCGCGTCGCCCTCGGCTTCGTCGCGGGGTCCGCGGTGGGCATCCTCGCCGGCGCGCTGACGGGCGCGGTGCCGCTCGCCCGGCGCCTGCTCGACCCCACCATCCAAGCCCTGCGCGCCATTCCCTCGATCGCCTGGGTGCCCCTGTTCATCCTCTGGTTCGGCATCTTCGAGACCTCGAAGGTGGTGCTGATCGCCGCCGGCGTCTTCTTTCCCGTCTATCTCGGCGTCGCGACCGCCGTGATGTCGGTGGACAGGCGGATCGTCGAGGTCGGCCGGGCCTTCCGGCTGTCGCGCGCGGCGCTCGTGCGCCGCGTCCTCTTGCCGGCGATCCTGCCACAGACGGTGACGGCGCTGCGCACCGGTCTCGGCCTTGGCTGGATGTTCGTCGTGGCCGCCGAGTTCATGGGCGCGTCCGAGGGCCTTGGCTATCTCCTCGTCGACGGACAGCAGCTCGGCAAGGCCGATCAGATCGTCGCTGCGATCCTCGTCTTCGCGGGTCTCGGCAAGCTGACGGACTCGGGCCTTGCCGCCGTCGCGCAACCGCTCCTGCGCTGGCAGGACCGCCATCAGGACGGACTCTGATGCTTCTCGCCGACACCCTCACCCGGACCTATCGAAACGGCACGACGGCGCTGAAGGGCGTCTCGGCCGAGTTTCACCCGGGCGGCATCACCGCCATCGTCGGCGGCTCCGGCTGCGGCAAGTCCACGCTTCTGCGCCTGCTGGGCGGTCTCGACCAGCCGGACGAGGGACGCGTCGTCTTCGACGGGCACCCGATCACCGAGCCCCATCCCGACATCGGCATCGTGTTTCAGGAGCCGCGGCTGATGCCGTGGCTGACCAATGCCGGAAACGTCGAATTCGGCCTGTCCGGCCTGCCGAAGGCGGTGCGCCGCGAGCGGGCGAGCGCCGCGCTGAGGCGCGTGCGGCTGGAGGAGGTCGGCGATCGCTGGCCGAAGGAGCTCTCGGGCGGTCAGGCCCAGCGCGTCGCAATCGCCCGAGCCCTCGTGGCCGAGCCCTTGGTGCTCCTGCTCGACGAGCCGTTTTCCGCCCTCGACAGCTTCACGCGGTCCGACCTGCACGCGCACCTGCTCGACCTCTGGCGAGAGAGCCGCATGACGCTCATCCTGGTGACGCACGACCTCGACGAGGCGCTGACGCTCGCCGACCGCGTTCTCGTGATGAAGCCGCGACCCGGCCAGATCGCCGCGAGCTACGACATCGATCTCGATCGGCCGCGACGCCGGAGCCATCCCGCCTTCGACGCCCTGCGCGACGAGATCGCCGGCATCATCCGGACGACCGCGACGATCAACGGCCTCGCCGCTTGAGCGCAGCCTGACCGGTCGGACTCACGTGACCGGCGGCAGTCTCGCAGTTCTCGATCATCGATCTGCAACTGCCGTACGCCGTGAAACCGGACGCCGGACACCGGCGTCGAACCTTGGACCGCGGACAGGACCATGAGCAGCGCCCTCACCATCGACACCGAAGTCAGCGACCTCATCTGGGAGCGCATGCGGCACGAGGCGGAAAAGGTCGTGCGCGCGGAGCCCTCGCTCGCCCGGCTCGTCGCCGAGGCGATCCTGTCGCAGGCCTCGCTGGAGGCGGCGCTCGCGGGGCGCCTCGCCCATCGCCTTGCCGGCGAAATCGGCCCCGAAACGCTTCGCGCCATTCTGACCGGGGTGATCGCCGCCGACGCCTCGATGCGGCGTTCCCTGCGGTTCGACATTCTCGCCATTCTCGACCGCGATCCCGCCACCACCACCGCGCTCGACCCGATCCTTCATTTCAAGGGGTTCCAGGCGCTTCAAACGCATCGCTTCGCGCACGCGCTCTGGAGCGAGGGGCGCCGGGATCTCGCCCTTCACCTGCAGCACCGGGCGTCGGAGATCTTCCAGGTCGACATCCATCCGGCCGTGCCGATCGGCGCCGGGATGTTCATCGACCACGCGACGGGCATCGCCATCGGCCGGACCGTGACGATCGGCGAGAACGTCTCGATCCTGCAAGGCGTCATCCTCGGCCCGGATCTCGGCGCGGCGTCCGGGAGCGGGCATTTGCGGATCGGCCGCGGCGTGATGATCGGGGCGGGCGCACGCGTTCTCGGCCCCATCGAGATCGGCCATTGCTCGCGGGTCGGTGCGGGATCGCTCGTGCTGGAGGACGTCCCCGCCAACGTCACCGTCGCCGGCTCTCCCGCCCGCATCCTCGGCTATGCCGGCTGCGCCGAGCCCTCGCGGCGGATGGATCAGATCTTCTACGACGTCGGCCTCTGAGCCTCAAGGCGGCGTGGTACTCGGGAGACGACCGCGCGATCGCGCATCCCGTGGCGAAACCGGCAGCCGCGATGCCGACGGGCTGCCCCGGCCGCCTGCAGACCGGTGGCAGTCCGAAAGCCCGATCCGCATCGCGTTGCGAAAAGACTTTTCAACATCTGGCGTCAGACGGGATACGCGTACCTTCATTCTATCAGATTAGTAGACATTATGGTTGCAGCGCCGACTGCTCGTTGTCCGGCGCGCCAATCGCCCGACATGCGCACGAGGTTTCCCATGAGCCCAAGCCCCTTCACCGCCCTCACCCGACGCGGCTTCGGCATGATGGCGATGGCCGTTGCGCTCGCCTCGCCGGCCGCCTTTGCGCAAGGGTCGCCCAAGACCGGCGGCACGCTGGTCTATCTCGAACAGCAGCCGCACACCGTCCTCTATCCACCGGCGGGAGGCTTCTATCCGAACGGCGGCATTCTCAACCAGATCACCGACAAGCTGACCTACCAGAACCCGCAGACGCTGGAGATCGAGCCTTGGATCGCCGAGAGTTGGGAGGTGAGCGACGACACGAGACAGTACACGTTCCATCTGCGACCCGGCGTCACCTTCTCAGACGGCACGCCGCTCGACGCGAGCGCGGTGGCGCAGAACTTCGACACGTTCGTGCTCGGCAACAAGGAGCGCAACCTCCCGGTCTCGGAGGTGGTGAACAACTACGAGCGCTCCGAGGTGCTCGACCCGTTGACCGTTCGCTTCCATTTCAAGGCGCCGAGCCCGGGTTTCCTTCAAGGCACGTCGGTGATCGGGTCGGGCCTCGTCTCGCCGGCGACGCTGAAGCGCAACTTTGCCGAACTCGGCGACGCCCGGCTGATCGTCGGCTCCGGACCCTTCGTCGTGGAGAGCGAGACGCTCGGCACCGAGCTCGTGCTGAAGGTTCGCGAGGACTACGACTGGGGGCCCGCGAAGCTCGCCCACAAAGGCCGCGCCCATCTCGACGGCATCCGGTACGTGATCGTGCCGGAGGACGGCGTCCGGATCGGTGCACTGACCTCGGGCCAGGGCGACGTCGTGCGCCAGATCCAGGCCTATGACGAGGACGCCCTGACCTCGGAGGGCTTCGCGATCTCCGCCCCGTCGACGCGCGGCGTCAACAACTCGATCGTCTTCCGCCCGGACAACCCGCTCGTCGCGGACGTCAAGGTCCGGCAGGCCCTGCTGCACGGCACCGATCGGCAGGCGATCGTCCAGACCCTCTTCTCGAAGAACTACCCGGTCGCGACATCCGTCCTCGCCTCGACCGCGCTCGGCTATGTCGACCTGTCCGACAAGCTCCGCTTCGACCAGACTGAGGCCGCCCGCCTTCTCGACGAGGCCGGGTGGACGGTCGGGGCGTCGGGTCTGCGCGAGAAGGACGGCCAGCGGCTGGAACTCACCGCCTACGAGTCGCTGCCCCAGCCGCAGAACCGGGCGGCGCTCCAGCTCGTCGCCCAGCAATGGAACATGCTCGGCGTCAAGCTCAACGTCCTCGGCGGCGACGCCGGCTCGGCGGTCGCCGACAATCTCGATCCCGCCAAGACCGCCGTCTCGCCGGCCATGGTGGGCCGCGCCGATCCCGACGTCCTCAAGAGCCAGTACTATCCGAAGAACCGCAACGTCCTGCTCCAGACCGGCGGCGTCAGCGACAAGGTCAGGAGCTTTCGCGACGACACGCTCAACGGGCAGTTGGAAGCGATCGCCGCCGAGACCGATCCGGCCAAGCGCCTCCAGCTCGCCGGCGACGTCCAGCGCCGTGTCGTGGACGAGGCCTACGCGATCCCGATCTTCGAGGAGCCGCAGGTCTACGGCGCGGCCCCTTACGTGAAGGGGCTCGCCTTCGAGGCCGTCGGCCGGCCGAGCTTCTACGGCGTCTGGCTCGACAAATGAGGGCCCCCATCCTGGTAGGCCGCTTGGCGCAGGCGGCCTTCGTGCTCTGGGCGGCCTTCACCGTCTCCTTCGTCCTGCTCCAGCTCATGCCCGGCGACGCCGTGCTGATCCGGTTCGTCGGCGGCGACATGGGGCTGAGCCCGGAAGCCGTGGCGGGCATCCGGGCCTTCTATGGGGCGGACGATCCGATCTGGAGCCAGTATCTGCGAACCCTCGCCGGCTTCCTCAGGGGCGACTTCGGCTTCTCGATCGCGTCCGGCGCCTCGGTCGCCGGCGAGATCGCCGCGAACCTGCCCTCGACGCTCTGGCTGTCGGGTCTTGCCTTCCTTGCCGCGGTCGCGCTCGCCCTCGCCGTGACGCTCCTGGCGATGCTCGCGCCCTTCCGCTTCCTGCGCGAGACCTTTGCGGGGCTCCCGGGCCTCCTCGTCTCGATCCCGGTCTTCTGGCTCGCCATCGTGCTCGTCCAGATCGTGTCCTTCCGCCTCGGGCTGGTGTCCGTGATCGCCCCCGGTCCGTGGGAGCGCCTGATCCTGCCGGTCGCCGCCATCGCGGTGCCGATCGCGGCGCCGATCGCGCAAATCCTCCTGCGCAATCTGGATGCCCTCTCGGTGCAGGGCTTCGTCACGGTCGCCCGCGCCAAGGGCGCGACACGGTCGCAGGTGCTATTTCGACACACGCTGCGCAACGCCCTCCTCCCGGTCCTCACGATCGCCGGCCTTCTCTTCGGGGAGCTCCTGGCGGGCGCGGTGGTGACCGAGACCGTGTTCGGCCTCAACGGCATCGGACGGCTGGCGGAGCGGTCGGTGCGCAACCAGGACGCCGCCGTGCTCCAGGCCATCGTGGTGATCGCGGCGCTCGGCTTCGTACTCGTCAATCTCGCGGTGGATCTTCTCTATCCCCTGATCGACCCGCGCCTGCGGCGCGCCGGTACGGTGACGGCATGAGCACGGTGTCGTCGCTCGCGCCCTTTGAAGGGGCAAAACCGCGCCGCTCGCGCCGTCGCGCCGGTTCGCGCCGGCTTCCGGTCGGTCTGGCGCTGGCGGTCGCCGTTCTCTTCCTCGCCGTGCTGCTGGCCCTCTTCCCCTCGCTCTTCACCGGCCACAGCGCGGTAGCGGGCCTTGCCGGCCAGCAGTTGAAGGCGCCGTCCGCCGTGCATTGGCTGGGCACGGACGAGCTCGGACGCGACGTCTTCGCGCGCATCGTCCACGGCGCGCGCTACTCGCTCTCGGGCGCCGCGATCGCCGTCGGCATCGGCCTCGGCCTCGGCACCCTGATCGGGCTCCTCGCCGGAGCGATCGGCGGACGCACCGACGGCGTCCTGATGCGCCTCGTCGACGTCATGCTGGCGATCCCGACGCTGCTCCTGTCGCTGGCCTTCATCGTCATCCTCGGCTTCGGCCATGCGCAGGTGGCGGTGGCCGTCGGCATCACGTCCATCGCCAGCTTCGCGCGGCTCGTGCGCTCCGAAGTGATGACGGTGCGGCGGTCGGACTACGTCGAAGCCGCCTTCGGCTCGGGCGGCACGTTCGCCGCCGTGCTCTGGCGCCACATCCTGCCGAACTCGATGACCACCGTCCTCGCCTACGCCGCCCTCCAGCTCGGCTGGGCCATCCTCCAGATCTCGGCGCTCGGCTTCCTCGGCTACGGCGCGCCGCCGCCGACGCCCGAATGGGGCCTGATGATCGCGGAGGGTCGCAACTATATGGCCCGCGCCTGGTGGCTCACCGTCTTCCCGGGACTGGCGACGATCATCGTCGTCCTCGCCGCCAACCGCGTCGGGCGGGCCCTGACGGGAGGAACCCGATGAGCGCGACACGAGGCAACACGCCCCTCCTCCTCGTCGAGGGTCTCGCCATCGGCTACGATGGCAGGACCGTCGTCGAGGGCGTCGACTTCGTCGTCCGGCCGGGAGAGGTCGTGGCGCTCGTCGGCGAGTCGGGATCGGGCAAGACCACGACGGCGCAGTCGATCGTCGGGCTCCTTCCCGGCAACGGACGCATCGAAGGCGGTCGCATCCTTCTGAATGGAGAGGATGTGTCCGGCTGGTCCGACCGCCGCCTGTCCACCCTCCGGGGACGGGTCGTCAGCCTCGTTCCGCAGGACCCCGGATCCTCGCTCGACCCCGTCCAGACGATCGGCACGCAACTGGCCGAGGTCTTCCGCCTGCACGGCGCGCGCGACCGGGCTGCGATCCAGGCCGGGGTTCTCGCCCTGCTGGAGCGCGTTGGCCTGTCCGATCCCGAGCTGCGCTTCCGGCAGTATCCGCACGAGCTGTCGGGCGGCATGAAGCAGCGCGTGCTGATCGCCATCGCGCTCGCGCTCAAGCCGCAGCTCGTCATCGCCGACGAGCCGACCTCGGCGCTCGACGTCACGGTCCAGCGCCGCATCCTCGACCTGATCGACGACCTGCGCCGCGAACACGGCACAGCCGTCCTTCTGGTCACCCACGACCTCGCGGTCGCAGCGGACCGGGCCGACCGCATCGTGGTGATGCGGGGCGGGCGGATCGTCGAGCAGGGCGAAGCAAGGTCGCTCCTCGATGCGCCGCGCGAGGGCTACACGCGACGCCTCCTGCTCGACGCACCCGCCTTCGCAGCGCCCTTGCGCAAGCCGCTTGCCCCATCACTCGCCGCGCCCATCATCGAGGTCGAGGGGCTGGTGCAGGACTTTCCCACCGATCGCGGACCGTTTCGCGCGGTGCACGAGGCCAGCTTCCGCGTGGCGCCCGGCACGACCCACGCTCTCGTCGGAGAGTCGGGATCGGGCAAGACCACGACGGGCCGCGCCGTCCTCGGCCTCCTGCGTCCGACCTCCGGCCGCATCGTGGTCGATGGACAGGACGTCGCCTCGCTCAAGGGCGAAGACCTCCGGCGCTTCCGACGCAGGGTCCAGCTCGTCTACCAGAACCCGTTCGCCTCGCTGGATCCGCGCCAAAGCGTGCGGGACATCGTCGAGGAGCCGCTCCTCAACTTCGAGCCCGTGGCGCGCGAGGAGCGCCGGGCTCGCGTGGAGGCGATCCTCGCGCGGGTCCATCTGCCCACCGAGCTCGCCGCACGGCGGCCCAGCGCCTTGTCCGGCGGACAACGCCAGCGCGTCGCGATCGCCCGAGCGCTGATCCTCGAACCACGCATCCTCGTTCTCGACGAGGCGGTCTCCGCCCTCGACGTCACAGTCCAGGCGCAGATCCTCCGCCTCTTGGGCGAACTCCAGCGCGAGCTCGGCCTCACCTACCTCTTCATCTCCCACGACCTCGCCGTGGTGCGCGCCATCGCCGATACGGTGAGCGTCCTTCGAGGGGGCCGGATCGTCGAGGAGGGCCCCGTCGAGGACGTCTTCGGCCGGCCGGCCACCGCCTACACGCGTGAGCTGATCGGCGCTATTCCGGGGCGCGGCAGGTCCCACCATCCCGACGAGGCCATCCCCGCATGACCAAACGCATCGGTTTCTTCACTCGCATTCTCGACGACGCCGAACCCGGCATGCGCTATCGGCTGGCGCGCGAGCAGATCGTTCATGCCGAGCGCCTCGGCTTCGACACGGCATGGATAGCCCAGCACCACTTCAACCGCGACGAGGGCGGCCAGCCCTCACCTTTCGTGTTCCTCGCCAACGTTGCGGCCGTCACGTCTCGCATTCGCCTGGGCACCGGCATCGTGACGCTGCCGCTCGACGAGCCGGTGCGCGTCGCCGAGGATGCCGCGGTTCTCGACCATCTGTCTGGCGGACGGCTGGAACTCGGCCTCGGCTCCGGCGGCACGGCCTCCTCATTCGCCGCCTTCGGTCTCGACAGCGCGGAACGCGGCGCGATCTTCGGCGGCAAGGTGGCGACGCTGCGCCGTGCTCTCAGAGGCGAGCCGCTGGGCGGCGGCAACCGCCTCTACCCGGACGCCGGCACGCTCGATCGGCGCATCTGGCAGGCGACCTTCTCGGCGGCCGGCGGCGCGCGGGCTGGCGAGGCGGGCGACGGCCTTCTTCTGTCGCGCACTCAGCCGCGGCCGCAGGGGCGACCGGACCTCTCCCTTGCCGAACTCCAGCTCCCGATCGTGCAAGCCTATCACACTGCCCTCCCGGCGGGTGCGGCACCCCGCATCCTGGCCTCCCGCAGCGTGTTCGTCGCCGACCGAGGCGCCGAGGCCCGGCGCCTTGCCGAAACCGGACTGCGCCGGGTGGCCGCCCATTTCGCCGCGCAGGGCCACGTCATCCTCGGCGACAGCCTCGACGATCTCCTCAGGACCTTCGACAGCCATGTCGGCACGCCGGACGAGGTCGCCGAGAGCCTGTCACGCGACGTGACGCTCGCCCACGCGAGCGAGGTCTCGGTGCAGGTCCACTCGATCGACCCGCCGCACCCCGCCATTCTGCGATCGATCGAACTCTTCGCGGCGGAGGTGGCCCCCGCGCTTGGCTGGCGCGAGCCCACCCGCCCCGCGCTCGCCCGCGTCGTCTGACACCAGAACCCCGGAGACATCCCATGAGCGAACCATCCGCCGACCTCATCGACGCGCTGGCGGGCATCCGTGCCGGACCGGCACTCGACGCCGTGCGCGCCAGGCGCTCCGTCGCGCGCGACAACGCGCAGCGCAGCTACGAGCTTCTGCTCCATCCCGCCGAGCCGGGCGACGTGAGCCTGGAGGAGCGCCGGACGGTTGCCGCCTTCGTGGCCCTGCTGCACCGGGACGCGGCGATCGCTGAGCATTACACGAGGCTGCTCGGCGCGCCCGAACTCGAACGGGTGCTCTTCGTTGAAGCCGAGCGAGCCTCGACCGACGGTCCCTACGGCGCCTATCCGCCGGGGCCACTCAGCGAGGAGAACGAGGCGGGACCGATCTATCGGGCAAGCGAAGACGCAAGGGCCGCCTTCGGGGTTCGGCTCGCCGCCGCGCTGGTTCACGCCCACCTGCTCGTCTTCCACCCGCGCGACGCCGGCAGCGAGTCGCTGGCCCGGCTCGTGGAGGCCGGATGGAGCGCAGACGGGATCGTGACCCTGTCGCAGCTCGTCTCGTTCCTCGCCTTCCAGATCCGCGCGGCGATCGGCCTGCGCTCCCTTGCCCAAGCCGGAGAAGCCGCATGAACGCCCCCGTCGCCGCGCCTGAGACATCCGTTCTTCTGAGCCATCCCGACAACCGCGAGCCGAACGCGTTCACGCGGGACGAGCTGAGCTGGCTTCCCGCGCTGGCTCCGCTCGCCGTCGAGGACCTCACCGATCGGCACTACGAGGGCCTGACCGAGCGGAGCCGCGCGCAGTCGCCCTATTTTCGGCTCCTCGCCCGCGACCCGGAGGTTCTGGGCGCCCGCACGCGCACCGACAAGGACATCTTCTACAACGGCGACGGCGGTCTGCCGCGTGCCGAGCGCGAACTCGCCGCCACCGCCGTCTCGCGGGTCAACGGCTGCATCTTCTGCGCCTCCGTCCACGCCCGCTTCGCCACGCGGCATTCCGGCCGCGGCGAGGAGATCGACCGGCTTCTGCAAGACGGCGTGTCCGTCGATCTCGACCCCCGATGGAACGCCATCGCCCAAGCGGCCGAGCGGCTGACACGCACGCCGCCCGAGTTCGGCACCGACGACGTGGCGAGGCTGCGGGAGGTCGGCTTGAAGGACGACGAGATCGCCGACCTCGTCTTCGCCGCCGCCTTCTTCAACTGGGCCAACCGCCTGATGCTGTCGCTGGGAGAACCAAGCGCAGTGGCGCCGACCACCTGACGGGCGCTCTGATCACATCCCTTCCCTCTTGCAAAAGGGGGATCGCCTGGGCTCGGCGTTTCCGCGCCGCAGCCGCCCAATGGATGAAGGCTCGGTTCGAGCCACGCATCGGGGACCGTTCGAACGGACAGGCTACGCTTCTATGGAGGCGCCGGACTTCTGGCCCCGAGAGGTGAACCCGATCGGTGGTTCAATCGGGTCCTTCGAGGAGCATCCGTCAGTCCAGGTCGCGCCGATCACTCCGTTGGCGAGCCGAAAACCGCGGTCTCGGATCAAGGTCGGGTCCGGCCCGCGATAGGAACGGCCTGTCCCGAATCCCTTGAACCGTTCCTCAGGCCGCCAACTGCCGTCCCACCTCTGCGAAATCGACCTTGCCCGTTCCGAGCAGCGGGATCGTGCCGACCACGACCCTGGATGGCGCCATGAGGTCGGAGGCATTCCGGGATTTCAGGAAGCGCGCGAGGTCCAGGCGGTCGGCGCCCTCCGCCTCGGTGAGGAGCACGATGGCCTCGCCCTTCTTCGGATCCTTCACGACGGCGGCCGCCGAGGCCTTGCCGGGCCAGAACTCGGCCGCGAAGGCCTCGAGCGCGGCCAGCGACACCATCTCGCCGCCGATCTTGGCGAAGCGCTTGGCGCGGCCGAGGATCCGCACGAAGCCATCCGTGTCGATGTCGACGACGTCGCCCGTATCGTGCCAACCGTCCACCAGCGTCTCGATCACGCCGGGGTTCTCCTCGCGCAGGTAGCCGAGCATGACGTTCGGACCGCGCACGTGAAGCCGACCGCCGACCTCGACACCGTCCACGGCCTCGAGGCGGTGCTCGATGCCGGGCATGAGCTGCCCGACCGTGCCCGGCTTGTTGAAGAGCGGGGTGTTGAGGGCCACCACGGGCGAGCACTCGGTCACGCCGTAACCCTCCAGCAGGCGCACGTCGAACTTCTCGGACCAGACCTTGCGGGTGGACTCCTTCACCGGCTCGGCGCCGGAGAACACGTAGCGCATCGAGCGGAAGTCGTAGGCGTTGGCGGTGCGGGCGTAGCCGGCGAGGAACGTGTCGGTGCCGAACATGATCGTCGCGTTCGACCCGTAGGCGATCTCGGGCACGATCCGGTAGTGCAGCGGCGAGGGGTAGAAGTAGACGGGCACCCCGTGGGTGATCGGCAGGATCGTCGCGGCCGTCAGCCCGAACGAGTGGAACATCGGCAGGATGTTCAGGACCTTGTCGGATCGGTCGAACGCGATGCGGGCAGCGGCCTGTGCGGCGTTCGCCAGCATGTTGCGGTGGCTGAGGACGACGCCCTTCGGCTTCCCCTCGGAGCCGGACGTGAAGAGGACCACGGCCGCGTCGTCGGGCTTCGCCTTGCTGGCGATCCGCGTCTTGCCGAGGAGGCCGAGGACCTTATCGAGCGTGCCGACGGACGCCTTCACGTCCTCCAGCCAGACGATCTCGAACTCGGCGGCCAGCGCGTCGACCAGCGGCTGGAGCTTGCCCTGCTCGACGAAGACCTTCGAGGTCAGGATCTTGCGCGCCCGGCAGGCCCGCAGGCCGGAAGCGACGTTGGCCGCGCCCGCCGTGAAGTTGACCATGGCCGGGATCTTGCCCGAGCGGCTGAGCGCGAGGAACGTGACGAGCGCGCCGACCGAGCTCGGCAGCATCAGGCCGACATGGCTCTGGTCGCCCAGGAGCGCGTCGAGCTTGCGAGCGAGGACCGAGGAGGCGAGCAGCAGCTTGCCGTAGGACAGGCGTCCCGCCTTCGGATCTTCGGCGCAGTTGGTCGACATGCCGAACGTCCTGGCGGCGTCGACGACGGCCCTGGCGACCGTGCGGTCGATGTCGGCGGACTCCACGACCGTCCCGGCCATGACCTCGTAGAGCGCAGCCCCGGCGGCGGCGCGGCGCCTGGCCCCGCGCAGGGCGGGATCGACCTCGATCGCCCTCGGCTCGCCGACGGTGACCACGACCTTGGGGAAGAGCTTGCGGCGCACCTGCGTGTCCTTCATCCGGGAAAGCGGAGACCGTTCGAGACCATCGATGCGCACGGGGACGACCATGGCGCCGGTCTTGTCGGCGACCATGGCGGCGCCGTCATAGACCTTCATCAGGCTGCCCGTGACCGAGATGCGCCCCTCGGGAAAGATCACGACGGGGTCGCCGGCCTGGATCGTGCGCACCAGGGTGCGGGTGCCCATCGGCTTGGTCGGGTCCATCGGCATCGCGCGGGTGGCATTGAGGAAGGGCTTGGCCCACCAGCGCTGGGCGATCCCGGTGTCGACGGCAAAGACGGGGTCGAGATCGGTGAGCGCCAGCGCCAGCGGGCCGTCGAGGAACGACGTGTGGTTCGGCGCCAGGATCATGCGGTTGCCGGCCTTGGCGACGTTCTCGAGGCCGCGGACCTCCATGCGGTGGAAGACGCGAAAGTAGATCGAGGCGACATCGTAGAGGGGCTTGGTCGGCAGTTTCGCGAACATCAGGAGGGCCGCAACGACGTTGAGGACGGCGAGGATCGCGAGGATCGCGGGCACGCCGAGGCCCGACGCCTGCCCGGCCGCGACGGCAACGCCGGCGAACGCCATGCCGATCGAGGAGATGATGTTGGCGCCGGCGACGGTGCGGGCGCGGCGCCTGGCGTCCGACCAGGCCTGAAGCGCGGCCGCCGCGGGCACGGCGACCAGCGCGCCGGAAAAGGCGATGCCGGCAAGGTCCACCAGCGATCGGACACCGCCGGCACCGGCGAGGAGGCTGTCGGTGGCCGTGCCGCCCATACCCCATGTGATCCATGCGAGGTCGGCGGAGAAGGCCGCCATCATCAGCGTGCCGACGGGTACGGGCAGCAGCACCACGCGGCCCTTGATCAGCGCGGCCGCGACGGCCGAGCCGACGGCCACGGCGACCGCGAAGGTCGCAAGGCAAAGGGTGACGGCGCCCTGCGTTCCGCCGAACGAGTCCCGCACCAGGACCGGCAGGATGGAGAGGCAGACGGCGCCGATGGTCCAGAACCAGGCCTGCATGGCGGCGACCGTGAAGAGCCGGCCGTCCCGGCGCAGGGACGCGACCTCGCGCCAGGTCGAGCGAACGACGTTCGGATCGAGCGTGGAGGTCGGGTCGCCGGCGCCGGTGCGGGGGATAAGGAAGCTGGAGACCCAGCAGGCGAGGGCAAGGACGGCGACGGCCGGGCCGATCAGCCCGCTGGCGTGTTCGGTCCCGGACAGGAGGCCGGCGCCGACCGTGCCGGCGAGGATCGCGAAGAACGTCGCGCCTTCGATCCAGGCGTTGGCGCGCGGCAGGTCGTCGGGGCTGAGGTGATCGGGCAGGATGCCGTACTTCACCGGTCCGAACATCGCGGACACCACCCCGAAGGCGAAGAGCGCCGCGAACATCAGGGGCACGGACGCGGTGGCGAGGCCGGCCACGGCGATCCCCGCCGCACCGATCTCGGCGAGCTTCAGGTAACGGGCGACGACCGCCTTGTCGTTCCGGTCCGCCACTTGCCCGCCGAGCGCCGACAGCAGCACGAACGGCAGGATGAAAATGGCGCCCGCGAGCGGAACGAGCTCCGCGCCTCCCCCGTCGGCGAGGCCGAAGAGGATGAGAAGCACCACCGCGTTCTTCAGGAGGTTGTCGGTGAACGCCGACAGAAGCTGGGTGACGAACAGCGGCAGGAAGCGCCGTGACGCGAGGAGCGATCCCGAGACCGGCGCTGGCACCGCGGCGGCGAGAGCCTGGGTCGCCGCCTTGTTCGCCCCGACGTCGCTGCCGGGTTGGACGCCCTTGATCGCTTCGAACATGGATGATACCCGTTTCTGAACAGTGTTCATATTTGAACGTAGTTCATCCTGCGACACCGAGCACGGCTTCGCAAGCAAAAAATGAACATCGTTCAATTTTTGGGTGATCCGATGGGCGTGGCGGAAAAGCGGGAGGCGGTGCGCGAGCGGTTGATCGATGCGGCGGTCGCCGCCGTCGCGGCGGGCGGAATGGCGTCGGTCCGCGTCAAGGATGTGGCGACCGCCGCCGGATGCTCCGCCGGGCAGGTCTACACGTTCTTCGACGATGTCGACGCGCTGATGGTGGCCGTGAACTCGCGGACGATCCGGGACCTTGACTCGCATCTCGCCGCCCGCGCCCTGAAACCCGGCGCCGCCCCCCCCGAACGCGTCCTTGTCTCGCTCGCCTTCGCCTATCTCGAGTTTGCGGACACGCGGCGACGGGCCTGGTCGGCGCTCTTCGAACGGGCCGCCGCCTCCGGCAAGCCCGCTCCCGACTGGCACCGGGAGGAGCATCTCGCGCTCGTCCGGCTCGCGGTCGACGCCCTGCGAGGCCTCCGGCCGGAATGGTCGGACGACCAGATCGGCGAACTCGCGCTGTCGATGTTCTCGATGGTCCACGGCATCGTTTCCATCGGCCTGCAGGAGACCGTCGTTTCCGTGCCCGTCTCGCAGCTGGACCGCCAGCTCGACCTCGTCGTCACCTCCCTCTGCCGTGGCCTTCCCGACTAGGGCGAACGAACAACCGGCATGGATGCCAGAGCGCCAACCGTGCGATGCCCCAAGGGCACTCCCGGTCCCCCAACGTCTACGCCTTTCGGATGGTCTACCCTCCGCTGAAAGAGTTCGGGACCGATCTCCCGCTCCTGCCATGGTGGACTCCCGTTCACCCGCTGTTCCGGAGCCGACATGAGCAACAAAATCCCGAACGCCGAGGCACCCACCTCGGGCACGGACCGTCGCGACTTCCTGAAGAAGGCGGGTCGCTTCGCCGTGACCGTCCCCCCCGCCATGACGGTCCTGCTTTCGACCTCGATGACCTCCGACGCCATCGCCCAATCCTCCGGCGGTGCCGTGCGCGATGGTGGTGGTGGTGGCGGTGGCGGTGGCGGTGGCGGCCCCTCGCATTCGGGCGGCGACGCCGGACCCCGCGTCACCCACGACACCGGACACAAGGGCGGCGGCTAGGCCCGCCCGCCCCTGCCGGGCGCGGTCTCGATGTCCCGTCGCATGCTCCGGCCCGGCCCTCTCGTCGACCAGGGCGACGGCCGCAGGCGGGGGCCGGTCTACCGGATCGACGGCGCATCGCTCTCCGCAACGCCGGACGGCGCTCTCCTCTTTTCGGAACCGGCACAGAAGGTCGTCGGCCTGACCGATAGCGCCGCGGCCATCGTCTCGCATCTCATCGACGGGGCGATGGCCGCCGAGATCGAGCGCCGGATCGAGGGCGTCGAGGCCAACGAAGCCTCGGCCTATGTGCGCCAGACCCTGTCGATCGCCTGCGACCTCGGGCTGCTTTCGGCCGACCGGACCCCGGAGCCGCCCGCCTGCCTCCTGCAGCGCCTCGCCCTGCCCGGCCTCGGCGTCACTCTTCATTACGCCGAGCGCGAAATCGCCGTCCTCGCAGCGCCGATCTTCGCGCCCTTCGAAACGTCGTGCGATACCCCGGCAACGCAGGTCTCCGGCGATCCGGCGATGCTGCGCTACGACGTCTGGCGGGAGGACGGGTTCGTCTTTCTCCAAGGCAGCGCGGGCCCAGCCGCCGTCTACCGCGACGATCAGGCGGGGCCGGCGCTCAAGGCGCGGCTGACCGACGACGTGATCGCCGCCAATCCGGCCTCCCTCATCCTGCATGTCGCCACGCTCGAGCGCGACGGGGCGGCGCTTCTCCTCTGCGGCCATCCCGGCGCCGGAAAGACCACGCTGGCGCTCGAACTCCTGAAGGACGGGTTCTCGTTTCGCGGCGACGATCTGGCACTGCTGCGCATGGACGGGACGATCGACCCTCTGCCCTTCGCGCCCGGCATCAAGCCGGACGGCTGGCCGGGACAGGCGCCGGACGCGCCGACCCATCGCCGGCTCGACGGCCGCGCGGTGCGCTATCGCCCGGTCGCCGCTCCGCCCTCGCACCGGCCGCTGCGCGTGCGCTGGATCGCGCTGCTCGACCGCCGCGAGGTCGACGGCCCGTCCATCGCCGACGTCGAGATCCCCGTGGTGCTGCGGGATCTCATCGGCGACGGGTTCACCATCACCCGGCGCCTTTCAGCCAGAAACTACGAGAGCCTGCTCGGCCTGCTCGGCGGCAGCCGGAACGTGCGCCTGACCTTCCGCGAGGCCGCAGAGGCTCGCCGCTCGATCGTCGATCTGTGCCGCGATGCGCCGTAGGACCGCGCCCATCGATGCGCTGCTGGCGCTCCTGCGCGGCGCCCGGCCCGGCGAAGCGGTGAACCGGAAGCCTATGGACTGGGAAGCGATCGTCGCGCAGGCCAACCGGTCGCTGACGACGCCGGCCCTGGCAGCGCGGCTCGCAGCGGTCGACCCAGCCCTCCTCCCGGCCGATCTCGTGGTCTTCCTGCAGGACGTGCTCGCGCGCAACGAGCGCCGGAACCGTCTCCTCCTCGACCAGTGCGAGGAGGTGCTGACGCTCCTCAATGCCGGCGGCATCGTGCCGACGCTTCACAAGGGCGTGGCGCTTCTTCTCGGCTGCCCGCCTTCGATGCGCTCGCGCCTCGTCTCCGATCTCGATCTCGGCGTGCCGCCGCACGACTGGCTCAGGGCCCTCGCCTTGCTGGAGGCGGGCGGCTATGCGGTCCACGCCAAGGGCGCCAACCGCGTGAACGAGCTGACGCTCGATCTCGTGCGGGCCGACCGGGCGGCAATGATCGACCTCCACCGCGTGGCCCGGGGGCCGGACGACCTGACGCGGCGTCTATCGGCAGACCATCCGGGTCGCCCGGTCCAGCTCGGCGCGGGGCAGGCGCTCCTGCCGTCGCCGACGCGCCTGTTCGTGGAACTCGTGCTGCACGATCAGTTCCACGACGGCGACTTCTGGCGGGGTCATCTCGACCTGCGCCATCTCCTCGACATGGTGATGCTGGCGAAGGCGGAGGCGGAGGAACCGCTCGACTTCGCGGCGGTGATCGCGGCGTTTCCCGGCGCGCGGAACCGCACCATTCTGACGACGCAGCTGATCACGGCCAGCCGGCTTCTCGGCCTGCCGCTTCCCGACGGGCTGGCGCCAGGCTGGTTCGCCCGCTTGCAATACCGGCGTCGCCGGCTCCAGCTGCGGCACGGCTGGACCGGCCCGGCCCTGTCGCTCCTGACGACCGCGCTCCATCCGCGCCGGACGCAACCGGGCGATGCCGCCGCACCGGCCCGCCCGCTCCGGCGGCTGCGCGCCCGCCTCGGCCTTTCGCGCGCCCTCTTCCGCCGCGCCTCCCTCGGCAAGGTCTGACGATCCAATGGCTCGGCTCTCGTCACGCGCCGGGAGACGCTTCTGGAAGCCCCGAGGTCGTATAACCAAGCTTTCCGATGTTCAGGTCAGACCGGCCGCCGTGGTCAGGATCCAGGCGGAGATCCGCTGGCGGATGAACGATGCGGTTGTGCGCCCCCCACGGTGAACGGCCGATGAAGGTCGGCATGGACCGGCGGTCGAGCGCCTCATGCGGCGAGGCGTGTCGTCGCCTTCTGCGCGTACATGCGTTCATCCGCTCGCCTTGCAATCTCGTCGATCGTGTCGTGCGCGCAGATGGCCGTCGCACCGACACTCGCGCCGATGCGCGCGATCCCACCGGACACCCGAATGGGGTCGGCAAGACGGACGCGGATGGCGTCGGCGACCGCACTTGCCGCCGCCCGGTCGCCGATCATCAACACGACGAACTCGTCTCCCCCCATCCGGGAGACGAACGCATCCGGACCGACCACGGACGCAATCCGGCCGGCAGCGTCTTTCAGCACCCGATCGCCCGCCTCGTGGCCGAGTTCGTCGTTGACCGCTTTGAAGCGGTCGAGATCCACGCCGAGCCAGTGCACGTTCGGGAGCCCTTCTGTGATCGCCTGCGAGGTCACGAGTTCGAGTTGTCGGCGGTTCCAGAGGCCCGTCAATTCATCGGTCGATGCCAGCCTCTCGACGGTCCTGCGGTCCAGCAGACCGGTCACGGTTTGGACGTAAGTCCTGTCGGACTGCCCTTTCACCGAAAGCACGGCGCCGAACAGCGAGACGGCCATCCACCATCGGATATCCTCGTTCGAGGCCATGAGAGCGATCGCCGGAACGAACACGTAGGGGAGCGTCTGTCCAAACCCGTATCGGCGGCAAAGGCCGACATAGGGGATCGCACCGTAGGCTCCGCCGACAGCGATCGCGATGGAACTGGCCGTCAACCATGCGTCACCGCGCAGGATTGCATCGGCCAGGAAGGCCGAGAATGCCAAGGCAAGCGCCGTTCCACCCAAGAGATAGAGAGCCTTCCATCGAAGCTGCATCTGTTTGGAGGCGCATGCATGCCCGTAGCGGACGTAGCTCTCCGCAATGGCGATGCGAAGCAGACTGATGACCCAGACGGCGATCGCGGTCACGAGCGTCCACCCGCTATCGGACTCGAGAGCACCATAGATCGTCGAAGTCAGCATGATGGCGGACAACCAGCGGATGTTCACCCGAGAGGTGAACATCAGGCGGACGAGATCGACCACGACGTCGTCGGGAAGGTCACGGTACGCAGGAATATCGTGTCTTGTCCGACGCACGCGAACTCCCCGGTGGTGTCGCCACAATCTGCAAGCGAAACCTTTAACGGGCGGTTCGCAGCGATCAAATCGCGTCCGATGAATTCAGCAATCGCCGTATCAACGAGTGACGCGGGCATCCGCTGCATCGCGTGTCGGCCCAATCGCGGTGACACCGGTCCGCGGATCGGCAGCGACCCTGGAAAGCGCCATGATGGAACGGGGAGAGTCATCGAACCGACGTCGGATCATCGCCATCGCCTTCTATGCCTTCAGCATCCAGAACTGCGGCCTCGGATCACCGAGGCCGCACATATCCGTGGTCAGTGCGCTCTGGCGAGTTTGAGGAACGCTTCCGTCTCGTCGCCAGGATCCTTCTCGGCGACTTCAGGCTGGGGGTCGGACAAGGCCTTGGCGAAGGCCAGGAGGATATCGAAATCCTCAATCCTCGGTTCGTCAGCGATGCGATCGCTTGTCGTCTGAGTGTCCATCGTAAGGTCCCTTCGTTTCGAGCGGTCGTGCAGGGTCTCAACTCCTGATGTCAGCCAAATACTCAATTGACCATGCCTGTAGACTGATTGATCACGCCGCGTTTTGCAATGACGCATTTACGTGATCGACCCAGTGTTCGCTCCCACCGAAAGCGCGCCTGCATGTCAGAGGTTCGACGATGCCTGTCGAAGCACTGGCGCCGGCGTTCTCCGAATCCGAGGTGACGGGACGGACGAATGCTGATCGCGTTGCGCCGCGTGAACGATCTTCCCGGAAAGAACAGACCAGCGCCGGAGCAGCAGGTCTGCTGGGAGCGAAGCTATGCGGCGAGGCCTTCCGGAAGGCCGTTTCGCCGATCCATCGGCGCTGACGTTACATCTCGATTCCCTTGAGCGCTCCGGTGACGGGTGGCGAAGTCTGGATCATCGGGATCGGCCAACCGGCATTCGCCATCTGCGAACACACGAGAAGATCAGGCTCTCTTAGAGGCTCTTCAATCAACTGCGATTAGGGTCAAGTCGCAACGAAGGAGATGGGAATGGACGGATCCTCGACATACGTCGCACCTCGCCTGGCGCCGTTGCGCTGGCTCGCGTCGATAGATCCGACCCTGCCGAACGAGGTGCGCAAGCGGCTCGGCGCCATATTCTTCGGCTCCCCCAAGCCGTTCGTGGTGGGAGCGATCAACGCGGTCGCCGTCGTGCTCCTCGCCTTCTATCGGATCGGCCATTCCGTCTTCCTCGCCATCGCCGCCGTCGAAGTTCTGCTGCTAGCCGCCCGGCTTGCGGCCATGCGCAAGCCAGGAGTGCGCACCGGTCCGTTCTTTGCGGTCGGCCTCGCCTGGGCCCTGACGCAGGCCGTGACGATCGTCGTCGTGGTCCTGTCCCGCGACATCCCTATGACGATCATCGTACTCGCTTCGAGCCTGGCGGCCATCGGCAGCATCATCGGGCGCAACTTCGCGGCGCCGCGCTATGCGATGACGCAGGTCCTTCTCATCGACCTCAGTTTCAAGGCCAGCTTCGGCTTTCTCTACCCCGAGTTCATCCCCCTCATCCTCTGTCAGGGGGTGATGTTCGTGCTGATGAACATCTCGATGATCGAGCAGCATCGGCGCGTCACAGTGCGCGCCATCACCGCCGAGATCGAGAGCCGGACCCATTCGCTCCGAGACCCGCTGACCGGTCTCCTGAACCGCCGGGGCCTGGAAGGCGCCTTCGACCGCCTGACGGCCCGGGGCACGCGACCGGCGCTCCTCTATCTCGACCTCGACGGCTTCAAGCAGGTGAACGACACGCTCGGGCACCACGCAGGGGATGTCGTTCTCCAGCAGGTCGGGCAGCGCCTCACCGCGACGATCGGACCGCATGCCGTCGCCTGTCGCCTGGGCGGCGACGAATTCCTCGTCCTGTGCGACGACAGCGACGCCGAGGCGATCGTCGGTCTGGGCGCCCGATTGATCGTGTCGATCGGCACGCCCTACCAGTTCGAGCCGACGCTCCTCGCCCGCATCGGCGTCAGCATCGGCGCCGCGCGCGGCGATCCGGCAGCGGATCTGAAGACGATGATGGTCCTTGCCGACGAGGCGCTCTACGCCGCCAAGGCTGCCGGCAAGAGCCGATGCATCCTGCATGCCGGCAACAGCGAAACGGGCGAAGGACACGGCCCGCAGGCCCGCCGCGCCTGAGCCGTACAGCTTTCGCTCCATGTGATGGGGCGTGTTCCGCCGGCCGGGCGCCGCGCGCGGAACGCCCCGTCATGTCGCAGCCCCGAAACGGGCTCGCGACCCAGCTGCCATTCGACGGTCGCATTTTACGCCGACCGACAGCCTTCAGCCCGCGAGAGCATGGACGAAGGCGGTCCTTCGACCCGCGCCCCGATCGAGGCCGCCACAGGATCATCGGTATCGATACCGTGGCGGCTCCTCCGATGTTCAGGATTTCGGATCGTAGCCGATGCTCGAAACCGCCGGTGCCGGCGGCAGGGTGTCCTGGCTCTTCTCCGTGCGCAGGATCTCGGCGAAGATGTCGTTGGAGGACGAGCGATTGCCGCCGATCCCTGCTTCCAGAAGCGCCTGATCGAGCGACGAGCCGCTTTCGAGGGCCTGGAGTTCCGCGCCGGCTTCGATGCGCCCGGCGAGCGCTTCCTGCCGTTTCTTGACCCGCTCCAGGGAGTCCATGGCACTGCCGAGGCGCGAGTTGACGCCGGCATGGCTGGAGGCGATCGCCGACTGCGCCTTGAGAAGGGATTCGTTGGCCTTCACGCTCTCCACCTCGCGTCGCATCGTCTGGATACGCGTTTCGGTATCCTGCACGGCACGCAGCATCTGCGCCTGCGCGCCCTGAAGGCGCTGCAGCTCCGCTTCGTCACGCGTCAGGTCGGCGCGGTTCTGCGACATGCGCGCGGCGAGCTGGCGCGCCAGATCCTCGCGCCCGGCCGCCATCGCGGCCCGGGCCGATTCCAGATCCTTCTGATCCTTCGCCCGCGCCTCATCGACACGGCGTCCGAGCGTCTTGGCCGTGGCCATGATGCCGGCGAGGTCGCCGCGCGCCTGGCGCAGCGCCGTGTCGGCGTCGCGGATCTCCTGGTCGAGCGTGCGTAGGGCCTGCGCGTCCGCCACGCTTTCGCCCGCCTCGTTGATGCCGCCGCGCACGGCGGAAAACAGCTTGCCCCAAACGCTCACGTCGCGATCTCCTTCTGGCGCCACTCCGTCATGAAGGCCGCGGCATCCGCCGCATTGCCGGCCAGGACGGCCACTTCCTCGACCACCAGATCGGCCGACGAGCGCGCCGACAGGGAGCCGAACAGCTCGTACCATTCCTCGTCGTTCACGGTCGAGATGCCGAAGGTGGAGAGCGGAACGAGCTTGTGGGTCTTGAGGGCGAGGCGCTCGAAGGCCGCGCGGTTCGGCACGCTGTCGGCGGGCGCCAGCAGGACGCTGGCGAGGATGTGCTCGCCGGCGGCCACGACGAAGACGTCGAGATGGCCCCTCTCCTTCAGGGTCACGCGAAGCACATCGCCTTCGATCGAGACATCCACGTCGCCGAGGGCGGGGGGATCGGCTGCGAAGAGTTCCGTCAGGGATGCGAGGTTCCAGTTGGCCACGTCTTGCGAACTCCATTCCGACTTCACGCCACGCCTTCACCGGGTGGCCGTTATGTCATACTGAGTGTGCGGAGCGGGACAAGGCACGAAGCAATGATCGGACGCATCTTTGGTTGGGGATCGGACCGGAGCGCGAGCGAACTTCCCGTGGAACGCGGCCCTCTGGGCGTGGCCATCGGCGGCGGCATCGATATCGACACGCTGAGCCTCCAGGCCAACCTCGCCGGTGCCGAGACGGCGATGCCGGTGCCCCCCGGCGGCATGCTGATCGTCGCAGCCTACGGCGAAGCGCGGCTCGACGCCGGCATGATCCTGTCGCGCTACTACGACGCCGACAACACGATCCTGCAGGTGCTGTCCGCCTCGGCCGCACCCGGCGACGACCTGCTGGACGTCAGCCTGTACCGACCCTGGGACAGCGTCGTGCCTGCGGGCCCGGCGGATTGGGCTCGCTGGCGCGGTTCCTCCGGGCTCATCGGACAGTCCCGTTATGACGCCGACGGCCTCCTCTTCGACCGGTTCTGGGGCGACGGCGCGGGCCGGGCCGATCTCGTGGAGTTCGTCGAGACCGTCGACGACGGCGAAAGGCGGCGCGAGATCCACCAGTCCTGCATGCTCTACGCCCGTCCGCTCGGCCAGGATCGCGAGATGCTGCTCATCAACATCGAACGCGATCTCGCGGGTGGCGCTTCCAGGGAGGGCGGGTCGGTCGAGTTCATCATCGGCTACGGCCTGATGGCGGCCGACATCCGCCGCCTCTGATCGCGTCTCATCGTCTCGACTGTTCGCAAAAGGATCCTTTCCGATATGTTCGGCTATGTCGCGGGCCTGCCAGCCTTCCTCGCCTATTTTGCCACCGGCCTTGCGGCTCTCGCCGCCTTCTCGGTCGCCTATTCGGCGCTGACGCCGCAGCACGAGCTGCGCCTGATCCGAACGGGCAATTCGGCGGCGGTGGTCGCCTTTCTCGGGGCTATCCTGGGCTTTTCGCTGCCGCTCGCGTCGGCGGCCGCCAATTCCGTTTCGCTGACCGATTTCGCGATCTGGGCGCTGGTCGGTGCGGTGTTCCAGGCGATCGCCTTCGGCGTCGCCTGCCTCGCCATGCGCGACCTGCCGCAGCGTATCACCCAGGGCGAGATGGCCGGAGGCGTGTGGTCCGGGGGCATTTCCCTGACGATCGGCATGCTGAACGCCGCCTGCATGACCTATTGAGGGAGCCGTCATGAGGAAGCGCTTCACCGGTCGCAAGCCACCCCTCCTGGCGCTGGGCACGATCGCGGCGAGCGGTCTGGCGCTCACGGGCTGCGGCAACGACACCACGGCCGATACGCTGTTCACCTCGCCTACGCAGTGCATCGAGGCCGGCCTCGACAAGGGCGTCTGCGAAGCGGAATACCAGACGGCACTCAGCCAGCATCTGCGCGACGCCCCGAAGTTCCGGGGCCTGTCGGATTGCGAGGCGCAATACGGCGCGGGACGCTGCATGGAGACGCCGCGCGACCAAGGCGGCTCCGGAACGGGCCGCTTCTTCCTGCCGTTCATGACCGGCTATCTGATCTCCTCCGCCGTCCAGAACCTGACGAACTACAATTCCTACGGTTCCTATGTCGGCGGCGGCTCGTATTCGCGACCGACCCCGATCTTCACCAACCGCTCGGGGGCGACCCTACGCTCCGATCCGGTGATCGGGACGCAGGTCACGACGCCGCGCCCGGCCAACATCAACACGCGCGCCGTGTCCCGCAGCGGCTTCGGAGGCATGTCCTTCGGCCGCGGCGGCTCGTTCGGCGGCTGACAGGTGGAGCGCCTCACGATTCCCGCCCGCGACGGCTGGCAGGGCAAGGCCGAGGCCGTCGGCTTCGGCTTCCACGAAATGTACGGCGAGCCCTATTGGCTGGATGACGTCTACTACCGCTTCACGATGAAGGAGATCGAGGAGCGGATCGAGGCGCCGACGCAGGTGCTGCACGAGATGTGCCGGGACCTCGTGGCCGAGGTCGTGGAATCCGAGGCGCTGATGACGCGCCTTGCCATTCCCCCCCAGCAGTTCGACACGGTCCGCCAATCTTTCCGCTCCGGTGACGGTTCGCTCTATGGCCGCTTCGATCTGGCCTATGACGGGCAAGGCCCGGCCAAACTTCTGGAATACAATGCCGACACGCCGACCGGCGTCTTCGAGGCCGCCTATTTCCAGTACGATTGGCTGGTCGATCAGGTCGCGCTCGGCCGGTTGCCGGAGAGTGCCGACCAGTTCAACCTTATTCAGGAGAGTCTTGTCGCCGCCTTCGCGACCTATCCGGCGGACCGGATCTTCCACTTCGCCGCCATCACCGCCAGCGACGAGGATCGCGGCACGGCAGCTTATCTGATGGATTGCGCCGTGCAGGCCGGCCACCGCACGGCCCTGATCGACATGCACTCGATCGGCGTGGACGCCGCCGGTCGCTATGTCGATCCGATGGACCGCACGATCGACCGCTGCTTCAAGCTCTACCCCTGGGAAGACATGATGCGCGAACCCTATGCGCGCCATCTGGCGACGGCGGGCACGCAATGGGTGGAGCCGCCCTGGAAGGCGGTCATGTCGAACAAGGGCATCCTGCCGCTCCTCTGGGAGCGCCATCCCGGCCATCCCAACCTCGTGCCCGCCTTCTTTGAAAGCGATCCGGGCGTGGCCGCGCTCTCGAACAGCGTGCGCAAACCCTTCCATTCCCGCGAAGGCGAGAACATCGAGATCCGGGAAAACGGCCTCAAGGCCGAAGCGACGGACGGCGACTACGGCGCCGGCCCGACCGTCATCCAGGCGTTCACGCCCCTGTTCGAGGCGGCCGGCCAGTTCGCGGTCCTCGGCACGTGGATCGTCGGGGACCTCGCCTGCGGCCTCGGCATCCGCGAAGACCGCTCGCGCATCACCTGCAACCTCTCGCGCTTCGTCCCGCATGCGATCCTGGATTGATCGAATCGGGCGCCGAGCCCGTCTGGATCGTCCGTTGCTCGGCCCGCCGGTCGGTCGGGATGAACGTCCGCTCGGCGACGCTCCGGAAGACCGGTGCCCGACGGTGCGGCGAGGAATGGAGCGATGGGACCGAGCCGGGGTCGCGGGGAGAGAAGCTGGCTGAGCGCCCGCCCCGGGTCGCCATCCACTGCGGCTGGTAGAAATGGCCTTCGTTTCGGCCGAGATGGGCACGCAACAGCGGCCATCATCCGGTTGTGATCGGCGAGACATGTCCGGCGCATCTTGTTCAATGCGAGGGCCTCAAGCACCAGAGCAACCCGCCGACCGGTCGACAATGCCGCGGCGACGACGCCCGTATCGAGAAAGCCCGCTCGGGGAGGTCCGAGCGGGCTTCATGATCAGCACACCGTGACGGAAGATGCGAACCGCGGCCGTGAGGCGATGAACTTGCCGGATCGCGAGCAAGCTTCCGCGCACGGTGCAGTTGGTCTTCCCCGTTCAGGCGCTCATGCGCTCGAAGCGGCCGCCGAGATCGAGGTCGGTGCCCTTCTGGCCATGGGCCTGCGAGGCATGCGGCCTGGAGCCGTGTCGGGCGCCGAACTCGCTGACCCGCTCCTGAAGGGCGCGGACCGCGTCGCCGCGGGTTGCACCCGGTCCGGCGGCCGGCATGGTGGACGACGGTTCGGTCCGGAAGAAGCCGGCGCGCTCGCTCAGCCGGCCCGCTTCCGCGGACAGCTGCGAGGCCGTCGCCGACATCTCGTTGGCCGCCGCGGCATTGGCCTGCGTCACCTGGTCGAGTTGGACGATCGCCTGGTTGATCTGCTCGGTGCCCACCGACTGCTCGCGGCAGGCCGCCGAGATCTCGGCAATGAGCTCGGCCGTGCGCTGGATGTCGGGAACAAGCTGCTTCAACAGCATCCCGGCTTCCTCGGCCACCACCAGCGTGTCCGTCGAAAGGGTGTTGATCTCGGTCGCCGCCTCCTGGCTGCGCTCGGCGAGCTTGCGCACTTCCGATGCCACCACCGCGAAGCCCTTGCCGTGCTGGCCGGCCCGGGCCGCCTCGATCGCGGCGTTCAGTGCCAAGAGATCGGTCTGGCGGGCGATCTCCTGCACCACCGCGATCTTCTGGGCGATCGTCTGCATCGCCACCACCGACTTGGCGACCGCGATGCCCGAGCGCTCGGCGTTCTCGGCCGCCGAGACCGCGATCTTCTCGGTCTGCGTGGCATTGTCCGAGTTCTGGCGGACATTGGCCGTCATCTGCTCGACGGCGGCGGATGCCTCTTCAGAGGCCGCGGCCTGCTCGGTCGAGCCGGATGACAGCTGCTCGGCCGTCGCCGCCGATTGCGTCGAGCCCGACGCCACCTGATCGGCGGATGCGCGCACATCCGTCACGATCTCGCGCAGCTTGCCTGCCATCTCGCCCATGGCGCGTTGCAGATCGGCGATCTCGTCCGACCCCTTGGTGTCGGCATTCCGCGTCAGATCGCCGGTTCCGATCGCTTCCGCGAAGGCCACGGAGCGTCGCAGGCGACGCGCCGTCGAGAGCGAGAGCCAGATCGCGACGGCGGCGCCCGTCAGCACGGCCGCGATCACCAGGGCGATCGACAGGTTGCGCGCGGCGAGATAGCTCGCTTCCGACTGGGCCAGGAACGCATCGGACCTCTGGTTCGCCCTCACCGTCAGTTCGTCCACGATCTTGGCGATGGCGGCGGTGGCCGGACGCTGGTTCTCGACGAGCGCCTGGCCGACACGTGCGCTGCGGTTCGCCAGCCCTTCGTCGCCGCCGGCCCGCAGGTCGGCGAAGAGTGTCGCGACGCCGCTCGCCAGCTGATCGATGTCCGTTTGCTGGGCGGCGGGAAGGATCGCGCGAAGACGATCGATGTTGCCGCGAACCAACGTCATCAGGTCGTTGAGCTTCACGTTGCCGGACTGCATCTTGTCGGTGTTGGCGTCGACGACGATCCGGAGTGTCGCCAGAACCGAGGTCAGGATGGCGCGTTCGGTTTCGAACAGGATGCGCTCGGCCTGCGGCCCCAGATCGGTGGCGGGAAGCTTGGCGCGCAGAGCTTCCAGCTGCGTCTGGACCTTCGCGAGATCCCCCTCGCCGAGCGCCAGGATGTCCTGCGCCGCGTTCGGATTGACCAGCATCGCGTCGGCCATGATCTTGTCGGTGACGGGTCGCAGCGCAACGACCGTCGGGCGGAGCTCGGCCATCGCCAGCTTGCCATCCTGCGTCTTCACGCCGGCCTCGTACCGGTCGAGCGACGCCATCATGCGCGTCCACGCTTCCTGATACGCCTTCATCTGAGCCGCCTTCTTCTCGGGCGTCGGCTCGGACATGGTACTGCGAGCAAAGCGTCGCATCGCTTCCAGATTGGCGGACAGCCCGCCCAGGCCCTGCACCTGCTCGAACGGCCGCTGCGCGAACTGGTTCAGTTGGGTGTTGCTGTCGGAGAGCGATTGGATGCCGAAATAGCCGACAGCCGTCGTCATCAGGAGAACGCCGGTAAATCCGGCACCCAGTTTCGTCCCAATGCGGATCTTCATAAGCTCAGCTTCCCTTTAAGAAGATATGTTGATCTCCCCTGCAGTCTTCATAGCCGCCCAACCCTAACAAGCTCTTCAAGAGCTGCTGCAAGTCGTCACCTGTAACAGACTCTCGGACTGACTATTTGCCTGCAATCAAATCTTCTCTGTCTTGGCAACGATCTTCAGTTGTGTTGTACGCTCTGGAGATGAAAGTCTGGATGTAGCCAATTCAACCTGACGCTGCAGATCTGATGATGACGGGATTACGATCTTTCGTCTGAATCCGCTTTCCAGGTGTGGCGGATCAAGACAATCGCGCACAACAGACCAACAGTTCACGCCGAGCATCTCGGCCACCTGGCGCTGGGACCAGGCGTACAGACCCTGCGGGTTCGGTGACGAGGCCTGGTAAACGAACCGCCGGCCATCATCCCGGCGTCGAGCGGGATCTTGAAACGGTGAGCAGCCTCCCCCACATCTGTTTTGTGCAACGCGTCCCCGTCAAAGGGTCGATGCGGTCCAAGGCCTCCAGTCCCAGCCGACCACGGATGTACTGGCGAGTTGAGACGAGGAGGCCGCACATCTCTTCGGAGACGCAGAGCCGCCGGGAGCGATCCCAGGCGGCTTTTTCGTACCCGACGCGCCCTCCTTCATTTCTGCAAGGGTGCCTTGCGCGATGTGGATAGCGAAGAACCGGGGGGCTGCCATTCCCGCTGAGCGCTACTGCCCGGCGGGTTCGATGGCTATGTTGGAGATGTCGAAACGAACCGCACCGGCTTCCACCGACGAGAAGCCGCCCGAAAGGACCATCCCATGAGCATCGCTCGCTCCTTCCAGACCTGGCGCCAGTATCGCAACACGGCGGCCGAGTTGAACCGTCTGTCCCATCGCGAACTCGCCGACCTCGGCATCTCGCGGTCCGAGATCCCGGCCCTCGCCCGCCAGTCGGTGCGCTGACGACTTCCAGAACATCGCGGCGATCGTTCCTCCCGACGACAGCCGCGGACGGGCCGCACGGGTCCTCCCAACCGTTGCTGGCCACACCAAAACGCCCTTGCCGGTCCTCCCCCGGCAAGGGCGTTGTCGTTTGAGAGTCAGGTCCCGCCCGCGGGGGGAGGACGTGTCCGGCGAGCCCACATCATCGGACATGCACGATCTTCACGCCGGCGAACTCGCTGTCTGCGACCGTCGAGCAGAGCGCGCTCCACTCGCAGCCGACGCAGGCCGAGCGGATCGTTCGTGCGGCGAAGGACGCGCGAAGTCGGCCGAGTGTCGGGGCATCGAGGACGAATGCGGCGTCCGGCACGATGGAATGTCCGAGGAGGGCGCTCACGTCCTTCGCCGCCTGGGCGTCTCTCTCGCGCACGCCGGCGCGCCGGCAATGGACATCGGGATCACCGAGGAGCGGCCGGCAGATGTCGTCGGGTCCGTCGACGATGACGATCGGCTCACGCCCGGCCATTCGCGCCGCGATCGCATCGTAGTTCGCCGTGAAGGCCGGGCTGTAGCCCTTCCCCACATAGGTCAACAGACACAGCAGATGATGCGGCCGAAGCCGGATCGTCATGCGCGGCGGCGCAGCGGTCCCCGCGAGAGCACCGCGAGGACGGCCGCGCCGAGCGCCGACTTCAGCAGGCCGCCGAGAAGGAACGGGACCACCCCGAGCATGATCGCCTGCGAGCCGCCGATCAGAATGGCGAGCCAGGCGGCGCCGAGCGCCAGGCAGACCATGTTTCCAAACAGCATCGCAAGGAACGCGAGGCCAATGCGGCCGGCATTCCAGCCGCGCTCGACGAGCCAGCCGGTCAGGGCACCCGCGATCGGGAAGGCGAGAAGGTAGCCGCCGGTGGCGCCGACGAAGTGATGGAGGCCCGAGGCCCCGCCGGCGAGAACTGGAAACCCGAGCGCGCCCTGCCCGAGCCAGGCCAGGATCGTGACGGCTCCGAGCCGCCATCCATAGAGCGCCCCGATCAGAGTCACGGCCAGGGTCTGCAGCGTGATCGGCACGGGAACCATCGGAACCTCCGCATGGGAGGAGGCCGCAAGAACCAGCGTTCCCAGAACCACCGCAGCGACCTGCCATGCCGCGCTTCGATCCTGTCGACCGAAGGGAGCGGCGAAGAGCGATGACGTTGAAATAGGCATCGGTTTTCTTTTTGTAGATAATTCTTAAAAACTATCGCTCATGAATCCACAGCCGGCGGCTCGTGGCAATGCGAAAATTTGCTCCGCAGTCTCGCCTTCCTCTGCTCCGCCGCGATTATCTATTTTTTGGGCCGGTCCACTGGACATGTCGCGCCAGAACGACGGCGGCCTGATCAACGTCGCCCGCGCGCAGTGCCGCGAGGATGGCGCGGTGGTCCCGGTCCGTCGGCGCCTCCCATTCCGCCTTCCAGCCGGCGAAGAGGAAGCGCGCGCTCGCGGCCTGGAGATCGTCGATCGACCGAAGAAGCCGCGGCATGCGGCAGGGGGCCAGGATCAACCGGTGGAACGTCCGGTTCGCCTCTTCCCAGGCCTGGACGTCACCCGCCCGATCGCCGTCGCGGGTGGCGGCGTCCGCCCGGTCGAGAATGGCCTGCGTCAGGTGCGGCGCGGCGTGGCGCAGTGCCAGCACTTCGAGCGCCGCCCGCATTTCCGCGACCTCGCGGATCTCCTCGGTGCTGAAGCCGGCGACGCGAACGCCGCGACGCGGTTCGCTGACGACCAGCCCCTGCGCCTCCAGCCGGCGGAACGCCTCGCGGACCGGGACGTGGCTCGCCTCGAACTCAGCGGCGATATGGTCCTGCCGCAGTTTGGCGCCCGCCTCCAACCCGCCCGCGATGATGCGATCGGCGAGGACGCGGCTGATCCGTGCGGCGATCGTGTCGGCTTTGGCGGTGCTCATGAATTATAGATAATGCAACCGACATGCAGGCGTCGAGTCGTCAGGATGCATGGCGAGCATCCATCGGACGATCGGCAGCGGACGACCTCGACTGGAGGCGGGATCATAGATTCCTCCGCTTCAGGCTCGCGCCATCCGCCGTCCGCCAGGCGCGTCTCTCGAAGCGACTTGTGGCGCAACGAGGACCGATCGACGGTTCCCGCGTCGCAAGGCTTGCAAACACTTGCCCGGTCTCGCCGAACCCATCGGTGTCCGCGATCCCACCGAGAACCTGAGACGCACCGGCTGAGGGCGATCACGCCGTCCTGCGTGCCCGGCCGACACCCGGCGCGGGCCCCGTCGAGTTCCGGATCGACAACTCGTTGCGCAGGATCAGATGGGCGTCGCCCGAGGGGGCGGTGCCGGCCAGCCGGTCGAGGAGCCGGCGCGCGCCGGTGCGGCCGAGATCGAAACGGGGCTGGCGCACCGTGGTCAGCGTCGGCTCGCAATAGTCGGCGAACTCGATCCCGTCGAAGCCGAAGACCGACACGTCGCGAGGCACCTCCAGGCCGCCGGCCTGCACCACCTTCATGAAGCCGATCGCCATCTCGTCGGAGCAGCAGAGGACGGCGGTCGGGCGCGGGTCCAGCGTCAGGAAGTGCGCCCCCGCCTGCGCCCCCGACTGCGTGGTGAAATCGCCCTCGATCCGGCGCAGCCGCAGTCCCGAGGCCTCCGGCCCGGCGAAGAAGGCGGCGAGCGCCTCGGCGCGCACCGCGTCGTTGTAGTTGCCCGCCGGCCCCGACAGGTAGGCGAAGTCGCGGTGCCCCTCGCCGGCGAGATGGCGTGCGGCGGCGACGATGCTCTCGCCCTCGTCCGTCAGCACCGCCATCGTGCCGGCCGTGGCCGAGCAGATGGAGACGACCGGCAGCCCGGCATCGAGCATCGTGCGCCCTTCCGAGCGCGCCACGATCCCCGACAGCGCGATCGCCCCGTCGATATGGCCGGAGAACATCATGTCGACGACATGGCGCTCGCGGTCCCGGTCGAGATCGAGATTGCCGAGGATCATCGAATAGCCGTCGAGCGACAGCTCGTGGTCGATGCCGCGCAACACCTCCGAGAAGAACGGCGCGCTCCAGCGTTTCAGCGTCACCACGAGGATCATGCGCGAGCGCCCGCCCCGCAGTTGCCGGGCCGCCGCGTTCGGCGTGTAGCCGAGCGCCCGCACCGCAGCCGCGACGCGCTCGCGCAGTTCCGGGCGCACCTGGCCCGGCGTCGCCAGCGCACGGCTGACGGTGGCGGTGGAGACGCCCGCATGGCGGGCGACGTCGACGATGCGCGGTGCGCCGTCTCGTCCTCGGGTCGGCTGCGGCGGCGTCACGATCAAGTCCCTGCGATTTTTTCCCGTCTTACTTGTAATCGATTTCGAAGGCGAATACGCTTTCAGATGTAATCGATTACAAAGATAATCGGAACAGACGATCTCTGGGAGGAGACTGCATGTCGACGCTGTTGAAGCGCGCCCTTCTGGGCTGCGCGGTCGCGAGCCTGTGCGCCGGATCCGCCATGGCGCAGGCTGCGCCCCCCACCGAAGTCATCCACTGGTGGACGTCCGGCGGCGAGGCCGCCGCGGTCAAGGTCTTCGCCGAGCGCTTCGACGCAGCGGGCGGACAGTGGGTCGACAATGCCGTCGCCGGCGGCGATGCGGCCCGCGCCGCCGCCATCAACCGCATCGTCGGCGGCAATCCGCCCGGCGCCAGCCAGTTCAACACCGGCCGCCAGTTCGACGATCTCGTCGGACAGGGCCTTCTCGCCGACATGTCGTCGGTCGCCACCGAGGGCAAGTGGGCCGAGGTGATGCCCGCCGCAGTGGTCGAGGCCGCCTCGCGCGAGGGCAAGTTCTACGCCGTGCCGGTGAACATTCACGGCCAGAACTGGATGTTCTACAACAAGGACGTGTTCGCCAAAGCCGGGATCACCGAGGAGCCCGCGAGCTTCGACGCGCTCTTTGCCGATCTCGACACGCTGAAGGCCGCCGGCGTCACACCCATCGCCTGGGGCGGCCAGTCCTGGCAGGAGGCGCTGGTCTTCGATGCCGTGCTGCTCGGGCAGGGCGGCAAGGATCTCTTCCTCAAGGTCTACCGCGACCGCGACGAGGCGGCCCTCGCCTCGCCGGAATTTCTCAAGGTGGCCGAGACCTTCGGTCGACTGCGCGACTATGTCGATGCCGGGGCCCCCGGCCGCGCCTGGAACGACGCGACCTCGATGGTGATCTCGGGCCAGGCCGGCCTACAGATCATGGGCGACTGGGCGAAGGGCGACTTCATCAAGGCCGGCATGGCGCCGGGCGGCGACAAGGCGGGCTGCGCCCTCGTGCCGGGCGGCCAGGGCTACGTGATGGGCGGCGACGTCTTCGTCTTTCCCAAGTCCGGCGACGCCACCGCGCCGACCGCGGCGCAGGCGCTTCTGGCCAGGACGATGCTCGACCCCGTCACGCAGGTCGAGTTCAGCCAGAAGAAGGGTTCGATCCCGGTGCGCACCGATGTCGACACCAGCGCGCTCGACCCCTGCGCCCAGAAGGGCATCGCGCTCGTGCGCGATCCCGCCATGCAGATCCCCTCGATCAACTTCTTCGCCTCCGCCGACACGGTGGGCGCGATCCGCGATGCGGTGACGGACTATTTCAGCACGAAGGACGCCGACGCCCAGTCCTTCGTCGACGCCTTCACCGACGCCGTGACCTCCGGCACCTGACCGCGCGAGGCGGGCCGCGCCGGACCGATCGTCCGGCCCTCCCGCCTTCCCCTCCCCGGGCAGCGGCGCGCGCTTCGTTCCAGCGCGCGCCGGCCCCGCCCCATCGGCCCCGCCCCATCGGCAGGAGGCACCCTGCAAGGGGTCTTCGGCGCCGGGGACCCGTACCCGGAGGAATGTCCCGCCATGTCCGCCATCCGCCGGCGCAACCCCGCGCCGCATCTCGCCCTCCTGCCCGCAGTCCTCGTCGTCCTCGTCGCCTATGTCGGCACGATGCTCTGGACGATCTGGATCTCGTTCACGAGTTCGCGCCTTCTACCGGTCAACGATTTCGTCGGCTGGGAGCAATACGCGCGGCTGTTTTCGGACGCGCGCTGGCTCCTCTCGGTGCAGAACATGGTGGTGTTCGGCCTGATCTTCATCGCCGGCTGCCTCGTCCTCGGCTTTCTGCTGGCGGTGGCGATCGACCAGCGGGTGCGCGGCGAGGACGGGCTGCGCACGATCTTCCTCTATCCGCACGCAATGAGCTTCATCGTCACCGGCCTGATCTGGCAGTGGATGATGAACCCGGCGCTCGGCATCCAGCACAGCGTGCGCGAACTCGGCTGGACCTCCTTCTCCTTCGACTGGATCGTGCAGCGCGACATGGCGATCTACGCCGTGGTGATCGCCGGCATCTGGCATTCGTCCGGCCTCGTCATGGCCCTGATGCTGGCAGGGCTGCGCGGCATCGACGAGGATCTCTGGAAGGCAGCGCGCATCGACGGCATTGCGCCCTGGCGGGTCTATCTCTCGATCATCCTGCCGATGCTGCGCCCGGTCATCATCACCTCCGTCGTCCTCCTCTCGATCGCGGTGGTCAAGGTCTACGACCTCGTTGTGGCGCTGACCGATGGCGGGCCGGGAACGGCGACGATCGTGCCGGCCAAGTTCGTGATGGACTATCTCTTCGCCCGGCAGAACATCGGGCTGGCGACCGCCGCCTCGAGCGTCATGCTCGTCACCGTCCTCGCCGTGCTCGCGCCCTGGATCTACGCCGAATACTTCCGCAAGGGCCGCGCGGGAGCTGCCGCATGAGCGCCCCCGCCGCCACGTCCACCTCCGCCCGCGCCGCCGATCCGCTGCAGGCCCTGCCCGCCTCGATCGTCGGCCACGCCCGCGGCGCCAAGCCCCGGCACATCACCGCCGGGCGGGTCGGCCTCTACGTCTTCCTCGGCCTCGCCGCGCTGTTCTTCGCGCTGCCGCTCTACATCATGATCGTCACCTCGCTGAAGACGATGGACGAGATCCGGCTCGGCGCGATCTTCGCGCTGCCGGCAGACCCCTCGTTCCGCGCCTGGGCGGTGGCCTGGGGCGAGGCCTGCACCGGGCTCGACTGCTCGGGCATCTCGGTCGGCTTCCTCAACTCCCTGAAGATCCTCGTACCCTCGGTGATCACCTCGATCGCGCTCGGCGCGGTGACGGGCTATGCGCTGTCGCTCTGGCGGGTGCGCGGCGCGGACATCCTCTTCGCCATCCTGCTGCTCGGCGCCTTCATCCCCTATCAGGTCTTCATCTACCCGATGGTGCGGATCTTCTCGACGCTCGGGATCTACGGGACGCTGCCGGGCATCGTCCTCGTCCACATCGTCTTCGGCCTGCCGGTCATGACGCTGCTCTTCCGCAACTACTACAGCGGCCTGCCGGCGGAACTGTTCAAGGCGGCGCGCGTCGACGGCGCCGGCTTCTGGCAGATCTTCTTCCACCTCATCCTGCCGATGTCGACGCCGATCCTCGTGGTGGCCGGCATCCTGCAGATCACCGGCATCTGGAACGACTTCATCCTCGGTCTCGTCTTCGCCGGCCGCGAGAACCTGCCGATGACGGTGCAGCTCAACAACATCGTCAATTCCGGCCAGGGCGAGCGCGCCCACAACATCAACATGGCGGCGACGATCCTCACCGCCCTACTGCCGCTCGCCGTCTACTTCCTGTCCGGCCGCTGGTTCGTGCGCGGCATCGCTGCGGGAAGCGTCAAGGGATGACCGTCATGACCACAGGCTCCGCCGCCCTCGGCCTCGAGGTGCCGCCCCGCGCCGCCGCCTCGCCCTCCCCCGCCTCCGGCGAGGCCAGCGTTTCGGTGCGCGAGCTCGACATCCGCTACGGGGCGCTCACGGCGATCGACAAGCTCGATCTCGACGTCGCCAAGGGCGAGTTCCTCGTGCTGCTGGGCCCCTCGGGCTGCGGCAAGTCCACCCTCCTCAACGCCATCGCCGGCCTTCTCGATATCAGCGACGGCGAGATCTGGATCTCCGGCAGGAACGTCACCTGGGCCGAGCCGAAGGACCGGGGCATCGGCATGGTGTTCCAGTCCTACGCCCTCTATCCCCGGATGAGCGTGAAGGAGAACCTCTCCTTCGGCCTGCGCATGAACGGCATCGCACGGGCCGAGATCGAGCGCCGCGTCGCCAAGGCGTCGCGCATGCTGCAGCTCGAACCGCTTCTGGAGCGCAAGCCCGCCGAACTTTCGGGCGGCCAGCGCCAGCGCGTCGCCATCGGCCGGGCGCTGGTGCGCGAGGTCGACGTCTTCCTCTTCGACGAGCCGCTCTCCAATCTCGACGCCAAGCTGCGCGCCGAGCTGCGCGTCGAGATCAAGCGGCTGCACCAGAGCCTCGGCAACACGATGATCTACGTCACGCACGACCAGATCGAGGCGCTGACGCTGGCCGACCGTATCGCCATCATGAAGGGCGGCGTCATCCAGCAACTGGCGCCGCCGATCGAGGTCTATCAGCGGCCGGTCAACCACTTCGTCGCCGGCTTCATCGGCTCGCCCGCGATGAACTTCTTCGAGGGGCGGCTGGCCGGCGAGACCTTCCATCTCGGCGACCTCGCCCTGCCGCTCGCCGGCTACGGCTTCTCCAGCCGCCCGCGCCCGAGCGACTGTGCCGCGACGCTCGGGCTTCGACCCGAGCACGTGGCGCTCGGTCCTTCGCCGCACGGCGTCTCCTTCGAAGGCACCGTCGCCGTGGTCGAGCCGATGGGCGCCGACACCCTGTTCTGGACCGAGCTCGGCGGCCAGCCGCTCTCGGTGCGCACCCACGGCGAGCGCGCGCTCGCGGTCGGCGACCGGCTGCGCCTCTCCTTCGACCCCGCCCGCCTCTCGCTCTTCGATGCAGCGAGCGGCGAGCGCCTCTAGCCCCTCCTTTTCCCCTCCCCCTCGTTCCCAGGCTGCGTCCCAAGCGGCCCGGCCTGCCCGCAAGGATCGCCATGACCGACACGCTCTCGATGCAGCTCTATTCCGGCCGCAACTTTCCCCCGCTCGCCGACCAGTTGAAGACCGTGCGCGAGGCCGGCTTCACCGATGTCGAGCCGTTCCGCGGCCTCTACGACGATGTCGACGCGCTGAAGGCCGCGATCGACGAGGCCGGGCTCACCAGCCGCGCCGCCCATTTCAGCCTCGACATGCTGGAGACCGATCCGGACCGGGCGCTGGCCATCGCGCGCAAGCTCGGCACCGAAATCCTCGTCCTGCCCTATGTCATGCCGGCAGACCGACCGGGCGACGCGGCGGGCTGGGCGGCGGTCGGCGGGCGGGTCGCCGCGATCGCGCGCCGCGTCACCGGCGAGGGCCTGCGCCTCGCCTGGCACAATCATGATTTCGAGATGCGCTCCCTGGAGGACGGCTCGCGCCCGCTCGAACATCTCCTCGGCGAAGACGGCGCCATCGAATGGGAGGCCGATCTCGCCTGGGTGGTGAAGGGCGGCGAGGATCCCGAGACCTGGCTGAAGCGCTATGCGGGCCGCGTCGCCACCCTCCACGTCAAGGACATCGCGCCCGCCGGCCAGAAGACCGACGAGGACGGCTGGGCCGATGTCGGCACCGGCACGCTCGACTGGGCGCGCCTCTACAAGGCGGGCCGCGAGGCCGGCGCGACCCTGATGATCGCCGAACACGACAATCCGTCCGACTTCGAACGTTTCGCGCGCACGAGCTTCGAGGCCATGCAGCGCTACAGCCGGGAGGGCTGACCCATGGTGCAACGGATCGGCCTCGTCGGCTGCGGCGTCATCTCCGACATCTACCTCACCAATGCCGCACTGTTTCGCGACATCGCCTTCACCGCCTGCGCCGACGCACGGCCCGAGGCCGCCCGCGCCCGCGCCGAGACCTACGGGATCACGGCGCTGACGCTGGACGACCTCTATGCCAGCCCCGAGGTCGACATCGTCCTCAACCTCACCAACCCGGAAGCCCACGCCGCCGTCTCCATGCAGGCGCTCGAATCCGGCAAGCACGTCTACACCGAGAAGCCGCTGGCGACGCGGCTCGAAGACGGCCGGGCGATCGTCGAGCTGGCGGCGGCCAAGGGGCTCCGCGTCGGCTCGGCGCCCGACACGATCCTCGGCATCGGCCTGCAGACGGCGCGGCGGATGATCGACGACGGCACGGTGGGCACGCCGATCTCGGGCGTCGCCACCATCATGTCGCGCGGCATGGAGCACTGGCATCCCGCGCCCGCCTATTACTTCCAGCCGGGCGGCGGTCCCGTACTCGACATGGGGCCGTACTATATCGGCGCGCTCGTCGCGCTGCTCGGGCCGGTGGCCAAGGTCACGGCGTCCGGGCGCATCGGGCTCGATGAGCGCGTCGTCACCGCCGCAGGACCGAATGTCGGCCAGCGCATCCGCCCCGAGGTGCCGACCACGATCCACGCGCTGCTCGAATTCCAGTCGGGCACCCGCATCGCGCTCCTCGCCAGCTGGGACGTCTGGAAGCACGGGCACACGCCGATCGAGATCCACGGCGGGACCGCCTCGTTGCGCGTGCCCGATCCCAACTTCTTCGGCGGCACGGTCGAGATCGCCCGCGACCGCGACCATTGGGAGGCGACGCCGACGACCGGCAACTTCTACGGCGTTCCCAACTATCCCGCCGCAAAGCCGATCCATGCCAACTACCGGGGCCTCGGCCTCGCCGACATGGCCGCCGCCATCGAGGCGGGACGTCCGCACCGGGCGAACAGCGACTGGGCCTTCCACATCCTCGACGTGATGCTGGCGATCCTGCGCTCGGCCGAGAGCGAACGTGCGGTGGTGGTGGACTCGCGCTGCGAGCGCCCGGCCGCGCTCAGTGTCGCCGAGGCCGACGCCTTGCTGGCACAGGCACCGGACGCAATGCGTTCACGGGCCTGAAGAAGCACAGCCCGGATCCCGCGCCACCGGAAGGTCCGGGCTGTGTCCAGCCAACCAGGGTCGAGGCGGTCGGAGCCCGCGAAGACGCGCTGTTTCCGTTGCCCTGCGGTGCCGCACGTAAAACCGTCTTTCGATTGTGAAGGACAGATCCGGCCAGGATCGGCAACGCGTCCCGCGCGCATGGTCATGCGAAGGTTGACTCATTTCCGCCGCCCGCCGAACGCGCTCGAATGCGCACAGGAGCGCACGGCGACAAGGGCAAACGCTCCCCGTCGCTCAGGACCGGTAGCCGAGTTCCCTGAGCAGACGCTCGAAATGCGCCCTGACGTCGGGATCGGCCATGCGGGAGAGCGCCTCTTCGAGAGCCGCCCTGATTTTCGGGCAGGGGTTTTCCGGCGGCGGTGGCGGCGGCTGGGTGGTGTCGATCATGGGCGGGACGGAACTTTGCGAACCACGATGTTGCCTCCCCACAGCATGGAACCATCCCCCTGACGCGCCGCCTTAGAGCCGTGCTGCATACCAAGCAAGGCTTACGGTCTTTTTGCGGCAGTCACGTCACGGTGTTCCCCCTCCGAACGCCGGAACCTTTGTGATCCCATCATGTCGCTGGGCGGGTCCTTTGGGGTAGAGCACGTCAAATCCGTGGGCTAAAAATGAAAAGGTTGCCCTTACCGTCAGCTTCACGAAGCTCTACTCTATCATGACGTGCGTACGTCACACGCGATCATGGGATGAGGGATATGCATTCGCGCTCGCAACGCTCATCGATTGCCGCCCGTTCCGCCTTCGTCGGCGCCTGGAAGTGGGAGCCGGAGAGCCAGCGCATCTATGCCGATGAAGGAATGAGCGCGTTCTTCGGCGTCCCCATGCAGGACGGGCTCGCCGGTCTCTCCACGCTGGACTTTCGAAGCCGCATCCATCTCGACGACCGCGCTCGCATCGGCCCTCAACTGGTTCGCGCCGCCGACCATCATCTGCCGTTTTCCATCAACTACCGTGTGGTGACGCCCCATCAGGGCATTCGACAGGTCCGTTCGTTCGGCCGGCCGCTTACCCCGAGGGGCCAGACGCCCGAATACATCGGAGCGATCCTCGACATGGGATCGGGATCGAACGACAGCTCGCCCCTCGTCGAGGCCATCGACCTTCTCATCAGCGCCCGCGACCAGATGGCGCGCGCCGACCATGCCATTCTGACCAAGCTGATCGACGCCGTCCTGATGGAGGCCAGCCGGGAGTTGAGCCGCCGGATGGATCGCTATCTCGGCAAGGATTGAAGCCGCCGGCCACAGGCTCTCGATGCCGATGCCGCTCCGGCCAATGCCTCGCATGAGTGCGCCCGTGTGACGTCGAGAACCGCCGTCGCAGCCGCGTCGCGATCGCTCTTCTGTGCGGACTGTCCCCGCAACTATCGGTCTCTTGCCATGCGAGCCGACGTCAGCCAGTGGGGCCCGCCTGCCGGTCGTCCGCGACGAGGTCGATGAAGGCGCGCAGCGGCGCGGGCACGAGGCGACGGGAGAAGTAGAGGCGCGGACCGTCGAACGGTTGCCACCACTCGGGCAGAACCGGCTCGAGCGCACCGCTTTCTAAATGCGGGTCGAGCCAGTTGCGAAAGAGGCAGAGGAAGCCGTGGCCGGCGACCGCGAGATCGATGGCCGCTGCGGCGCCGCCCGTTCCGACCGTCAGCCGCGCCGGCGGATCGATCGTCAGTTCCTCCCCATCCCGCTCGAAGGTCCAGGGCGTCAGAGCGGCCCCCGAAATCCGGACACGAATGCAGTCGTGGTCGAGGAGGTCCCGCGGATGGGTCGGCATGCCCCGGCGCGCGAGATAGGCGGGCGAGGCCGCCAGCGCCGCTTCCTGCCGGCGAGGCCCGATCGGGATGGCGATCATGTCCTGGCTTAGGTGCTCTCCGTAGCGAATGCCCGCGTCGCAGTCGGCGGCGGTGATGTCGACCAGCCGATCCTCCACGACGATCTCGACGCGGACGCCCGGATGGGCCGTCATGTAACGATCGAGCAGCGGCGGCAGGATGTCCCGCATCACCGCGCCCGGCACGTTGAGCTTCAACCGCCCGCGCAGCATCGTCTCGGAACTCGCCGCCTCGTCGAGCGCCGCCCGCGCCTCCGAGATCAGGGGCGCGACACGTCCGGCCAGACGACGCCCGGCTTCGGTCGCCATGACGCTGCGGGTCGTGCGGCCGAGCAGCGGCACGCCGAGGCGCGCTTCCAGCCGCGTGATCGTCTCGCTGACCGTCGAGACGGACAGCCCGAGGTTTCGCGCGGCCCGCCGGAAGCCGCCGGCTTCGAAGACGGCGAGGAAGATCCGCAGATCGTCGAGCGAGGACATTGCATCATTGTTCGCCATGGCGAACAGGCTATTCGCCCCGGTCCCGATTATCAACGCGCCTGAAACGTCCGATATCAGCGGCATCGAAGAGGAGCCAATCCATGACCGACACGATCCCGAAGGCCGACGCCGCCGGCCGCTTTACCTTTCCCGGCACGACCCTGACGGTGAACCGCATGGGCTACGGCGCCATGCAGTTGGCAGGTCCCCACGTGTTCGGCGAGCCGAGCGATCCAGGCGAATGCCGGGCCGTGCTTCGCGAGGCCCTGTCGCTCGGCATCGACCATATCGACACCAGCGACTTCTACGGACCCCACGTCACCAACCGCCTGATCCGCGAGGCGCTGCATCCCTACCCGTCCAACCTCGTGCTCGTGACCAAGATCGGCGCCTGGCGCGACGAGGCCGGGGCGTGGGTCCTCAAGCGCAACGCGGACTTCCTTCGCAAGTCCGTCGAGGACAACCTGGAGCCGCTCGGCCTCTCGCAGATGCCGATCGTGAACCTTCGCATGGGCGGGCCGGAGGACGATGTGGCCGCGCCGATGGAGGCCATGCGGCAGATGCAGGACGAGGGTCTGCTCGCCCATATCGGCATCAGCACGGTCGATGCGGCGCAACTCACGGTCGCCCGCGACATCGCGCCGATCGTCTGCGTGCAGAACCACTACAACCTCGTTCATCGCACCGACGACGCCATGATCGACGTGCTGGCGGCGGACGGGATCGCCTACGTCCCCTATTTTCCGCTCGGCGGTTTCACGCCGTTGCAGGCCGACGAGCTCGCGAAGGTTGCGGCCGAGATCGGCACGTCGCCCCAGGCGGTCGCCCTCGCGTGGCTCCTGCGACGCAGCCCCAACATCCTCGTCATTCCCGGCACGTCGAAGCGCGCCCACCTTCGCGCCAACATCGCCGCCGCCGGCATCGCGCTGGAGCCCGCGCATCTTCGCAGGCTCGATGCCGTGACGACCGCTCGCTGAGGCGCAATCGCAGGGTCACCCGACAAGGGGGACTCGCAAGGGTCGCCGACCCCGCGGGTTCCCTTATCAGGCCCCGACAGTCGCGGCCGGCCGGGGGGCGCTGAGATGGGAGCGCGCGCGCGCGACGTAGCGCCCCGTCCCCTTCGCGCCGGTGAGCGCGCCCTCACGCACCATGACTCGGCCGCCGACGATCACGGTGGTCGGCCAGCCCGTCACGGCCAGCCCCTCGTACGGGCTGTAGTCGGCGCCGTCATGGAGGTCCGCATGCCGGATGGTGCGGGTCTCGCGGGGGTCCCAGATCGCGATGTCGGCATCCTTGCCGATGGCGATCGAGCCCTTATCCGCCAGACCGTAGGTCCGGGCATGGTTGGTCGAGGTGAGCGCCACGAAGCGCTGCAGATCGATGCGGCCCTTCATCACCCCTTCCGAGAAGAGGATCGGCAACCGCGTCTCGACGCCGGGAATCCCGTTCGGGATGTGGCGGAAGTTCGTCCGGCCCTTCGGGTTCAGCTTGCCGGCGGGGTCGTCGTAGCGGAAGGGGCAGTGGTCGGAGGAGAAGAGATCAAAGACGCCGGTCTCGATCCCGCGCCAGCAGGCCTCCTGCTCGGCCGCGTTTCGCGGCGGCGGCGAGCAGACGAACTTGGCGCCCTCCCAGTCCATCCCGTCGAGGTCGCTCGCCGTCAGCATAAGATATTGCGGGCAGGTCTCGCCGACGACCTTGATCCCGCGCGAGCGCGCCCGCGCGATCTCCTCCATCGCTGCTCCATTGGACACGTGGACGATGACAACGGGCACCTCGGTGATCTCGGCGAGCGACAGGGCGCGATGCGTCGCCTCGCGCTCGACGGCGATCGGCCGCGTCGAGGCATGGGCGCGCGGCGCGATCTCGCCCGCCGCCTCGTGGCGGCCGATGAGGTAGCGGATCGCGTCCTCGTTCTCGCAATGGACCATGACGAGCGCGCCGGTGCGCCGCGCCGTGTCCATCGTGGCGAGGATCTCGGCGTCGTTCAGGCGCAGGTCCTCGTAGGTCATGAAGACCTTGAACGAGGTGTAGCCATCCTCGACCAGCGCCGGCAGTTCCTGGCCGAGCACCGCCTGCGTGGGGTCGGAAACGATGAGGTGGAAGGAGACGTCGGTGTAGCAGTTGCCCTCGGCAAGCGCGTGATAGCCCTGCAGCGCCTCGCGCAGCGAATGGCCTTTCTGCTGAAGACAGAAGGGCAGGATGCAGGTGTTGCCGCCGAACAGCGCCGAGCGCGTGCCGCTCTCGAAGCCGTCGGCCATGACGATCCCCTCGCCCGAGGGCTGCGCGAGATGGACATGGCTGTCGATGCCGCCCGGCAGGACGTAGCGCCCGGTGGCGTCGATCCGCTCGCGCGCCGCGCCGAGATCCTCGCCGATCGCGACGATCCGGCCGTCGCGGACGCCGACATCCGCGCGAAACACGTCCGCGGCCGTGGCGAGCGTGCCGCCGGCGATGACGAGGTCGAGGCTCACAGCGCCGGTTCCAGCGCCGCGATCAGGCGATCGACCTCCGCCACCGTGTTGTAGTGGATCATCGAGACCCGCACGACGCCGTCCTGCTTCATCAGGCCATGCTCTTCCACCACCCGCCGGGCATAGAAATCGCCGAAGCGGATGCCGACCTTGGCCGCATCGACGGCCTCGACGATCCCCCGCGAACTCTCCTTGCCGACCGTGAAGGACAGGGTGGAGACGCGGTCCTCGATCGCCGTGGACGTGCGGCCGATGACGCGCACCGAGTTTCGCGACAGGAGGAAGTCCATCAGCCGCGCGGAGACGATGCGCTCCTGCTCGGCGATCCCGGCAAAGCCCGCCTCGATCGCGGCACGCCCCTCGGCATCGCCTTGGGCGGCCCCCTTTGCGGCACCCTCGCGACGTCCGAGCTCCTCCACGTAGTCGACCGTGCCGATCGAGCCCCAGGCACATTCGTAGTTCATGTTGCCGGGCTCGATCTTGTGCGGCACGCGGCTCTTGTCGAAGAAGTAGTGGTAGATGTTGTCCAATGCCTCGAGCCGGTCGCGCTTGCCGTACATCACGGCGTGGTGGGGACCGAACACCTTGTAGACGCTGAAGACGTAGTAATCGGCACCGAGCGCCTTGACGTCGATCGCCCGGTGCGGGGCGTAGGCGACGGCATCCACCACGAGTTCGGCGCCGGCCGCATGCACGATGTCGGCGATCTCGGCGATCGGATTGATCGTGCCGAGAATGTTCGAGGCATGGGTGACGCAGACGAGTTTCGTGCGCTCGCTCATCAGGGCCCGGAGGTCGCCGAGATCGAGCTCGAACGTCTCGGGGTCGCAGCGCCACCACTTGATCACGACGCCGCGCGCCGCATGATGCAGCCAGGGCCCGATATTGGCCTCATGATCGACATTGGTCAGCACGATCTCGTCGCCGGGCTGGAGACGGCCCGTCATGGCCTCCGACAGGAACCGCAGGAGGATCGTCGTGTTCGGCCCCTCGACGATCTCGCCGGGATCGCAGTTCATGAAGCGGGCGAAGGCCTCGCGCGTCTGCGCCACGCGCTGCGTCGAAAGCCGGCTCGGCGCGTAGCTCGCCCCGGTCTGCACGCTCGAGGTCAGGAGATAGTCGGACACGCGGTCGGCGACGCGGCGCAGCACCTGGCTGCCGCCGGCATTGTCCATGAACGCCCACTCGCCGGCCAGCGCCGGGAACTGCGAGCGGACGAAGTCGAGATCAAGAGGCATGGAGTCGGCTTTCGGTCAGCGCTGTCCCTGCCGGGCGTAGCCGCGTTCGAACCTTGCGACGAGACGGACCATCGGCAGGAGAATGATTAGATAGAGGATGGCGGCGCCGATCAGCGGCGTCGGATTGGCGGCCAGCGCCTGCGCCTGCGTCGCCTGTTTCAGGAGATCCGGCAGGGCGACCACCGAGGCGAGCGCGGTGTCCTTCATGACGTTGATCGAATTGTTGGTGAGCGGCGGTACGATGACGCGGATCGCCTGCGGCAGGATCACATGTCGCATCCGTCGGTAGGCGTGCAGCCCCAGCGCGTTGGCCGCCTCGAACTGGCCGCGCGGGATCGCCTCGATGCCGGCGCGGAAGATCTCGGCCGTGTAGGCGCTCGACACCGTCGAGAGCGCGAAGCAGGCGGCGAAGAAGGGCGAGAAGCGGATGCCGACGAAGGGCAGCGCGTAATAGACGACGATCAGCCAGACGAGCACGGGCAATGCCCGGAAGACGTCGATATAGGCGACCGCCAGGATCCGGAACGGCGTCTTCGCGTAGAGCCGGACGAGTGCCAAGAAGAGGCCGCCGGCAAGGCCGAAGACGATCGACAGGGCGCCGAGCAGGACCGTGCGCCCCAGCCCTTCGAGCAGAAGGGGGAAGTAGCGCACGAGAACGTCGATGTTGAAGAAGGTGGTGACGATGTCCATCGGGCTGCCGTCGCTTGCCGGAGGATCATCGGAGGCGTCGCGCCTCCGATGAAGGGTAGACCGCCGATCAGAGCTTCGGCATCTCGGCGTTGGTCGCCGTCGAGGTCGAGGCGTCGGGCGCGGAGCCGAACCAGGTCTCATGCAGCTTGGAAAGGAAGCCGTCCGCCTTCAGCTCGCCGATCGCCTTCGTGGCCTCGGCGGCCAACGGCGAATCCTTGGCGAACATGATCGAATACTGCTCGCCGGTCTTGATGCGCTCGACGACGGCGTATTGCGGCTTGTCCTTGATGTAGTAGGCGACGGCCGGAATGTCGGAAATGTAGCCGTCGATGCGACCGGCCGCGAGATCCAGCATCGCGGGCGACAGACCCTCGAAGCGGCGGATGTCGGCGATGCCGTATTCCTTCTGGTGCTCGGTCGCCCAGATGTCGCCGGTCGAGCCCGTGTCGACGCCGACCGTCTTGCCGTCGAGGCCCTTCAGCCCCTCGATGCCCGAGGCCTTGAGCACGGAAAGCGACTGGTCGCTGTCGTAGTAGGGCTGGGCGAAGGAGACCGATTCCAGGCGCTTCTTGGTAATGGTGATCGAGGAGACCGCCGCGTCGATCCGGCCCGACTGGACCGCGGAGAACAGGCCGTTGAACGGGATGTTCTCGAACGCGACCTCGTCGTAGCCGAGGCGCTTGGCGACTTCGCGCACCAGCTCGACCTCGAAGCCGACGGTTTCGGAGGCTTCGTTCTGGAACTCCCAGGGCACGTTGCCGATGTTGGCGCCGACGGTCAGCGTCTTGGCGGAAGCAGGGCTGGCGATGGCGGCGGCCATGGCGAGAGCGGCGATGATGTTGCGGATCATGAGGGCTCCTTCGACGACGGGATGGGACCGGAGCATCCGCACAGGATTTGCGCACCAGATGCTCAGCAATTATGCAGATGAATTGCATGCACTTCGTGAAGCAATGTGTACGTGTGAATCTGCGATCTGCAAAGCAAAATCTCGGCGGAGCGCTCGTCTGCGCGGTCCCGGCCTTCAGGCCGCTCCGCCGGCGGGCCGCCGCGTCCGCCGGTCCACCGGCACGGGCCGCTCGGCGTCCGCGTAGGGGCCGAGGATGTCCATGAGGTCGCCGCGCGATTGCGGCATCTTCAGGAAGGCGCGGGAGGCGACCTGGTCGAGATGGTCCGCCATGAGCGCTGCCGCCGTATCGCCGTCGCCCCCGGCCAGCGCGGCGATGACGGCGCGGTGCTCGGACACCGCGCATTCCGACGAATGCGGACGCCCGAAGGTCGCCAGCGACAGGCTGGAGCGATAGGCGATTTCGCGCACGTAGCGCGTCAAGGTCGGCTTGCCGGTCATCTCGGCGAGCTTGACGTGGAATTCGGTGGCCAGCCGGATCGAGTTGGCCTGCGGCCCGCCGCGCGCCTTTTCCTCTTCCGCGACATGGGCTTCGAGGTCGGCCACCTGTTGCGGCGACAGCGTGCCGCAGAGGGCGCGCACGACGAGACGCTCGAGCTCGCGCCGGATGTCGAACTCGTCGCGCGCCTCCTCGAAGGACGGCGTGGCGACGAGGGCGATGCGGTTGCGCCGCAGCTCGACGAGCCCTTCGGACGCCAACTGGCCGAGCGCATGACGCGCGATGGTGCGGCTGACGCCGAACCGTTCGCCGAGCGTGTCCTCGGGCAGCTTGTCGCCGGGTGCCAGCGCCTGTTCCAGAATGGCGCGGCGGATGGCGCGGCAGATGACAAGTGCGCGGTTCGAGGCATCCATGGGCGACGGGCGGCTTTCCGTTGGTGGACGAGGTCGGTCCAGCCATAGCAGGTCCACGGACGCGACTTCAAAGCATTGTTCCAGGCCCGATTGCATACGCGGATGGACGAGATCGCATACACTTGTCATAGGGCGATGGTCGGCCCCTGTTGCGGATCGGCACGATCGCCTTGCTCCCCGCCAAAGACCTGCAACACGGCACGCTCCCTGCAAGAGAGATCCGCATGACGGCCTCCGAACGCCCCGCCTCCCCTCATCCGACCTCGGCTCCGATCGCGCCGGCACCCGGTCGCGCCATGGTGACGACGCCGCACCGGCTTGCGAGCGAGGCAGGCCTGCGGATCCTCGCGCGCGGCGGCAACGCGATCGAAGCGGCCGTGGCGGCCGGGGCCGCGTTGTCGGTGACCTATCCCCATTTCTGCGGCCTCGGCGGCGACGCGGTCTGGATGGTCGGCGATCGCACCGGCCGCACGACCTCGTTCCTCGGCATCGGGCAGGCGGCGCGGCGACTGCCCGATGCCGACCCCATCCCGGTGCGCGGCCCGCTCTCGGCCCTGACCACCGCCGGCCTCGTGGATTCGTGGGATCACGCGCTCGCCTATTCCCGCCGCTGGTGGAACGGTCGCGAAGGGCTCGGCGCGCTTCTCGATGATGCGATCGCGTTGGCGGGTGATGGCTTCGCGATGTCCGGCTCACAACGCTTCTGGCTGGATTTTCGCGCTGCCGAGCGTTCCGACTGGACGGAGTTCGACGCGCATTTCGAGCCGGGGGGCGACGCCCTGCCCTTTCGCCAGCCGCGTCTCGCCGCGAGCCTGCGCACCATCGCAGACCAAGGTGCGCGCGCGTTCTACGAGGGGGAACTCGCCGCTGCCATCGCGGCGGGTCTGGCGGCCGCGGGGTCGCCGATCGACGCCGCCGATCTCGCCGCCACCCGGACCCGCGAGGCCTCGCCGCTGTCGATCCGCTACCGCGACCTCACGCTTCTGGCCCCACCACCCCCGACGCAAGGCGCGACGACCCTGGCGATCATGGGAATTCTCGATCGCCTCCAGTTGTCGGGCCTCGATCCCGCCGGACCGGACTTCCTGCATCTCTGCGTCGAGGCGGTGAAACGCGCCTTCCTCGATCGGGGCGCGATCGCCGATCCCGATTTCGTCGATGTCCCGTTGCGCGAGATGCTCGATCCCGAGCGTCTCGCCCGCAAGGCGGCGTCGATCGATCCGGCGATGGCGCTTGCCTGGCCGCATGTCGTGCGCAGCGGCGACACGGCGTTCATCGGGGTCGTGGACGGCCAGGGGCGCAGCGTCGCGCTGCTCCAGAGCCTCTACTACGACTGGGGAAGCGGCGTGGTCGCCGGCGACACCGGCATCCTCTGGCAGAACCGCGGCGCCGCGTTCGATCGATCCGATGGCCCGAACCGGCTCCAGCCGGGCAAGCGCCCCTTCTACACGCTCAATCCCGGCCTCGCGATGCGCGGGGGAAAGCCGGCGCTCGTCTATGGAACGCAGGGCGCCGACGGCCAGCCGCAGACGCTGGCGGTGCTCCTCTCGCGGCTGATCGACCACGGGCTCGACCCGCGCTCGGCGCTCGCCGCGCCGCGCTTCCTGCTCGGGCGAACGTTCTCCGATGCCCGCGACAGTCTGAAGCTGGAAGCCTCGGCGAGCGAGGAGACGTTCCGGGCGCTGGCGCGGCGCGGCCACGAGGTCGCCGCCATCCCCGCCCTCAGCCCGCTCGCCGGGCAGGCGGGCGTCATCGCCATCGACGAGGCCGGAGGCGTCAGCGGCGCGCACGACCCGAGAAGCGACGGCTGCGCCCTCGCCTTCCCCGAAATATGAAGGAAGCCGTGATGGATTTCGTCCTGCGAAACGCGCGCATCGAGGCCGGTGGGGGCCTCGTCGATATCGGCTTGGCGGGAGGGCGCATCGCCGCGATGGAGCCCGGCCTTCGATGCGAGGCGCCCGAACGCGACGCCGAGGGCCGGTTCGTCTTTCCCGGCTTCGTCGATGTCCATATCCATCTCGACAAGGCCTGTATCCTCGATCGCTGCACCGTCTGCGAGGGAACGCTGAGCGAGGCGGTGCGCGAGACCGCGCGGGCCAAGGCGGCGTTTACGCAGGACGACGTGTATCGCCGTGCGGCAGGCGTCGTGGACATGGCGATTCTGCAGGGCACGCTCGCGCTGCGCACCTTCGTCGAGGTCGACCCGCGCGCCGGCCTGCGGTCGCTGGAGGCGATCCTGCGCCTGAAGGCCGACACCGCCGATGCGATCGACATCGAGATCTGCGCCTTCGCGCAGGAAGGACTGACGCAGGAACCCGAGACCGGGGCGATGCTGGCGCAGGCGCTCGGCCTCGGCGCCGATCTCGTCGGCGGCTGCCCCTATACCGATCCCGATCCGATCGCCCATGTCGCCGGCATCTTCGACCTCGCGGAGCGGTTCGGCACGGGCGCCGACTTCCACGTCGATTTCGATCTGGACCCGGACGGTTCAGCCCTGCCCGCGATCATCGCCGAGACCGGGCGGCGGCGATATGGCGGGCGCGTGTCCGTCGGCCATGCGACGAAACTCTCGGCAATGGCGCCGGAGGCGGCCGAAGCGGTCGGCCGCCGTCTGGCCGATGCCGGCATCGCGCTCACCGTGCTTCCGGCCACCGACCTCTTCCTCACCGGACGCGACCGGACCCGCCTCGTCCCGCGCGGCGTCGCGCCCGCCCATCTGATGAAGCGGCTGGGCGTGACCGCGACGATCGCGACGAACAACGTCCTCAATCCGTTCACGCCCTTCGGCGACGCCTCGCTCATCCGCATGGCCAATCTCTACGCGAACGTCGCGCAGCTTGCCCGCGACGACGAGATGGAAGCCGTCTTCGCCATGGTCTCGTGCGATGCGGCGAAGCTCATGGGACGCGACGACGGTCTTCGCGTCGGCGGCCCCGCCGATCTCGTGCTTCTCGACGCGACCGGCCCCGCCGATGCCGTGCGTGGGATCGCCCAGCCGCTGGCCTCCTGGAAGACCGGGCGCCTCGTCATGGAACGCCCGGCCGGCACGATCCACCGCGCGGCGGGCGCGACGAGGCCGCGCGTCGCCTTCGGCCGGGCGGCGGAAGGGTTCGACGCCTGACGCCGCCCTTGCCCAGCCCCGATGGGGCTCAAGGGTGCTGGAGAGCGGCAGGCGCCGCCTGCACCGCCGGGGCCTCGACCGGCCGGCCCTTGCCACCGATCCGCCGCACGAGCACGTAGAAGAGCGGCGTCAGGAACAGGCCGAACAGGGTCACTCCGATCATGCCCGAGAACACCGCGACGCCCATCGCCGAGCGCATCTCGGCACCCGCGCCCGTCGAGAGGACGAGCGGCAGCACGCCCATGACGAAGGCGAGCGAGGTCATCAGGATCGGGCGCAGCCGCAGCCGGCTGGCTTCGATCGCCGCCTCCAGCGGCGTGCGGCCGCCCATCTCCAGTTCGTGGGCGAACTCGACGATGAGGATGGCGTTCTTCGCCGACAGTCCGACGAGGACGATGAGGCCGATCTGGGTGAAGACGTTGTTGTCGCCCGCCGTCAGCCAGACCCCCGCCATGGCCGCCAGAAGCCCGAGCGGCACGATGAGGAGGATGGCGATCGGCAGCGTCAGGCTTTCGTATTGGGCGGCCAGCACGAGGAAGACGAGAAGGATCGCCAGCGGGAAGATCACCAGCCCGGAATTGCCGGCGATGATCTCCTGATAGGTCAGCTCCGTCCACTCGAAGGTGAAGCCGGGCGGCAGGGTCTCGGCCGCGATCCGCTCCACCGCGGCGCGCGCCTGGCCGGACGAAAAGCCCGGCGCGGCGTTGCCGTTGACGTCGGCGGCGAGGAAGCCGTTGTAGCGCAGCGCGCGCTCGGGGCCGGCCACGGTGTCGACCTCGAGCAGCGCCGAGAGCGGGATCATCGCCCCCGAGCTTGAGCGCACCTTCAGGGCGCCGATATCCTCGGCCCGCGCACGGAAGGAGGCGTCGGCCTGCACCCGCACCGAGTAGGTCCGGCCGAACTCGTTGAAGTCGTTGACGTAGAGCGAGCCGAGATAGATCTGCAGCGTGTCGAAGATGGCGGTGATGGGCACGTCGAGCTGGCGCGCGCGCGCGCGGTCGACATCGGCGAAGAGCTGCGGCACGTCGATCTGGTAGCCCGAGAAGAGGCCGGTCAGTTCGGGCGCGCTCCTTGCTGCCGCGAGGAAGCCCTTGACCGCCTCGTCGAGCGGCCGGTAGCCCTGGCCCGCCCGGTCCTCGATCTGCAGCTTGAAGCCACCGATCGTGCCGAGCCCCTGCACCGGCGGCGGCGGGAAGATCGCCGTGAACGCGTCCTGCACCCCCGCGAACTCCCCGTTGAGGCGGCCCGCGATGGCGCCGGCCGCCAGATCCGGCGTCTGCCTGTCCTCGAACGGCGCCAGCGTCAGGAAGACGACGCCGGCATTGGAGGAGTTGGTGAAGCCGTTGATCGACAGGCCGGGGAAGGCGATCGTGCTTTCGACGCCGGGCACCTTCAGGGCGATGTCGGTCATGCGGCGCACGACCTCTTCCGTGCGGTCGAGCGAGGCGCCGTCGGGCAGCTGCGCGAAGCCCACGAGATACTGCTTGTCCTGCGCCGGCACGAAGCCGCCGGGAACGGTGCGGAAGAGAACCACGGTGAGGCCGACGAGCACGAGATAGAGCGCCATCGTCACGGTCTTGCGGGAGATGACGCCCGCGACCCCGTTGCCGTAGGCGCGCGTTCCCGCCCGGAAGACCCGGTTGAAGCCGCGAAAGAACCAGCCGAAGGCAAAGTCCATCATCCGCGTCAGCCGGTCCTTCGGCGCGTCGTGGCCGCGCAGCAGCAGGGCCGCGAGAGCGGGCGACAGCGTCAGCGAGTTGAAGGCCGAGATCACGGTGGAGATCGCCAGCGTCAGCGCGAACTGGCGGAAGAACTGCCCCGTCAGGCCGGAAATGAAAGCGAGCGGCACGAAGACCGCGACGAGCACGAGCGCGATGGCGACGATCGGTCCGGAGACTTCGCGCATCGCCTGATAGGTCGCCTCGCGCGGCGCCAGCCCGTTCTCGATGTTGCGCTCGACGTTTTCGACCACCACGATCGCGTCGTCGACGACGATGCCGATGGCGAGCACCAGCCCGAACAGGCTGAGCGCGTTGATCGAGAAGCCGAGGAGATGCATCACCGCAAACGTGCCGACGATTGAGACGGGCACCGAAAGGAGCGGGATGATCGAGGCGCGCCAGGTCTGCAGGAAGAGGATGACGACGACAATCACCAGGAGCACGGCCTCCAGCAGCGTGTGAACCACGGCGTCGATCGAGGCGCGCACGAACTGCGTGGTATCGTAGACGATCGTGTAGTCGACGCCGTCCGGCATCGTCCGCTTGATCTCGGCCATGGTGGCGCGGACCTCGTCGGCGATGGCGATCGCGTTGGAGCCGGGTGCCTGGAAGACCGGGATGGCGACGGCCGGCTCGTTGTTCAGGAGAGAGCGCAGCGCGTATTCGGCGGCGCCCAGCTCCACCCGGCCGATATCGCGGATGCGGGTGATCGCGCCGGTGGCCGCGTCGGTCTTGACGATGATGTCGGCAAATTCCTCCGTGCTCTTCAGGCGCCCCTGCGCGTTGACGGAGAGCTGGAAGTCGATGCCGGGCAGGCTCGGCGAGGCGCCGACGACGCCGGCGGCAGCCTGCACGTTCTGCTCGCGGATGGCAGCCACGACGTCGCCGGCCGACAGGCCGTGCTCGGCGGTCTTCTCGGGGTCGAGCCAGACGCGCATCGAATAGTCGCCGGCGCCGAAGAGCTGCACCTGCCCCATGCCGTCGATCCGGGCCAGCCGGTCGCGCACGTTGAGAAGCGCATAGTTGCGCAGGTAGGTCAGGTCGTAGCGCCCGTTCGGCGAGGTGAGGTGCACCACCAGCATCAGGTCGGGCGAGGACTTGATGGTGGACACGCCGAGGCGGCGCACCTCCTCGGGCAGGCGCGGCTCGGCTTGGCTCACGCGGTTCTGCACGAGCTGCTGCGCCTGATCGGGATCGGTGCCGAGCCGGAAGGTGACGGTGAGCGTCATCAGCCCGTCCGTCGTCGCCTGGCTGGACATGTAGAGCATGCCCTCGACGCCGTTGATCGCCTCCTCCAGCGGCGTCGCCACCGTCTCGGCGATCACCGCCGGATTGGCGCCGGGATAGTTGGCGCGCACCACGACCGAGGGCGGCACCACGTCCGGATACTCGCTGATCGGCAGGGCGAAGATCGCCAGCAGACCGCCGAGGAAGATCAGCACGGAAAGGACGCCGGCGAAGACCGGGCGGTCGATGAAGAAGCGGGAGAAGCTCATGACGACAGGTCCCTTCGGGACGACGGTATCGGGTTACGGCTGCTTGGGCTCTGCGGCGGCGGCTTGCAGGTTGGCGTCGGTCGCCCCGTCCATGCCCACCATCTGGGGCGCGATGAGCGACCCCGGCCGGATGCGCTGGAGACCGTTGACGACGATGCGCTCGTCGGCGCGAAGGCCGGCGGTGACGATGCGAAGACCCTCGGCGGGGGCGCCGAGCGTGACGTTGCGGTACTCGGCCTTGTCGTCGCGATCGACCACGAGCACGAACTTGCGGTCCTGGTCGGTGCCGACGGCGCGTTCGGAAACGAGCAAGGCGGGGCCGGGCTGCGGCTCGCCGAGCCGAAGGCGGGCGAACTGGCCGGGCATCAGCTTGCCGCCGGGATTGGGAAAGCTGGCGCGCACGCGCACCGTGCCGTTCACCGGATCGACGGTGGGATCGATCAGCTGGATCCGGCCCACGGCCACGCCGCCGTCGGCGCGGTCCATCTCGACGGGAATGCGGTCGGCATGGTCGCGCGAACCTTCGGGAAGCGCGGCGATGGCGCGGCTGATCGCGGCCTCGTCGGCGTCGAAGCTGGCATAGATCGGATCGACGGAGACGAGCGAGGCAAGCACCGGCGAGCCGGCGCCGGCGGTGACGAGATTGCCGACATCGACCTCGATGCGCCCGATGCGCCCGGCGATCGGCGCCTGGATCTGCGTATAGGAGAGATCGAGTTCGGCGGTGCGCAGCGCCGCTTTCGCCGAGGCGAGATCGGCGGTGGCCTCGAGGCCGGCCTGGACGCGGCGGGCGTACTCACTGGCGGCGAGCGTGCGGCTGTCGCGCAAGGCGAGCCCCCTCTCCTCTTCGCCGGCGGCGAAGGCGAGCCGGGCCTTGGCGCTCTCGACGGCGGCCTGTGCCCGCGCCAGCGCGGCCTCGAAGGGCGCGGGGTCGATGGTGACGAGGAGATCGCCCTTGGCAATAAGCGACCCCTCGCGGAAATGCGTGGCCTCGACGGCGCCGGCGACGCGCGAGCGCAAGTCGACGCGCCCGACGGCTTCGAGCCGGCCGGAGAACTTCGTCCAGGTGGCGACGGAACGGGCCTCGACACGCGCGACGGAGGCGGGCGTGGCGCTGGGCGGCGCGGCGGCCGTCGGCTTGTCGGCACGCGCGGCATCGCCGGCCACGGGCCAGACGAGCGGGCCGCCGAGAACCGTCGAGACGAGCGCCACGGAGGCGAAGGCCCATTTGATCGAAGTCTGTGTCTTGGACATGGAAAACCTCGGGAGAGCGCAGGCGTCGGCGGAGCCGAACGATCGAAGGCCGACGCGAAAGATGGGGGCGAAGCCGCTCAGAGAAGCAGGGCGCTGACGGTCACGGAGGGCTCGGGGTTGGCGTGCGGCAGCGTGGCAGGCGCCGCCGGTCGGCGGGCCGGCCTTTCGGCAGGCTCATGGACGGCGGCGCGATCGCCGAGACCGATCAGGTGTCGGTCGAGCCGGATCAGGGCCTGCGTAGCGCGGCGCCAGAAGGCGGGAGGAGCACTTGCCGCCCGGTGGGAGGACGCGGCGAAGGCGGGTGGGTTCGGCATGCTCGTCTCCTGGCGGCTGAGATGAGGGTGTCGGGCAGGTCGTCGAAAACGAGAGGGATCGCGGCCCACGTGGGAGGCCTTTCGCGGGCCGCGATCGGCGTCGTCAGAAGCTGTCGGAGCCGGGAACGAGGCGGCCTCGGGCCGGCGCGGGTGTCGGAGCGTCGCGCTCGGAGCCCCGGACGATGCCGGTCGTGGCAGCGTCGGCCGGAGCCTTCGAGCTGGTCGCGCGGGGGGCGGCGCGGTCGGTGGCGGGATAGCCGTAGGTCCGGCTCGGGTCCTGTGCGGTGTCACCGAAGCGGCCGCTGCCGACGGCGAAGTCCTCGACCGTCTGCGCCTGGCGCGTTCCGGTGTCGGAGCCGGGAATGAGGCCGGCAGCCGTTGCGGCCGGTGCGGAGATCAGAGCGGTGAGCGTCGCCGTCAGCGTCGTGGCGATGAGCAGGTAGCGGATCATGAGAGGCATCCTTTGGCATCAGGTCGAGCGGAAGGGATCCTGCGACCGGCAGTCGGTCGAAGGGTGGGCCGCGACGCGGTCCTCGATGGGCTGGAGGCAAGAGACGCCGGTTGTCGGCGGGCGTCTCCATAAGCTCGCGGCAAGCGAGCGGTTCGAGGTGGCGCGTCGCCGGAAGCTGAGGGCGGCACGCCGGCGATCGGATCCGGGAACCCTTGGCTCGCTGCGGTCTTAATCGAAGGTCGATCTCGGCGCCGGGCGGCCTGGACTTCCATACCAATCGGTAATGAACGAGATAGGGGCTTGGTTTCCGCCTGTCAACGGATTATTTTACCGACAGGTACAGAATAAGCGAAGCGGCCTTTGCCGCGTTTGAAGAAGGAGTTTCCAAGCCATGGCGATGGGTCGCCCAAGGGAGTTCGACGTCGACAGGGCCCTCGATCAGGCGCTCGACGTGTTCTGGCGTCATGGCTACGAGGGCACGTCGCTGAGCGACCTGACGGAGGCGATGGGTGTCACGCGCCCGAGCCTCTACGCGGCGTTCGGCAACAAGGAGGAGCTGTTCCGCAAGGTGCTGGATCGCTATGGCGCAATGCGGACCGATCCGTCCTGCGACGTCCTCAACGAGCCGACCTCGCGCCGCGCGGTCGAGCGCCTTCTCCTGAGCTTCGCCGGTGCCGGCAGCGGCGACGACGCCCCGCGCGGCTGTCTCATGGTGCAGGGCGCGCTCGTCTGCAGCGAGGCGAGCGACGCCATCCGCCAGGAACTGACCGCACGCCGCGCGCAGGGCGAGGCCCGCCTCCGCGACCGTCTCGAGGAATGGCAGGCCGCCGGCGACCTCCCCGCCGACGCCAACCCCGAGTGCCTTGCCCGCTACGTCATGGCCGTGGCCAACGGCATGGCCGTGCAGGCGACGGGCGGCGCCAGCCCGGACGACCTGAAGAACGTGGTCGAACTCACGATGAAGGGCTGGCCTGCGCCTCCCGCTGCCGCTCCGGCCTGAGCGCGTCAGATCCGCCGCAGAGGCATTTCGGTGCCGGCAGCCGGCGTCCAAAACCGGGGCTTTGCATGCCCGCCGGCGTTCGCCGCCCTCTCAAGACCGTGTGACGGCTCCCCGTTCGGCAACGATGGTCGCCACCGCTCACCCCGACCGAACATGACGCCGATTGCCAGTCCGGTCGCTGGGTCCTCGACGTTCAACAGGCCTTCGATAGCCCTGAGGTCTCCTACGCGACGCCGACCCATATGCATGGTGTCGTACCGTCTCCATGTTCGATGCGAACGGGATCCTGCTCGGGGACCCCGCAAAGGCGCCTCGCGGCGTTCACATCGAATCGTAGGCCGCCTTTGCTGCACCATCGCGGGTCGGGCGTCGTCGTTCAGGCGGCGCGGACCTGGGCTTCGGCGGGGCCTTGCGTTCTCGACAGGAAGGCCTTGATGTCCGAGACGGGCATCGGCCGCGCGATGAGATAGCCTTGCAGATTCTGGCAGGACTCGCGCAGGAGGATGTCGCGCTGTTCCTGAGTCTCGACGCCCTCGGCCGTCACCTGGAGGCCGAGATCGCGGCTGATGCGCATGACGCCGCGCACGATCGCCATCGACTGGCTGTTGCTTGCGATGTCCTGGACGAAGCTGCGGTCGATCTTGATGCGGGTGAAGGGCAGCGTCTGCAGGAAGCTCAGCGACGAGTAGCCGGTGCCGAAATCGTCGATGGCGACGAGGATGCCCATCGCCCGCAGTTCCGTCAGGATCGACAGCGTCTGCGCGTGGTCGGTGATCATCGCGGTCTCGGTTATCTCGACTTCCAGGCGGCGCGGGTCGAGCCCGCTCTTGTCGAGCGCGATCCGGACCCGCTCCATCAGATGGGGATCCTGCATTTGCGTGGCCGAGACGTTGACGGCGAGGGTCAGGTGCGAGGGCCAGGTGGCCGCTTCCAGGCAGGCCGTCTCGAAGACCCAGCCGCCGATCTCGGCCATGAGCCCAAGCTCCTCGGCCAGCGGGATGAAGTCGCCGGGCGAGACCATCGCGCCACCGGGCTGCGTCCAGCGGATCAGCGCCTCGAACCCTTCGATGCCGGCGCCGTCTGCGGCGGTGACCGGCTGGTAGAAGAGCGAGAACTCCCGCTCGGTCATCGCCCGGCGCAGCTGCATCTCCAAGGTCCGGCGCTTCCGGGCCGAGCGGGCCATCTCCTCGTCGTGGAACCGGATGCAGCCGCGCCCGTCGTGCTTGGCCTGATAGAGGGCGATGTCGGCGCGATCGACGACATTCGAGGGCGCAGCGTCCTCGGCCCGGGAGTCGGCGATGCCGATGCTGCAGCCCATGGCGAGGGTGCGCCCCTCGAACTCCAACGGCTCGGCGAGCGTGGCGTGGAGCCGCCTGGCGATCCCCGCCACGGCGTCGGGGGCCGGTGCTCCCTCGATGAGCACGATGAACTCGTCGCCGCTCACGCGGTAGGCGCAGTCGCCGCCCCGCAGCCCCTTCGACAGCCGGCAGGCCGTTTCCTTCAGGATGGCGTCCCCCGCGAGATGACCATGCGTGTCGTTCACGGCCTTCAGACGATCGAGATCGATGTAGAGAAGCCAGCACGGGGCGAAGGCCGAGGTGCCGGCGAACCGGGCACCGAGGCGGGCCTCCAGCGCGCCGCGGTTCTGCAGATCGGTCAGGGCGTCGTGCGTGACCTTCCGCAGCACCGCGCTCTGGCTGCGCCGCAGCTCCGTCACGTCCTCGAGCGACAGGACCATGCCGCCGTTTTCCGCCGCGCGCGCGACGACGAGAAGGATCCGGCCGCTCCAGTCGATCTCGTGGGAGGCATCCCGGCCTGCGTCCCGGCGAAGCGCCTGCAGCAGATCGAGCACCGCCGGCTTCGGCGCCTCCTCGAAGGGCTCGCGCAGGAGATCGGCGAAGCCTTGGCCCTCGGCCGCCCCGGAATCGACCTTCAGCATCTTGGCGAAGGCGGGGTTGCACAGGACGATCCGCAGGTCGGCATCGAGGAGGCAGGTGCCGTGCGGGCTGAAGGACAGGACCGTGCGAAGATTGGCCGACATCGCCGCGAGCGCCAGTGCGTGCTCGCGCTGCTCGGTGCAGTCGCGGGTCACCTTGGCGAAGCCGACGACCGCCCCGTCCACCCGGATGGCGTCGATGACGACATTGGCCCAGAAGCGGCTGCCGTCCTTCCGGTGGCGCCATCCCTGCTCCTCGAATCGGCCTGCGAGCCGGGCGGCGTCGAGGTTGCGCTCGGGACGTCCGGCGTTGCGGTCGGCCTCGTCGTAGAAGCAGGCGATATGCTGCCCGATGATCTCGTCGGCGTGATACCCCTTCGCGCGCTCCGCACCGGGGTTCCAGCTCGCGACGTAGCCTTCGGGCGTCAGCATGTAGATCGCGTATTCGGTGACGCTCTGGATCAGAAGCCGAGACTGTAAGTCGTCCCTATGATGAATGGACATGGCGCACCTCTTGAAGACGTGGTCCACCATCCCAACAAGCCGTATCACCGCGGTTAATACTGCAGGCGCTCAGAGTGGGACTGGTTAAGGGTTCGCGCGAGACTGTGAATCGATTACCTTTTCTTCCCTTATGAGTTGCCGGCAAGAAACCTGCGCGCGCAATGGCCGGCAATCACGGGGGGGGGCCTTTGCGCGGTCTCGCGGCAGCCGTCATGCGCCGCGGCATATGTGCGTCAGGCGGTTCTGTGTTCGGCAATCATGCCATCGGGGCGATCGGTCCGGGTGGGCCTCGGCCGTGGACAACCCCCATCCTGCTCCGGAACACCCGCACCAGAACCAGTCCCCTGCGAATCCAAGTGGCGAAATAAAAAAGGGAGCACACGCTGTGCTCCCTTTCGTCTCGGACCTGCGAATCCCGGTGGAGGAGGCTGCTGGTCTCAGGCGCTCATCTTCTCGAACGCGCCCTCCGCTCCGAGATCCATGTCGAACCCGCCGTCGGTGGCGGGTGCGGGAGCGCGGCGCGCCGACGAAGGCTGCGGCCGGTGCGTCGTACCGAACGCCTGCACCTTGGCCTGAAGCGACCGGACGCTGTCCTGACGCGACGGCGCGGGGCTACCGATCGCAAGGGCGGCGGGAGCGGTGCGGAAAAATCCGACGCTGTCCTCGAGGCGACCGGCTTCGGCCGAGAGCTGGCCGGCGGTGGCCGACATCTCGTTGGCGGCGCCGGCATTGGCCTGCGTCACCTGATCGAGCTGCTGGATCGCCTGGTTGATCTGGTCGATGCCGACCGACTGCTCGCGGCAGGCCGCAGAAATTTCGGACACGAGTTCGGCGGTGCGCTGGATGTCGGGCACGAGCACGGCCAGCATCTGGCCGGCCTCCTCCGAGGTCAGCAGCGTCTGCGTCGACAGGGTTCCAATTTCCTGCGCGGCCTGCGCCGACCGCTCGGCCAGCTTGCGCACTTCGGACGCCACGACCGCGAACCCCTTGCCGTGCTGGCCGGCGCGCGCCGCCTCGATCGCCGCGTTCAGCGCCAGAAGGTCCGTCTGGCGAGCGATCTCCTGAACCACCGAGATCTTCTCGGCGATGACCCGCATGGCCTCGACCGAGGCGGCCACGGCCACGCCCGTCTTCTCCGCGCTTTGCGAAGCCTGCGCCGCGATCTTCTCCGTCGTCGAGGCGTTGTCGGCGTTCTGGCGAACGTTCGCCGTCATCTCCTCGACCGCCGCCGAAGCCTGCTCCGAGGCGGCCGCCTGCTCGGTGGAGCCCGACGACAGCTGGTTCGCCGTCACCGCCGATTGCGTCGATCCCGCGGCGACCTGCGCCGCCGATGTCGTGACGCTCGACGCAACGCTCGAGAGCTTGGCGCTCATCGTGTTCATCGAGCGCAGGAGGTCGCCGACCTCGTCGGTGCCCTTCGCCGCCACCTGCTGCGAAACGTCGCCCGCCCCGATCGCGTCGGCCAGCCGCACGGCACGCCCGAGGCCGCGCGAGATCGACAGCGCCATCCAGCTGGCGGCGGCCGCGCCGAGCACGACGGCGCCGACGATGAGCGCCAGCAGCGTCAGGCGCGTGGCGTCGTATTGCCCTTGCGCGTCGGTCAGGAAGGTGTCGGCCGTGTGGGAGGCCGAGTTCGTCAAATCGTCGATCCGCTTGGCCGCCGCGAGCGCCATCGGGCCCTGCTTGGTGTTCGCCATGTCCTGAGCCTTGGCCAACCAGTTCTGCACGCCGACGTCGGCGCTGGCCCGCATGACCTTGAAGGCGGCCGCCCAGATGGTTTCCAAAGCCTTCACCTCGTCTGCGAGAGCCGGAACGCGCTGGCCGATGTCGGTCAGACCCGCCTGGATCTGGCCGTTCAGTTCGTTCAGGCGATGGCTGGCGACGCCGATCTCGGCGTCGTCCGTCAGGGCCAGCGTCCTGGCCATCTGGATGCGCGCGTCGAGGACGGAGGTCGCGATCTGCTGGATGGCCTCGCGGGCCTGAAGGGCCGGCATGTCGGTCGGCGACACCTCGTTGCGCAGGGCCGTCAGGCCCGTCGTCATCGTCTGCATCGGCGGCTCGGACTGGACGAAGCCGGTCTCGACGGCAGAGGCGTCGGCATTTTGTCCCAGCCGGAAGGTCTCGTCCGAGACGGCCTTCAGCTCGGCCATCATGGGCTCGACATCCTTGAACGCATCACGCGTCTCGACCGGCATCGAGCGCAGCACGTCCTGCAGCCGGGTCGTCATCGAGCGCCAGTTCTCGTCGTATTCCGCGACGGTTCCCTTCAGCTTCTCCGGGTCGGCGGTGAAGAACGAGACGAGGATGTCGCGGCGTACGGTTTCCAGCGAAGTCTGGATGTCGTTGGTGCCCTGGACCTGCGCGAACGGACGATCCGCGAAACTGCGCAGCATGTCGTTGCTGCCGGACAGCGACTGGATGCCGAAATAGCCGACGGCGCCGGTCATCAGCAGGATCGTTCCGAAGCTTACACCCAGCTTCAGCTTCATGGTCATGCGCATCGACATACCTCTCTGGGGCACCATGAGGCGCAATGCTGCTGCGATGCCCGGATCGGTGTCGAAAATAGAGTGCGAAAGTTACATTATGGCTAACCGTCCTGTAACGCAGTCCGAAGACTTGATGCAGCGGGGCCTGCTCAGTACCGGTGACGGTCTTGCGCAGTAGACGGATACAACTCAGCGCTGTCATCGGACGCGGAAGCTGCAACGTTAGCGGCGACCACACTATCGTCGCAAGGAACCCGGAACGCGCCAAGGCGACGGCGACGTCTCCATCGCAGTCACCCTGATCGAGGACGTTCCATGGTACCGGCACAAATCCGCACGCCATCGCGTGTCCCTGCGCCGCCGCCCCTCTTTGTCGCGACGGTTGAACGCGCGGCCCGCGATGAACCCACGCAGACCCGATCGATCAGAACCGGTAGCGCAGCGAGCCGATGACGTTGCGGCCCTCGTCGCGGTAGCAGTAGCCGGCCTGGCAGCTGTCGGCGCGCTTGTCGAAGAGGTTCTTGGCGTTGATCTGCGCGCTGACGCCTTCGAACTTGGGATTGGCCTTGCCGAGATCGTAGGACAGCGACGCGTCGATCAGGATGCGCGCGTCGTTCCGGAACGTGTTGGTGTCGTCGCCCCAGCTCTTGCCGAGGTAGCGAACGCCTGCGCCGAAGCCGAGGCCATCGGCCGCACCGCTCTGCACCGTGTAGTCGCTCCAGAGCGAGAACTGGTTCGCGGGAATCCCGGACGGCACCTTGCCGAGATTGTCGCCCTCGATGATCTCCATGTCGAGATAGGTGTAGGCGGCCGTCAGGTTCAGCCCGGCGAGCAGGCTGGTGGTCGCTTCCAGCTCGAAGCCTCGTGATTCCACCTCGCCCCGCTGGATCTGGAAATTCGCGTTGATCGGGTCGCTTGCCAGCACGTTGGTCTGCCGAATGCGGAACAGGGCGGCATTAACCGCCAGATTCAGGTCGCTCGGCGCGTACTTGACGCCAACCTCCTCCTGCTTGCCCTCCGAGGGATCGAAGGCGGCGCCGGTGAAACTGTTGCCGATCACGGGCGCGAACGAGGTCGAATAGCTGACATACGGCGAGATGCCGTTGTCGAAGAGGTAGGACAGGCCGGCCCGCCCCGAGAAGTTCTCGTCGTCCTGCTCCGAAGGGCTGACGCTCAGCTGGTTGAACGCCTTCTGGCTCAGCCAGTCGTAGCGACCGCCGAGCGTCAGCACGACACGGTCGACTTCGATCTGGTCCTGCAGGTAGACGCCCGTCTGGCTCTGCCGGGTCGTGGTGTCGACGAAGTCGAGCGTCGGCGATGGGATCGCCTGCGCTCCGTAGTTCAGGGTCACGAGGTTGAGGTCCGGCGCGACCCCGAGGCCGATCTTGTCGTTGACGTCGACATGGTTGTAGTCGACCCCGCCGAGCAGCGTGTGAACCACCGGACCGGTGTCGAAGCTCACCTGTGCCTGGTTGTCGACGGCGATCGAGTCGAGATCGTCGACGATGCGCCCGGTGGACCGGCTCGCCGTCAGCCCGTCGGCCGAGAGCGCGCCGATCGAGGTGTATTTCACGTCGGCGTCGATATGGGCATAGCGCAGGTTCTGGCGGATCGTCAGCGTGTCGTTGAACCGATGCTCGAACTCGTAGCCGACCCGGCCCTGCTGCTGGTCGAAATCGCCGAAGGCGGGATCGCCGGATTCGAGGTTCGACGGCCGACCGTTCTGGTTGAAATAGGTCGCGTTGCCGCCCGTCGTGATGTCGGCATATTCGCCGAGAATCGTCAGATGCGTGTTGCGGTCGTCGGAGCGCAGCGTCAGCGCCGGGGCAATGAAGGTCCGGTCGTCCGGCACGCTGGCGAGATCGGTGTCGGCGTCGCGCGCGAGCCCGGTAATGCGATAGAGAACGTTGTCGTTGCCGGCCAGCGGACCGGAGGCGTCGAACTGCGCCTGAACCCGGCCGTTGTTGCCGATCTGCGTCTCGATCTCGCGGAACGGCGCGTCGGTCGGGCGCTTGGACGTTAGGTTGACGATGCCGCCGGGCGAGCCGCCGCCGTAGAGAACCGAGCTCGGCCCCTTCAGGACGCTGATCCCCTGCAGCCCGTAGGGCTCGGTCTTGAAGATCGAGAAGTTGCCGGTGAGTTCGCGCAATCCGTCGCGGTAGACGCCGTTGTAGACCACGTCGAAGCCGCGAATGTAGAAGCTGTCGAAGCGCGGGTCGAAGCCGAAGGCGCCGACGCGGACACCCGGCGTGTAGGTCAGCGCCTCCGACAGGCTCTGGACGTTCCGGTCTTCGAGCTGCTGGCGCGTGACCACCGAGATCGACTGCGGCACCTTCTTCAGCGGCGTATCGGTCTTGGTGCCGACATCGGCCGACTTGGCAACATAGCCGTCGGTCTCGAGGCCGCTGCCCTCGCCCTCGCCGGGCGTCGATGCGCCGGCATCGACCGTCACCGTGTCGAGCTCGATCGCATCCTGCGCGCTCGCCGTCACCGGACCGATCACCGTCAGGCACGTGCACCCCAGGAGAGCGACGGCGAAAGCGCGGGAGACGGGGCGGACAGGGGACATCATGGGATCCTTCAGGGGCGCGGCTTGTGACCGGTTGCCCGTCGGTGTAAAAAAACATGATGCTATGAGTCAACAATTCAGTCATGGCTGATCGGCCGTACCACCGGTCTTCGACGACGACGGAATATCCCAAGGAAACAGTCTCTTGAGCGAACGATCGAAGCCTGTCGCCATGCTTGATACCGAAGCGGAACTTACGAATTGCGGCCAAAAGGTCACAGACGCGTGACGGCTGGCTCCTCCGCGATCGAGGGCCTGCCGGCCATCCTGCCGCAGACGCGAACGTTCGATATCGGGACGACGGAGACCGGCCTCTGGCGGCTCTTCGTCCACGTGCCGCCGGGCGAGCCGCCGGCGGCGGGATGGCCGCTCCTCGTGATGACCGACGGCAATGCGATGATCGCGACCGCGATCGACGCGCTGCGCGCCCAGGCCAGCTATCCCAAGGGAACCAATGTCGAGCCGGGCGTCATCGCCGCGATCGGCTATCCCACGGACGAGGCCTATGATCCCTTACGCCGATCCTTCGATCTGTCGCCGCCGCCCGGCCGGACCTATCCGCCGTTCGTCGAAGGCGGCCCGCCCGTCCTGACCGGCGGCGCACGCCCGTTCCTCGATCGGATCGAGGGAGAGGTGCTGGCGGTCCTCGACAGCCTCGCGCCGATCGATCCGGCTCGGCGGACCCTGTTCGGCCACTCCTTCGGCGGCCTGTTCGCGCTCTACGCCCTGTTCTCCGGCAGCACGTCCTTCTCGCGCTACGTCGCCGCCAGCCCGACGATCTATTGGGAGGACGGGGTGCTCGCGGAAAGCGAAGCGCGTTTCGCGGCGCGCGATCGAGACGCCGACGTCGTGATTCACCTGTCGGCCGGCGAGTACGAAGGGGCGACGCTCGCCCCCTTCCAGTACGGGCGCGAGGATACGCAGAAGCGCCTCGACCATGCCAGCCAGGCCCGCACGCTCGAATTCTCACGGGAGATGGCCGCACGCCTCTCGGCGCTGCCCCGCACGCGCGTCCTCTACGAGACCTATGCCGGCGAAACCCACATGACGATGCTTCCCGTCGCCGTGTCCCGCGCGATCCGGACGGCCTTCGAGATCCATCCCGTCTGACCGGGACGTGACGGTTCGCGGAGGCGAGGCCGCATCGCACAGGTCAAGCGACGCCGATCGATGGTCGATGCGGCCGGCGGTTCTACTTGTGGCGTTGCGTCCTCACCGAGCGAGCCCCTGATGATCGTCTTCGAGACCATTCTCGCCATGCTGGCGGTCGGCGTGCTCATGCTCGGGCTGGCGCGGCGATGGCACCTGCCCTACCCCGTGCTCCTGGCGCTGGTCGGGGTCGGCATCGCGGTGGCCCCGTTCGACGTCGAGTTCCATCTGGAGCCGTCCCTCGTGCTGGCCCTCTTCGTGGCGCCGGTGCTGCTGGACGCCGCCTACGACACGTCGCTGCGCGACCTCCAGCGCAACTGGGGCGCCGTGCTCAGCCTCGCGCTGATCGCCGTCGGCTTGACGACCGCCGCGGTGGCTCTCGTCGTGCATCTTCTGGTTCCGACCATCCCCTGGGCGGCCGCCATCGCCATCGGCGCGATCGTGGCACCGCCGGACGCCGTCGCCGCGACGACGGTGCTGCGCGACGTGAAGCTGCCGCACCGCGTCGCCGTGATCCTGCGCAACGAGGCGCTGCTCAACGATGCCTCGACCCTTCTGATCTACCGGCTGGCGCTGGCGGCCGTGGCGTCCGGCGGCGGCATCGGCGCCGAGGTCATCGCACCCGCCTTCCTGCTTTCGCTCGTCGGCAGCGTCGTTGCCGGCCTCGCGCTCGCCTTCGCCGTCGGGTCCGTCACGCGCCGGATCGAGGACGTACCCTCCTCGATCATCTTCCAGTTCGTCTCGACCTTCGGTGTCTGGGTGGCGTCCGAGCGGCTCGGCATGTCGCCGATCCTGACGATCGTGATCTACGCCATGACGCTGGCGCGCATGCCATCCGCCTACCAGACCGCACGGCTGCGCATCCCCTCCTTCGCGGTCTGGGAGACCGCCGTGGTGGTCCTCAACATCCTCGCCTTCCTCCTCATCGGCCTGGAACTCGGGCCGGTGATTGCCGCCGCCCCCGCGAACGAGATCGGGCGCTGGACGATCATCGGCGCGGCGGTCCTCGCCACGGTGATCGGCATCCGCCTCGTGTGGACGCTGGCGGCCGCCTTCTGGAGCCGGCGGCAGATCATGCGAAGCGAGGCGCGGCGCGTCGATGGAAACTCGCTGCCGGACTGGCGGACGGGCCTCATCGTCGGCTGGCCGGAACGCGCGGCATCGTGACGATCGCCACCGCCCTCGCTTTGCCCGCCGACTTCCCGGAGCGGGGCATGCTGCTCTTCTGCGCCTTCACCGTGACCCTCGGCACGCTCGTGATCCAGGGCCTGACGCTGCGCCCGCTGGTGATGGCACTGCATCTCGAGGAGGTCGATCCGGTGGCGCGCGAGATTCGGCAGGCGCGCATCGCGACGGCGGAGGCCGGGTTCACGGCGGTCAAAGACGACGCCACCGCGGGCGGCGCGGTCCTTCGCGAAGAGCTGGCGTTCGAGCGGCGGGTGGCGCAGGAGGCGACCGAGGGCGACGGGCGTCCGACCCCGCCGGAAAAGGCACTGCGGGCGAAGGCGCTGGCCGCGCGCCGCGCGCGCCTTCTCGACCTTCGGCGGGACGGCACGATCGGCGACGACGCGTTTCACCTCGTGGAAGAAGAACTCGACCTTGCCGACCTCGCCACCGCGACACGAACTTGAAAGACCGCCCTTCGCATGACCCATGACGTCGACTTCCTCATCATCGGGGGCGGGGCCGCCGGCATCGGCGCGGCGCGGCGCCTGTCCACCCTCGGCGCGTCCCCGCTCCTGCTGGAGGCCATGGACCGCATCGGCGGCCGGGCCGAGACCCTGCGGCTGCACGGCCACGCGCTCGATCTCGGCTGCGGCTGGCTGCACTCCGCCGGCCGGAACGCCTGGACCAAGATCGCCGAGGAGGCGGGCTACGCGCTCGATCGCCGCGCCCCCGCCTGGGGCCGGCAATATCGCGATCTCGGATTTCCGCCCGCTGAGCGGGACGCGGCGACGGCGGCTATCGCGCGCTGGTACGAGCGGCTCGCCGATGACCCGCCCGCCAGTGACCGGGCGAGCGACGCGATGGAGGCGGGCGGCGAGTGGAACGCCTTCATCGAGGCCCGCGCCGGTTTCATCAGCGGCTTCAGCCCCGAGCGGATCTCGGTCGAGGACTACGTCGCCTACGACGATGCGGCGACGGACGAGAACTGGCGGGTCGTCGCCGGCTACGGCACGCTCGTCGCTGCCAGCCTGCCGCCGTTGCTGAGCGTGCGCACGGGAACCGCAGTCCGGCGTCTCGACATCGAGCGCGAGGGCGTGAGGGTCGTCACCGATGCCGGAACGATCCGCGCCCGCACGGTCATCCTCACGGTCTCGACCGATATCCTCGCCGGCAACACCATCGCGATGCCCGCCGCGCTCGATCCCTGGCGCGATGCTGCGGCCCTGCTGCCGCTCGGGCGCAACGAGAAGGTGTTTCTCGAAATCGTCGGCGACGCGCCCTTCGAGGACGAGACGCATGTGGTCGGCGATCCGCGGAGCCGGACGACCGGGAGCTACTTCATCCGCCCGCTCGGAGCGCCCGTCATCGAGTGCTTCCTCGGCGGGGACGGTGCGCGCGTTCTAGACGAGGGCCCGAAGGCCGGCTTCGACATGGCGCTCGGTGAACTCGTCCGGCTCTTCGGCTCGCAGGTGAACCGCTGCCTGCGGCCGCTCGCGGCCACCCACTGGAGCGGGATGGCGACGATCGGCGGCGCCTACAGCTGTGCCCTCCCCGGCCACGCCCGCGCCCGCGCCGATCTCGCCCGAGCGTTCGAGGATCGCGTCTTCTTCGCCGGCGAGGCGACGAGCCGATCCGACTTCTCGACCGCCCACGGCGCCCACGACAGCGGCGTGCGCGCCGCCGACGAAGCCTTCCGGGCTCTGGCGGGGCCGCGTGTGCGGCAGGGAGCCTGACTTCGAAAACGCCTCGCGAGGCAGACCGCCCGGTGCCGCCGCTGGAGCCGCCGATCCGGCCTGTCGGGTCGCTCATCGAACGATCGGCCGTCACGGGCTCGTCGGCGAGCGAATCTGTGGATCGGGTCATCGGCCCGCTGCCGCAGGCGCCGCTTACGGGCATGATGATCCTGCGAATCGGAGGATGACATGGGCGAAGCGGCGCGGATCAGGATCGGGCAGGACGACATCGAAGGCGCGCTCGACCGCGCGATCCTCGAGGCGGGCGGAGACCTGCGGGGTGCGCTGCGCGCGATGGCGCTTCGGCAGATCGACCTCGAGCACAGGCTGGCGACGACGGTCAGCGCGGGCTATGTCCGGCGCGGGCCCGCCGTCGGCTGAGGCCCACGCCGGACGCCGCGCATCGTCGCGGGGGCCTGAGCCCAGGGGAGCTTTCTGATGGCCAACACGATCGAACTCGGGCTCGACACGTTCGGCGACGTGACCTCCGGCTTGGACGGCGCGCTCCTTCCGCACGCCGAGGTCTTGCGCAACGTCGTCGCCGAGGCGGTGTTGGCCGATGAACTCGGCGTCGACTTCATCGGCATCGGCGAGCACCATCGCGAGGATTTCGCGGTGTCGTCGCCCGAGGTGCTGCTGGCGGCGATCGCCGCCCGCACGACGCGGATCCGGCTCGGATCGGCGGTGACGGTGTTGAGCTCCGACGATCCGATCCGCGTCTTCCAGCGCTTCGCGACGCTCGATGCCGTCTCGAACGGCCGGGCGGAGGTGATCCTCGGACGGGGGTCCTTTACCGAGTCCTTTCCGCTCTTCGGCTTCGATCTCGGCCAGTACGAAGCGCTCTTCGAGGACAAGCTGGACCTCTTTTCGGCGCTACTGGCCGGCGGTGCCGTGACGTGGCAGGGCACGACCCGGCCGCCGCTGCGCGACCAGCGCGTGTTCCCGCCAATCGAGACCGGACGACTGAAGACCTGGATCGGGGTCGGCGGCAGCCCGGAATCGGTGGTGCGCGCGGCGCGCTACGATCTGCCGATGATGCTCGCGATCATCGGTGGCGACCCGTCCCGGTTCCGACCCTATGTCGATCTCTACAAGCGCGCCTTCGCCCAGCTCGGCCGGCCGCTGCAGCCGATCGGCGTCCATTCGCCGGGCTACGTCGCCGACACCGACGAGGCGGCCCGCGCCGAACTCTGGCCGGACTACAAGCGGATGCGCGACCGGATCGGCGCCGAGCGCGGCTGGCCAGCGATGGGCCGCGACGAGTTCGAGAGCGAGGCCGACCACGGCTCGCTCTATGTCGGCTCGCCCGAGACCGTCGCCCGCAAGATCGCCGCCACCGCCAAGGCGCTGGATCTCTCCCGCTTCGACCTGAAATACAGCGCGGGACCGCTGCCCCACGACAAGCTGATGCGCTGCATCGAGCTCTACGGGACGAAGGTGATGCCGCTGGTCCGGGAGATGCTGGGGTCCTGAGCCCCCAGCCACCTCCAACCTCTTCACGGCGGGGGGCGCGTCGTACCGAGTACGGCGGTCAAACGCTCGAACAACGGCAACGCGATCTCGAGCCGTCCCGATCCTTCCAGAACGTTTCAAGGCTCGATACCGGGCGGGATGCCCTCGCCCGCCAGGCTGACCGTGCGAGTTGCGCAAGCTACTTCGCGGCACCGAGGCCAAAATGCGCGCGTCGCTTCGAGCCGGCATGGCGCGGCGACAGCCGGTCGCCTTCACCGAAAAGCCGATGGCGCAGGGTGCGCTCGCCATAGGCGGTCTTGTAGAGGCCGCGCTTCTGGAGGGCGGGCACCACCAGCCGCACGAAATCCTCCCAGCACTCCGGCACCACCGTGCGCGTCAGGTTGAAGCCGTCGATCTCGCCCTCGGCCTGCCAGCGGCCCAGTTCGGCCGCCACCGTGTCGCCGCTGCCGACGATGAGCGGGTAGCGCCCGCCGAGCGCCAGCTGTGCCAGAAGCTGGCGCTTCGTCAGCCCCCGCTGGCGGGCGAGCGCGGTGGTCGACTGGATGGCGTTGGTCGGCCCGTAGGCGATCTCGTCGTCGAGCCCGTAGGCGGAAAAATCGATGCCGCTGCCGGCGGCGAAATGCGCGAGCCCCGCTTCCGGGTTCGCATGGCGCACATACTCCTCGAGTCTCGCTTCCGCCAGCACGTCGGTCTCGCCGGTCACGACGCTGATGCCGACGAGGATGCGGATGTCGTCGGGACGTCGCCCGGCCGCCACCACCGCCTCGCGCAGCTGGCGCGACACCTTGCGGGCGGTGTCCGTGTCGCCAGCCGAGATGAAGACGCATTCGGCATGGTCCGCCGCGAAACGCTGGCCGCGCCCCGAGGTGCCCGCCTGGAAGAGAACGGGCGTTCGTTGCGGCGACGGTTCGCTGAGATGGTATCCGCGGGACTGGTAGAACGGGCCGTCATGATGGATCTCGTGGATCCCGGCGGGGTCGGCATAGACCCGCGCGTCGCGGTCGCGGCGCACGGCATCGTCGTCCCAGCTCGTCTCCCAGAGCTTGTAGAGGAGGGCGAGATAGTCGTCGGCGCGGTCGTATCGCGCATCGTGCTCGGCCATCGCCGACTTGCCGACGGCGCGCGCGGCGCTGTCGAGATAGCCGGTGACGATGTTCCAGCCGATCCGGCCATCCGTCAGGTGGTCGAGCGTCGAGACGCGGCGCGCGAACGTATAGGGATGCTCCACCGCCGTGTTGACGGTGACGCCGAAGCCGAGATGGCGCGTCACCGCCGCCATGGCCGGCACGAGCAGCGTCGGGTCGTTCACCGGAAGCTGGATGCTCTCGCGCGCCGTCAGGTCGATGGCGCCACCATAGACGTCGTAGACGCCGACGATGTCGGCGATGAACACGGCATCGAACAGCCCGGCCTCGAGGGTGGTGGCGAGCTGCGTCCAGTGATCGAGGCGGGTGTAGTCGTGCGAGCGGTCGCGCGGATGCGTCCAGAGACCGTGATTGATGTGGCCGACGCAGTTCATCGTGAAGGCGTTGAGGAGGATTTCACGGGGCTGCCTCATGCCAAGTCCTTCCAATCGCGCCGCAGCGCGGCGGGCGTTTCGCCCGTCGGATGATAGTGCCCGACCACTTGGTGTTTCCAGCGGACGGGATCGTGCGGCCTGCGATGGCGGCCGAGGCTCTCGCGGACTCCGCGCGCTTCGCCCGACCGCATCGACCGCGCGGCTCGGCCGCAGCCGTGGAATGGGAATGCGCGCGGGACGCCCGATGGTATCGTCGGCAGGATAATCGCTCCCCTCTGCGCGCATTCACAGATAAGATTTTCTACCCACGTCGCCATCAAAGCCGCCGCCGATCTGTCCATGAGTTTGATAGACGATATCCTGAGAACGCTCGCGCCGAATGCATCTCCTCGTCGCCGGCTTAAGCGTTGCTTCAATCCGTAAGGACACTCGACATGACCCGGATCTTCACGACCTCCCCTGCCGCCAGCCGACGGGCGGTCCTCGCGATGATGATGGCGACGGCGTCCGTGGCGGGTCTGTCGGTCGCGGCGCACGCTGAGGACAAGAGCGTCAAGGTCGGCATCATGAGCGGCGAGGACGAGGATGTCTGGAAGGTCGTCACCGCCGAGGCGGCGAAGGCGGGCCTCGACGTCGAGACCGTCGTCTTCAACGACTACACCCAGCCGAATGAGGCGCTGGAGCGCGGTGACATCGACGCCAACGCCTTTCAGCACAAGCCCTATCTCGACGCACAGGTGAAGACGCAGGGCTACAAGATCGTGCCCGCCGGCTACACCGCCGTCTGGCCGATCGGCCTCTATTCGCGCAAGGCCGGCAGCGTCGCCGAGCTCGGAGACGGCGCCGTCGTCGGCGTGCCCAACGACCCCTCCAACGAGGGCCGCGCGCTGAAGCTTCTGGAGGCGCAGGGCCTCATTAAGCTGAAGGCGGGCACCGGCATTCTGGCGACCCCGGCCGACATCGCTGAGAACCCCAGGCAGATCGAGATCAAGGAACTCGATGCCGGCATTATCGGGCGCTCCGTCGACGATCTCGATGCGGCGGTGGTCAACACCGACTGGGCGCTGAAGAGCGGCCTCACGGCCGACAAGGACCGGATCGCGCAGGAGGCGGTGGCGGACAATCCCTACCGCAACTTCATCGCGGTGCGTGCCGGCGACGAAAGCCAGCCCTGGGTGAAGACGCTGGTCGAGGCCTATCAGAATCCGGTCGTGAAGGCCGAGTTCGACCGCGTCTACAAGGGCACCGGCATCGCCGCCTACTGACGCCACCGGCGTTTCCCATCGTCCTTGTCCAGTGCAGGCGGCCCGCCGATGTCGGGTCGCCTGCGCGGTCGTTCGGAGGCGGTCAGCGATCCCGCCGAAAACCCTTGCGGATGTCCATGAACCAACTCGCGCCCCCGACCTCCTTCCAGACCGACGCACCCGGCGCGGCGCGCGACGTCATCGTGCGGCTCGACGGCGTGTCCCGGCGCTTCGGCACCGTGCCTGCGCTCGACGGGATCTCGCTGGAGGTGCGGCGCGGCGAGATTGTCGGCATCATCGGGCGCAGCGGCGCCGGCAAGTCGACGCTGATCCGCTGCCTCAACGGGCTGGAGCGGCCCGATGCCGGCCGGGTCGAGATCGAGGGTACCGACATCTCCGCGCTCGGTGAGCGGGCGCTGCAGCCGCTGCGGCGTCGCGTCGGCATGGTGTTCCAGCACTTCAACCTGCTTTCGGCTAAGACGGTCGAGGAGAACGTCGCGCTGCCCCTGAAGATCGAGGGGCTCGGCGCCACCGAGCGCCGCCGGCGGGCCGGCGAACTCCTCGACCTCGTGGGTCTCGCCGACAAGGCCGGGGCCTACCCGTCCGAACTGTCGGGCGGCCAGAAGCAACGCGTCGGCATCGCACGCGCGCTCGCGGCCCGCCCGGCGCTGCTGCTCTGCGACGAGGCCACCTCGGCGCTCGATCCCGAGACGACCCGCTCGATCCTGGCGCTTCTGAAGGAGATCAACGCCCGGCTCGGCCTCACCATCCTCCTCGTCACCCACGAGATGGAGGTCGTGCGCGCCATCGGGGACCGCGTCGCCGTGATCGACCGCGGGCGGATCGTCGAGGAAGGTCCGGTCTGGCAGGTCTTCGCCGCGCCCGAGGCCGACACGACCCGCAGCCTGCTCGGCGGCCTTCGCCCCGGCCTGCCCGCCCATATTACAGCACGATTGACCGAGGAGTCCGAAGAGCTCGCGGTGCTGCGCATCGACGCCACGGGCGCGGCGGCCCGCCGCCCGCTCCTCGACGATCTCGCGGCCGCCGCCGGGGTGTCGGTCCGCCTGCTGCAGGGCGGGATCGACCATATCGGCGACCAGCCCGTCGCGACGTTCTTCGTCGCGCTGGAGGCCGGCGAGCCGCAGGCGCTCGACGCCGCCCTCTCCACTCTTCGCGCCTCCGGCGCGCTCGTCGAACGGCTTGGCCATGTCCCGCACGATGTTTGATCTCTTCCTCGCCTCGGTCTGGGAGACCGTCCTGATGACGCTTGCCTCGGGCGTCATCTCGCTCGCCGCCGGCCTTCCGCTCGGCCTTGCGCTCGTCGCCACCGCGCCCGGCAGCTTCGCCGAGAACCGCTGGGTCAACCGCGTGCTCGGCGCGCTCGTCAACGCCTTCCGCTCGGTGCCCTTCATCATCCTCCTCGTCGCACTCATCCCACTGACGCGCCTCATCGTCGGCACCTCGATCGGCACGATGGCCGCGATCGTGCCGCTCTCGATCGCGGCGACGCCCTACTTCGCGCGGATCGCGGAGGTCTCGCTGCGCGAGGTCGATCCCGGCCTCATCGAGGCCGTCCGCTCGATGGGCGGCAGCCGCTGGCATCTCGTGCGCGAGGTTCTGGTGCCGGAAGCCCTGCCCGGCCTCGTCGCCGGCTTCACGGTGACGCTGGTGACGCTCGTCGGCGCCTCCGCCATGGCCGGCGCGATCGGCGCCGGCGGGCTCGGCGACCTCGCCATCCGCTACGGCTACCAGCGGTTCGAGACCGGCATCATGCTGGCGGTCGTCGCGGTCCTCGTCGTTCTCGTCTGCGGCATGCAGTGGATCGGCGACCGCATCACCGCCCGCCTCGACCGTCGCATCCCGCGCAGCGCATCCCGCTGAAGAAGGCGACCCTTCACGGAGGCGCCGATCCGTCGGGTTGATCGTCGTAGCATCGCAAAGAACAACCCGCCAACAGTCTATTAAATAGATGGATTTTTCTCGCCGTCCTTCGTGCGGCGGCGCATCCTCTCCCCACTGCCGCCCGAGTTGAGCGGCGCCACACGGCTGGAGCGTCCCGGGGGGACACGAGCCTTCGAGGGGGATGCCCGATGAGAAGAACCAAGCTGTTTCTCGCCGCGGTGCTGGGGTCGGTCGCGATGGTCGGCGCCTTCGGGGCACAGGCCGCCGACAAGAAGGTCACCGTCGCCTACCAGACCGACGCGCTGCCCTCGTCGGTCGCGATCGCCGACGGCGCGTTCGTCAAGGCGACCGGCTACGAGATCGACTTCCGCAAGTTCAATTCGGGCGCCGAGATCTTCGCCGCGCTCGCCTCCGGCGACGTGCAGGTCGGCTATGTCGGCTCCAGTCCCTTCGCCGCCGCGACCTCCCGCGGCCTCGACGTGCGCGCCTTCCAGCTCGCCTCGATCTCGGGAACCGACGAGGCGCTCGTCGTGCGCGATGGCTCGGGAATCGAGACGCTCGCCGACCTCAAGGGCAAGAAGCTCGCAGCAGCGCCGGTCTCCACCGACCACTACCAGCTTCTCGCCCTCATCAAGAGCCTCGGCCTCAGCGAGTCCGATGTCGAGGTCTTCGCCATTCCCCAGCCGGAGATCGTCGCGGCCTACAGTCGCGGCGATCTCGACGGCGGCTTCGTCTGGGATCCCGCGCTCAGCGAGCTGAAGAAGACCGGCAAGGTGCTGATCACCTCGAAGGAGGTCGCAGAGAAGGGCTCGCCGACCTTCTCGGCCTGGGTCGCCGCCGGCGCCTTCGCGGACGAGAACCCCGACTTCCTCAAAAGCTTCTCCGGCGTCGCGAACGCCTCCTACGCCTCCTTCGCCGAGCATCCCGAGCTCTGGGGTCCCGACAGCGAGAACGCCAAGGTGCTGGCGACATTCCTCGGCGGCACCCCGGAGCAGCAGGCGGCGGCGCTGAAGAACCTCAACCTTCTGCCCCCGCAGACGCAGGCCTCCGCCGCCTGGCTCGGCGGCGGCGAGGCTTCGGGCGCAGCCAGAATCCTCAAGGACACCGCCCAGTTCCTGAAGGACCAGGGCAAGATCTCGCGCGTCCTCGACAGCTACGCCGCGTTCGTGACGCCCAGCGCGGTGGCGCTGACGAACTGACGCGGCTCGGGCGGGCCGCGCTGCTCCTCCCCCATCGCGGCCCGCTCTTTTCCCCTTCGACAGGAACCCGACACGTGCTGAAGGTCGATCACGTCACCATCCATTTCGAGGGCCGCGACGGACGGGCGGTTCATGCGCTCGACCGCGTCTCGCTCGACATTCCAGAGCGCGGCTTCGTCGTGGCGCTCGGCGCCTCGGGCTGCGGCAAGTCGAGCCTCCTCAACGCCATCGCCGGCTTCCTGCCGGTGTCGGAGGGCTCGATCACGCTCAACGGGCGGCCCGTCGAGGGCCCCGGCGCCGACCGGGGCGTCGTGTTCCAGAAGGACACCCTCCTCCCCTGGGCGTCGGTGATCGACAATGTCGCCCTCGGCCTCAAATTCGCGGGGGTCGGCCGGACCGAGCGGCGCGAGCGGGCGCAAGAGTTGCTGCGCCTCGTCGGCCTCGAGGATTTCGGCGCGGCCCATCCGCACGAACTCTCCGGCGGCATGCGCCAGCGCGTCGGCATCGCCCGTGCGCTGGCGACCGACCCCGCGATCCTCCTGATGGACGAGCCCTTCGGCGCGCTCGACAGCCTGACGCGAGAAACCATGCAGGAACTCCTCGTGCGGATCTGGGACCGCACGGGCAAGCGGATCTTCTTCATCACCCATTCGATCGAGGAGGCGCTGCTGCTCGGCACCGAGGTCGTGGTCATGTCGCCCCGCCCCGGCCGGATCATCGCGCGCTACCGAACCGACTTCGTCGAGAGCTTCGTACGCGATGGCCAGGCGCACGCGATCCTCGCGCGGCCCGACTTCACGGCGCTGGCGGACGAGATCCGCGGCCTCATCCACCGCCCCGAAGCCCGGAGCCTTGCGGCATGAGCGACCTCGCCGAGCGATCCCTTGCCGCCGTCCCGGCCTCCGCCGCCCCGCCCCGGCTCGTGCGCCCGCACGGGTTCGGCGCCGAGGGGCGCCCGACGAAGGCGATCAGCCTCGTCACGGCGTTCGCGATCGTCGCCTCGTGGTGGCTGGTGTCGCGTCTCGGCCTCGTCTCGCCGCTGTTCCTGCCGAGTCCGGCGGAGGTGGCGGACCAGTTCGTGCGGATCACCGCCGAGGGCTATGCCGGCGCCTCGCTCTGGAGCCATGTCTCGGCCAGCCTGACGCGCATCGTCACCGCGGCGCTGATCGCCTGTTCGCTCGGCATCCCCGTCGGCCTGCTGATGGGCCTCAACCGCTGGGCCAAGGGCGTCTTCGACGTGCCGATCGAGTTCTACTGGCCGCTGCCGCCGCTCGCCTACCTGCCGCTGATGATCATCTGGCTCGGCATCGGCGAGACCTCGAAGATCACGCTTCTCGTGCTCGCCATGTTCGCGCCGATCTGCCTGTCGGCGCAGGCCGGCGTGCGCTCGCTGCCGCTGGAGCGTGTCAACGGCGCGCTGACGCTCGGCGCCAGCCGGCGCCAGCTCTTCCTCGACATCGTCCTGCCCTCCGCCCTGCCCGAGATCCTGACGGGCATCCGCATCGCGCTCGGCGTCGGCTGGAGCACGCTGGTGGCGGCCGAACTGATCGCAGCCAATCGCGGCATCGGCTACATGGTCATGTCCGCCTCGCACTTCCTGGCCACCGACGTCGTCTTCGTCGGCATCGCCATCATCGCGGCCCTCGCCTTCGCCTTCACCCTGTCGATGCGCTTCCTCGAGCGCACGTTCGTTCCCTGGCGCGGCAAGAACTGACCGCCGCATCAGCCCCCTGTCTCCCCATCCGCCAAGACCCTCGGCACCCTCGCAAGGACACCGGAATGTCGGAGCATACCTACAAGATCGTCGAAGTCGTCGGATCCTCCCCGACCTCCATCGAGGAGGCCATCGGCAACGCGGTCGGCGACGCCTCGAAGACCATCCGCAACATCCGCTGGTTCGAGGTGGTCGAGACGCGCGGGCATATCGAGGAAGGCCGCGTCGCCCACTACCAGGTGACGCTGAAGCTCGGCTTTACGCTCGAAGCATGAACGACCTTGCCATTTCGGTGCTGCCGGCCCGCGACCGGACCTTTGTCATCAAACGCACCCGGCGACGCGACCCATGGCGGATGGAATGGCTTCACGGCGCATTTCGGACAACGGCGCTTGGCCCTGACCAGGCTCGGCGACCTCCATAGTCCTTTCCGCGCGCCATTCGCCTGCGAACCGTGAGCGCCAATCCCGCGCCCCCGGAGAAACGCAATTCCCGATCAGTCTAGTTTTATAGTGGAATAATCTTTTCGGTCCGGCCCCCCTCGGCCTAGAGTGGCGCTCGATCGGGCGGTTCGATGCCGTCCGCATGGCTTCCCTTCGAAAGAGGACCGCGATGTCGACCGAGATTCCTGAGAAGCTCAACGTCCTCTGGTTCCTGCCGACGCATGGGGACAGCCGCTATCTCGGCACGGTCGAGGGCGGGCGGGCCGTCGACCTGCCCTATCTCCAGCAGGTCGCGCAGGCCGCCGACAGTCTCGGCTATTACGGCGTGCTGCTGCCGACCGGGCGAAGCTGCGAGGACTCGTGGGTGGTCGCCTCCGCGCTGGTGCCGCTCACCAAACAGTTGCGCTTCCTCGTCGCCGTGCGCCCCGGGCTCCAGTCGCCGACGCTCGCCGCCCGGATGACCGCGACGCTCGATCGCATCTCGCATGGGCGCCTGCTCATCAACGTCGTCACCGGCGGCGATCCCGTCGAGAACAAGGGCGACGGCATCTTCCTCAGCCATGCCGAGCGCTACGAGGTGACGCGCGAGTTCCTCGATATCTACAAGGCGGTGCTGGCCGGCGAGACCGTGGCCTACAAGGGACAGCATTTCGAGATCGAGGACGGGCGCCTGCTCTTCCCGCCGGTGCAGACGCCGCACCCGCCGCTCTATTTCGGCGGCTCGTCGGAGGCCGCCAATGAGGTCGCCGCCGCGCAGGTCGACAAGTATCTCACTTGGGGCGAGCCCCCGGCGCAGGTGGCCGAGAAGCTCGACGTCATCCGCCGCCTCGCCGACGCCCGTGGCCGCACGGTGAGCTTCGGCATCCGCCTGCACGTCATCGTCCGCGAGACCAACGCCAAGGCTTGGGAGGCGGCCGAGGAGCTGATCAGCCGGCTCGACGACCAGACCATCGCCGACGCACAGAAGGTCTTCGCGCGCATGGATTCGGTCGGCCAGTCTCGCATGAGCAGCCTGCATGGCGGACGGCGCGACAAGCTGGAGGTCAGTCCCAACCTGTGGGCCGGTGTCGGCCTCGTGCGCGGCGGCGCGGGTACGGCGCTCGTGGGCGATGCCGAAACCGTCGCCGAGCGCATCGACGAGTATCGCCGCCTCGGCATCGACAGCTTCATCCTCTCCGGCTACCCGCATCTCGAAGAGGCCTACCGCTTCGGCGAACTCGTGCTGCCGCACCTGCCGCTGACGCAGCCGCTGCCCTCGCAGGCCCGCTCCGTCAACACCGGACCCTTCGGCGAATCCATCGCCGGCGACCGGCGGCCGGCCGTGAGGGCCAGCCAGTCTTGACGCTGGTGCGCGACGCCGCCCGCAGGACGGTCGTCATCGTCGGCGGCGGCTGTTCGGGGGCCGTGGTCGCCCATCGTCTGGCAAGCGCGCCGGGCGCCGACGATGTCGTCGTCGTCGTCGTCGAGCCGCGGCCGGAGATCGGGCCGGGCCTCGCGTATTCGACGCAGGAGGCCGCGCACCGGATCAACGTCCCGGCCTCGAAGATGAGCCTCTTCTCGGATGATCTGGAGGACTTCACCCGCTGGCTCGCCACCGCCGACCTCCCCGGCGCCGACGCGCTCGACGCGAACGGAGATGCCTATCCGCGCCGCGCCGTCTTCGGACGCTATCTGGCGGAGCGCATGGCGCCGCTGGTGCGGTCCGGCGCCATACGCCATGAGCGCCAGCGCGCCGAAACGATCTCTCGGCAGCGGGACGGTGGGTTCGACGTCCGGCTCGAAGATGGCGGCACGCTCGGCGCCGACATCGTCGTGATCGCGACCACCCATCCGCCGCCGGCCGTGCCGCAGGCGCTGGCACCGCTCGTCGGCCAGCCCGGCTTCATTCCCGACGTCTATGTCGCTGGCGCCCTCGACGCCGTGCGGCCGACGGACCGGGTGCTGATCGTCGGCAACGGCCTGACGGCGGCCGACGTCGTCGCCGCGCTGGACGGGCGCGGACATGTCGGCGGGATCACCAGCCTGTCCCGGCAGGGTCTTCGCTCGCGCGGCCATGCAGGAATGGCGCAGGAGCCGATCGGCGATTTCACGACCGCACCGGAGACGAGCGCCCTCGCCCTCCTGCGCCGGATCCGGCGCACGGTGCGGGCGGCGGAGGCCGTCGGGGCCAGCTGGCATTTCGTGCTCGACGCCGTGCGCAACCAGGGACCGGAGATCTGGCAGGCGCTGCCGGTCTCGCAGCGTCGCAAGGTCGTGCGCCGGCTGCGCAGCGTCTGGGACGTTCACCGCTTCCGCATCGCGCCGCAGGTGGAGGCGGTGCTGGAGCGCCGGTCGCGCGAGGGCCGCTATCGCTCCCTCGCCGCCTCGCTCGAGGGGGCGCGGCCGACCTCAGACGGGCTCGAGGTCGCGATGCGGCCACGCGGCTCGGGCGCGATCCACACCGCGCTCTTCGACGTGGTCGTCAACACCACCGGCCCCGCGCATCGCAGCGTCGTCGAGCGGGCACCGTTGCGCAGCCTGTTCGAGGCCGGGCTGGTCGGTCTCGACGAGGTCGGCCTCGGCCTCGCCGTCGCCCTCGACGGGCGCACGCTCGACAAGGCCGGCGATCCCGTCGCGGGTCTCTACGTCGCCGGGCCGCTTGCCCGTGGGACAGTCGGCGAACTCATGGGCCTCTACGAGGTCGCAAACCATGCCGTCGCGGTGGCCGACGCGGTTCGCGAGGCGGCGGGCGAGGTGTCGGTTTCGCCCGCCGAGGTTCGGACCAAGGTTGCCGCCGCCCCCCCGGATGCGCACGGAGAACCCGAAGGCGGTTCTCGACGCCTGATCGACCTGGTCACGCCGCTCGCGAACGCCAAGCCGCGTCGGCTGCCGGCATCGGTTGTCGTTCCAGGGACTGCGCCAGACGCCTGAGCCGATTGACGTCGTCGACTGAGACCAGCGTTCGGCCCGGACAGCAAGCACCGCTTTCGGAGCAGCAACCATCGTCGCGGAGCGATCCGCGGCTCGCCTTTGGAGAGAGATGGCTGCCGGCAACCTGCGGCGCAGGCTCATGTCACCCGGCAAGCCCCTCACCGGCCGAACCGGTCCGCCAAGCGCCGGCCGAACCTCAGTCCGGGTCCGCCGCCCCGAGCCCGCCCGCCAGCACCACCTGCAGGAGGCCGGGAAACCGCTCGTCGATGTCCCGCCGCCGCAGTTCGTTCATGTGGGCCGCGCCATCGGTGCGCGTGCGCACGAGGCCGGCTTCGCGCAGCACCCGGAAATGATGCGACATGCTCGATTTCGGGCGTCCGTGGTCGAGCGCCGAGCACGTCGCCTCGCCCTCGCGCGCCAGTTGGCGCACGACGCCGAGGCGCACGGGATCGCTCAGCGCATAGAGCACCTGCGTCAGGGCGATCTCTTCGATCGGAGGATGGCGAATGGCACGCACGCTTCAGCGTAGCACGCCCTTGCCGAAGGCTCAATGTTCGACTATTTTCGAACTATCGAATTTGAGGCGGATCTCTCCGCCGCGCATCTGCAGGAGTCTAGCCATGTCGTCCTTGTTCACCCCCTTCCGGTTGAAGGATGCGGAGTTGCGAAACCGCATCGTCGTCTCGCCCATGTGCCAGTATTCGGCGGATGACGGCATCATCAACGACTGGCACCGGACCCACCTCGCCGGCTTGGCGCGCGGCGGCGCCGGACTGGTCATCGCCGAGGCCACCGCCGTGTCGCCGGAAGGCCGGATCACGCCCGGCTGCGCCGGCATCTGGACCGACGAGCAGGGCGAGGCCTGGAGCCACGCCGTCAAGGCGATCAAGGCGGCGGGCGCCGTGCCCGGCATCCAGATCGCACATGCCGGCCGCAAGGCGAGCGCCAACCGCCCGTGGGAAGGCGACGACCACATCGCCGCCGACGATCCGCGCGGATGGGACACGATCGCGCCTTCGGCCGTCGCCTTCGGCGGCAACCTGCCGAAGGTTCCGCGCGCCATGGAACTCGCCGACATCGAGCGGGTGAAGGCCGACTTCGTGGCAGCCGCACGCCGGGCCCGCGCCGCCGGCTTCGAATGGCTGGAGCTGCATTTCGCCCATGGCTATCTGGCGCAGAGCTTCTTCTCGACTTGGTCGAACCAGCGCGAGGATGCCTATGGCGGCAGTCTCGACGGTCGCGCCCGCTTCCTCCTCGAAACCCTGGCGGCCGTGCGCGAGGTCTGGCCGGAGAACCTTCCGCTGACGGCGCGCTTCGGCGTGACCGAGTTCGACGGATCGGACGATCTCGAGGACGGGATCGAGATGGTCCGGCGCTTCAAGCAGGGCGGCCTCGATTTCATCGACGTCAGCATCGGCTTCTCGACGCCGACGGCCAACATCCCGTGGGGCCCCGCCTTCATGGCTCCCATCGCCGAGCGCGTGCGCCGCGAGACCGGCCTGCCGGCGACCACGAGCTGGTTCGTCAGCCAGCCCGCGCAGGCCGACGCGATGATCGGTGAAGGCAAGGTCGATCTCGTCTCGCTCGGCCGTCCGCTTCTGGCCGATCCGCACTGGCCCTACCGCGCGGCGATCGAACTCGGCGTCGACAAGGCGGCCTGGACCCTTCCCGCGCCCTACGCGCATTGGCTGGAGCGCTATCGCGCGGCCTGACGAGACGTGTCGGCCGGACGGCCCGTCTCTTTCATGAGACTGGGCGTCCGCCGGGGCCACCAACGCCTGAACCCAACGGCCGGCACGGGTCTTCGCACCTGTGCCGGCCGTTCTGCATGTCCGGATTCAGGCCTCGCCGACGTTGGCCTGCGAACGTTCGCGAGGTGATGGGCAGGGGCCGACACCAGCGCCTCGCCCGTTCGGGGCTCGACCCTATCGACCGCACAATCCGAAGTTTCGCATCCAGATCTTCCATGCCCGTCGTCCGAACGCCGAACCGCAGCCGATAAATCGACCGATAAGGGTGCAGAACGATCGGTAACGCCTTGTCCGCGAGGATGAGCGGTGGCTATGCTTGCCCGTGTCTGGGAGGGCATGACGAATGGTGGACGGGCTGGGGCGCCTTCATGGGAGCGATAGGGGGTTGCCGAGCGTAACCCTCGATTGCAGGGCGTTGCCGCATCGGCGCGCGGATCGCCCGTGAAGGATGGTTCGGGCAACGGGACGGCAGAGGGTGCTTCGGGCCTTTCGGTCGCCTTCGATGAGATCGTCAAGCGGTTCGGACCGGTCGAGGTCCTGCACGGCGTCTCGTTCGAGCTGCAGCGCGGACGGGTCTACGGCCTGCTCGGCGAGAACGGCGCCGGCAAGTCGACGCTGATGAAGATCCTCGCCGGCTACGAGAAGCCGAGCGAGGGACGGGTTCTCGTCGATGGCGAACCCGCGGAGTTCTCGGGGCCGCGCGACGCCGAAGCCAAGGGCATCCTCCTGATCCACCAGGAGTTCAATCTCGCCGACGACCTCTCGATCTCCGCCAACATCTTTCTCGGGCACGAGAAGCGCCGCGGCCTGTTCCTCGACGAGGCGGCCATGCGGGCGCAGACGCGCGCGGCGCTCGAAGCGGTCGGCCTGGGGCGCGATCCCGACACGCCGGTGCGGCGCCTGATCGTCGCCGAGAAGCAGCTCGTCGAGATCGCCCGTGCCCTGTCGCGCCGCGCCCGCCTGCTCGTCATGGACGAACCGACCGCGACGCTGACGCCGTCGGAGGTGGCGCGCCTTTTCGCACTCATCCGGCGCCTGCGCAGCGAGGGCGTGACCGTCGTCTACATCTCCCACAAGCTCGACGAGGTGGAGCGCATCACCGACGAGGTCGTGGTGATGCGCGACGGGCGTTTCGTCGGCCGCGCGCCGACCGAGACCCTGACGCGCCACGCCATGGCGACGATGATGGTGGGCCGGGACGTCTCCGATCTCTTCCCGCCGAAGATCGCGGCGGAGCCGACCGCGGCGCCGGCGCTGGAGGTCACTCATTTCACCGTACCCGGCTGGGCCGAGGACGTGTCCTTTGCGGTGCGGCCGGGCGAGATCCTCGGCTTTGCCGGGCTGGTCGGCGCGGGCCGAACCGAACTCTTCGAGGGCATTCTCGGCCTCCGGCCGGCAACCGGCAGCATCGCCGTCGCCGGGCAGCGCGTTCGCATCCGCTCCCCGCGCGACGCGACGCGCCATCGCCTGACCTATCTCAGCGAGGATCGCAAAGGCAAAGGCCTGCATGTCGGCTTCCCCTTGCGCCAGAACCTTACCCTGATGGCGCTGGAGCGCTACGCCCGGCCTTGGCTCGATGCCGGCGCGGAGGAGACAGCACTCGAGCGGGCCGTGACCGAGTTCGGCATTCGCGGTGCGCCGAACGCCCGCGCCGGGTCCCTGTCGGGCGGCAACCAGCAGAAGCTGGCGCTGGCGAAGGTCCTCCATCCCGATCCCCGGGTCGTGGTGCTCGACGAGCCGACGCGCGGCGTCGATGTCGGCGCCAAGCGGGACATCTACTTCCTGATCCAGGCCCTCGCGCGCCAGGGACTGGCGGTCGTGGTGATCTCGTCGGAACTGATCGAACTGATCGGGCTGGCCCACCGCGTGGCCGTGATGCGCAATGGTCGCCTCGTCGCGATCGTCGGGGAACACGAGATGACGGAGGAGGCGATGATCGCCCATGCGACGGGAACCAACGATGCTGCAACCTGAAGCGGCGCCCGGCCCGGACCGTCCGAAGGCGGGCTCTCAACGCGCGCTGACCGGCGGCACGCCGTGGGCCGACCGGCTGGCGAGCGTCGGCCCGATCGTCGGCCTCGTCCTCCTCTGCCTCCTCGGGACCGGATTGAACGAGGATTTCGCGACGGTCGAGAACGCCCTGAACGTGCTGACGCGCACCGCCTTCATCGGCATCATCGCGGTGGGCATGTGCTTCGTCATCATTCTCGGCGGCATCGACCTGTCGGTCGGCTCCATGGCCGCGCTGATCGCCGGCTGCGTCATCATGTTCATCAACTGGGCCGGCGGCGCCTTCGGCTCGCCGCTCCTGGCGGTGATCTGCGGGGCCGGTCTCTCGATCGGGCTCGGCGCGCTGTTCGGCCTGCTGCACGGCGTGCTGATCGCGCGTGGCCGGATCGAGCCGTTCATCGTCACGCTCGGGACGCTCGGGATCTTCCGGGCCTATCTTACCTATTTCGCCGACGGCGGCGCCCTGACGCTGCAGAACGAGCTCGCCGACGTCTACGCGCCCGTCTACTACGCCAAGCTCGCCGGCATCCCGATTCCCGTCTACGTCTTCTTCGCCGTCGCACTGGTGGGCGCGGTGATCCTGAACAAGACCGCCTTCGGGCGCCGGGTCCAGGCCATCGGCTCCAACGAGGCGGTGGCGCGCTATGCGGCCGTCGACGTCGAGGGCGTCAAGATCCTCACCTACATGCTGCTCGGCATCTGCGTCGGCATCGCTACTCTGCTCTACGTGCCGCGCCTCGGCTCGGCTTCGCCGACGACCGGCCTCCTCTGGGAGCTCGAGGCGATCGCCTCCGTCATCGTCGGCGGCGCGGCCCTGAAGGGCGGCCACGGCAGCATCGTCGGCACGCTGGTCGGCGCGATCCTTCTGTCGGTGATCGGCAACATCCTCAACCTGACGAACCTCATCAGCGTCTATCTCAACGCCGCCGTGCAGGGCTTCGTCATCATCGCCGTCGCGTACATGCAAAAAGGGCGCCGCTAGGGACGCCCATCAGGGAGGAAGACCATGCCAATTCTCAACAGGCGCACCGTGCTCGCCGCCGCCGGCCTCGTTCTGGCCTCGACGCTGCCGGGCAGTGCCGCCGAGACCGTCCGTCTCGGGGTGTCGATCCCGGCCGCGACCCATAGTTTCATGGGCGGCATCAACTTCTGGGCCAACGAGGCCAAGAAGGATCTGGAAGCGGCCCATCCCGATCTGAAGATCACCATCCGCACCGCGCCCAACGCCACCGAGCAGGCCAACCAGCTTCAGGACCTGACCACCGTCAACCGGATCAACGCGCTCGTGGTGTTCCCCTTCGAGTCGGCCGCGCTGACGCGCCCGGTCGCCAACGTGAAGCGCGAGGGCGCCTACGTGACCGTGGTGGATCGCGGTCTCACCGACACCAAGGCGCAGGACGCCTATGTCGCCGGCGACAACACCGCCTTCGGCCGCATCCCCGCCGAGTACATCGCCAAGACGCTGAACGGCAAGGGCAACGTCGTGGCGCTCCGCGGCATTCCCACGACGCTCGACAACGAGCGCATGGACGCTTTCAACGCCGTCCTCAAGGAGCATCCCGACATCAAGCTCCTCGACGCCAAGTATGCCAACTGGAACCGCGACGACGCCTATAAGGTCACGCAGGACTACCTGACCCGGTTCAAGGAGATCGACGCGATCTGGGCCGCCGACGACGACATGGCGGTGGGCGCGATCAAGGCGATCGACCAGGCCGGCCGCAAGGACGTCAAGATCATCTTCGGCGGCGCCGGCTCGAAGGACATGGTCAAGACCATCCTCGACAAGACGGACCCGCGCATTCAGGCCGATGTCAGCTATTCGCCGAAGTTCATCTACGACGCGATCAAGCTGACGGCGGAAGCCCGCCTCAAGGGCGAGGCCCTCCCCGCCACCACCACGATCCCCTCGCACCTGATCGAGGCGAGCAACGCCAAGGACTTCTACTACCCCGACTCGCCTTTCTGATCCGACGCCGAGCGAGAAGCACGATCGGAACGGGGCAAACCGCCCCCGTTCCGATCGGTCGTGCATGACGCAAACGCTCGCAAAACTCGAGGTTTGTAAGCGTCGTGCCTATCGCGGATCGAAACAAAGACCACACGTTTCCGCCGGCAACGGCTCAAGACGACTGTGTGACGCCCGACGGGTGCCCGTCGCCCGCCACGATCGCGAACGCCCGCCCGGGCCATCCTTCCGGATGACACGGCCGCCCGTCCTCGCGACCGGCCGGCCATCCCCCACCCGGCTTCAGATCGAATGCTGCCCTCAAGCTACGCCGACGCGTCGGATGCCCCATTGCGGGCGATCGCATCGACGAGGGCCTGGTGGTCGAGCGCGTTCTGGTCGCCGTAGCCTTCTGCCCAGTCGGCCAGCGCGTTGTCGAACCCATGGCTTTCGACGCCGCCGCAATAGCCTGCGATCGCTGCGGCATCGCCGGTTCGGGCGTGAGCGCGCGCCAGCAGGGCGCCATAGCCGAAGGCGAAGAAGACCAGGGAGCGCCCGCTCAGCAGGGAATGCGGGATCTCGCCCTTCATGTTCTTCATCTGGCGCACGTAGAACGGCCGGTCGTCGATCGTCGTCCAGCCGAGCAGCGGATCGCCGACCGCCTGCAGCAGCCGCTGACCGTAGACGACGCGCGCCCCGTCATGCGAGCCGTAAGGATCGGGCAGCGCGGGAACGAAGGGCGCATGCGAGGGGGCGATCGCCTCCTTCACCTGCAGGAACAGCGCGTCCTGATCGGAATTGCCGAACAGGAGCGCCAGATACGCTCTTGTCCCGACGCTGCCGACGCCGACCACACGGTGCACCACGTCGACGACGTGATAGCGGCTGAGCATGAAGCGGCGCTCGCGCGGCAGGGACTCGGCATAGTGCTCCAGCCCGGATATCACCGCCTCGCGCGTCGCCTCGTCGACGGCCGTGAGGATGGGTGGATCCAGCCGGAAGCGCCAGCCGCCATCGACCTGACGTTCGCCGACCTTCTCCAGCAACGCGGCATTGTCGCGCCGGCGGGCCTTCTCGACGGCCTTGCGCAGCGCCAGCTGCGAATCCTGGTCGATCTCGATGCCGTTGAAATCGAGCTTGTCGGCGCGTGCGGCGCGATGCCAGACGTCGATCGGTCCGCGCGGCGCGAGATCCAGCATGGAGCGGCGATAGCCCGCGACGCAGCTGCCGACGATCCTCCGGCGCTCGCTGCGGCTGACGCCCTGCTCACGCGCCACGACGTTAAGGCTGGCGACGAGGCGCTTCAGGTCCCATTCCCAAGGGCCGATCGTCACCTCGTCGAAGTCGTTGAGATCGAGCACGACGTCGCGCTGCGGCGTGCCGAAGAGGCCGAAATTGCTGATATGCGCGTCGCCGTTCATCACGACGTTGATGCCGCTGCGCGGCGTTCGCGAGAGGTCGTGGGCCATGACGCTGGCGGCACCCCGCAGGAAGGCGAAGGGCGATTCCGCCATGCGCGCCATGCGAAGCGGGATCAGGCGCGACTGTCGCCCGAGATTGGATCGCTCGATCAGATCCACGGGATCGGGGCGCCCGTCCATCGGCACGGGTTCGGCGTGGACGGCATGGGGCACCTTGGCGCGCAACTGCTTGCCGATGGCACGACGGCGCTCCCACGGTTCGCCCTTGGCCCGCAGATCGATCATCGGAAACGCCTCGGCCGGCGCCAGGACGACCGCCGGCGCACTGTCCGTGATCGCCGTGCCCTCGGCTTCGGAGACGTCCATGGCGAACCTCGTCTGCGGGGCTGCGATATCCAAAATTCAAAGTCCTCGATCACGCGGGATGCTGTCGATGAACAGAGGGCCCATCACGAAAGTGTCAAGGAGGCCGAACCTGCGGCAAGGCGGCAGTCGCCTTCGTATGTCACGACGATGGGCGAGATCGATCCCGACGCGGATCGCTCGCGGACCGAGGGCGGGCCACCGTGACAGTACCGCCCGTGCTCGTCAGAAAGTGCCGGCCGCGATCATCTTCGTCGACCGGCAGAACCAGGCCGTCGTCTCAGCCCTTCGGCCGGTCGGCCCCTTCGCGGCGGGCGCCCGCCACCATCTTGCGGGCGATGGCCCGCACGGCCTCGTCGTCCTTGGTCTCGTCGCGGGCGGGATCGCCGAGATGATCGAGGCTGCCCTCGATGAAGTCGAGTAGCCCAGGCTGGCGGGCCTCGACATATTCGATCAGCTTGAACAGGACATGCTCGGCGGCGATCTCGCGGCGGCGGGCTTGAATGGCGGTGTCGTTGGTCATCGGTGGTCCCCGTGTTGCACGGAAGGAAACGCGGCGACGGCCGGTCGGTCGCCGCGGCGCACCGTCGCGGTCGGTCCCGCTTGTCGCAGGCTACCGCACCGGAAAGACCGCTCGGACCGGCGCTCCTTGGCGGCGACGCAGACGGTGTTCGGCGCGTCTAGTCGACCGGCGGTGCCATTGGGTCCGCAACGCATCACGCATCCAACTGACGCCGGCCTTCGCCTCTCGCCTCTCGCCTCTCGAAGTTCGCCGAAGCGCTGTCCGAAAAGCATACGCTCATAACGGCGCGTCGGCATCTCCGCCACGCTGAAGGCAATATGCCGGCCTCGGCCCTCACACGACGCCTGTGCGGCCTCCAATGGTGTGTCCAAAACTCCCTTCGGAACGCCGCTGAACAAGCCTGCCGTCCACGCGTCTGACGCGTTCGGGACGGCGATCAGGCGGCGGCGCCTCACCTTGCGGGCTCCGGCCGGCGAGCCTTCGCGGCAGTCGGCAGGCGCAGGCGCAGGCGACCGAGCGGCTCGGCGCGGTCAGCAAGGTCCGCGAGGACGTGCGCCACACCTCATGCTGCCTGACCAGTTGATGCCCTGACGGAGCGTGGGGGCAACCGTCGCCAGCCGCCCCCGCTCTGCAGGCTCTTACTTCACGGCCTTGGCGGCCTCCTCGATCACCTTGGCGACGGCCTCGGCCTGCGAGATGTAGAGCGCGTGGCTGCCGGCGATCTCGGTCACCTTGGCGCCGGAGCGCTTGTACATCGAGCGCTGGAGGTCGGGGCTCAGCGTCATGTCGTTCCTGGCGACGATGCCGTAGCTGGGCTTGTCGTGCCAGGAGGCCACCGGCACCGGCGCCGTGAAGGCGGCGACCGCCACCGGCATCTGCGCGTTCGCCATGAACTCGACCTGGTCCTTCGGCAGGTCGGCGCCGAAATCGGCGGCGAACTTGGCGGGGTCGAGGAAGAGGAAGCCGTCCGGCGTCGGCTTGATGTCGTTGGAGGGCGAGGGCATCGACTGGACGAGCCCACCGGTCGTCTCGCCCTTCTCCGGCTGCAGCGCCGCCACGTAGACGAGCGCCTTCACCTTCGGGTCGTCGCCGGCCGCGGTGATGATCGTGCCGCCGTAGGAATGGCCGACGAGCACCGTATCGCCGTCCTGGCGCTCGAGCACCCGCTTGGTCGCGGCGACGTCCTGATCGAGCCCGGTCAGCGGCTGCTGAACGATGCTGACATGATAGCCGTCACGCTTGAGGATGTCGTAGACGCCGCGCCAGCCCGAGCCGTCGACGAGCGCGCCGTGGACCAGCACGATGTTCCTGGCCTCGGCGAAGGCGGGCGCGGCCATGGCGGCGGAGGCGAAGAGGACGGCGGCGAGGGCGATGGTGGCATTGCGGAACGTGGTCATGGACGGTTTCCCTTGCGGTTCTCGCGGAGCGGATTGGCTGTCGCTCGCGGAGACCGATATAGGCCTTGCCAGGCAGCGCCGGGACTGGCGAAACCGACATTGACCGAGGCGGAACCGACAAACCATGTCCAACAGCAGCATCGTCTCCGAAATCGGACTGCTGATCTATCCCGACGCGCAGCTGTCCGCCGTTCATGGACTGACCGACCTCTTCCATATATCCGGCTCCATGATCGCGGCGGGGGCCGGCCGTGAGCGCCGCGTGATCCGGGTGTCGCACTGGCGCGTGGACGAGGAGGGTGAGCCGGCCTGCGTCTTCGACAGCCATCCGGGCGCCCCGCACCGCCTGTCGCATGTCATCATTCCGCCGAGCCTCGTCGTGCCCGGCGAGATCCGAGCGATCGACGCCGGCGTGCGCTGGCTGACCGAAGCGCATGCCGGCGGCACCACGCTCTGCTCGGTCTGCGCCGGCGCTTTCGTGCTCGGACGGACCGGGCTGCTGGAAGGGCGGCGCGCCACGACGCACTGGTTCTTCGCCGCCGAACTCGCCGCCCGCTTTCCGGCGGTGCGGGTCGATGCCGACCGCATGGTGATCGACGAGGGCGACATCATCACCGCCGGGGGCATCCTCGCCTGGACGGATCTCGGCCTGACGCTCGTGGAACGCCTGCTCGGCCCCTCCGCGATGCTGGACACCGCGCGTTTTCTCCTCATCGATCCGCCGGGACGCGAGCAGAAGCCCTTCGGCCGCTTCGTGCCGCGCCTCGACCATGGCGACGCCGCGATCCTCAAGGTGCAGCACTGGCTGCATGCGACCCACGCCAGGGATCATGCCCTGGCAAGCCTTCTTGCGCTGGCAGGGCTGGAGGAGCGTACCTTCCTGCGGCGCTTCAAGAAGGCCTCGGGGCTGCGGCCGACCGAATATGCGCAGGCGATCCGCATCGCGAGGGCGCGCGAGGACCTGGAGCTGACGCGCCGTCCGGTCGAGCAGATCGCCTGGGACGTCGGCTACGGCGACGCCTCCGCCTTCCGCAAGATCTTCCTGCGGCAGACAGGCCTCAGCCCCAACGAGTACCGGCGGCGCTTCGCGGTCGGCTGAAACGACGAGCGGCCCTTCCTTGCCCGTCAGCCTGCGGGATTGATCAGCCCGATCGCCTGCAGGACGATCGCCTGCAGTAGCATGACGCCGAGCCAATGGCCGGTCTCGACGGCGATCGACCCGATCGATGTCCGGCGCCGACCGAGAGCGACGACGAAGGCGGGAAGCACGAAGCCGATCCAGATGACGATGGGGGTGGCGATCGTCATCACCCAGAGGCCGGCCTGCGGCGGCGCCAGGATCAGGGCGCCCGCGAGGATCGAGGCGAGCCAGAACTCGGCGACGAAGGAGACGATGACGAAGGGAAGAGAAGCGGCGGACGGCACCGTCCGATCGCCGAAGACCCGCCACCACAGGGCACCGAGGACAAGCCCGGCGAGGGTGGCTGCCAGAATGGCGAAGGCGTTGGCGACGATGTAGATCATCGGTGGGCTCCGTTGGCTTCACCGGCCAATCGCCGAGCCCGTTCGCGGGTTCCCGCCCTGCGTCACGGCGTTCCGACGCAGCGGATCCGGCCATGGCCCATCCTCACACCGACTTGCGCCGGGGATCGCGGCACCAACGCCTGGCCCAGGCGTTGTCTCTCATTAGCTATGGGAGATCACATGTCCAACACCCCGAACAGCGCGGCCCAAGAAGCACCGGACCTCGAAGCCGAGGAGCTCGCCGCCAAGCACAACATCTCCCTCGACGAGGCCAAGGGCATCATCGCCGATAAGGGCCACGACCGCGGCACGAAGGACGGCACGGCCGGTCAGATGAAGGCCGACGACGCGGCCTCCTGACCGGCGCCGCCTCTCGAACGATCTGCGCTCCCAGCCCTTCCGAAAACGGGATCGCCGGGAGCGCATCGTTCTTCAGCGTTCGACGAAACATGTCACGCCCGTTCAGCCGATGCAGGCATGAAGGGCCGGCGTGCCCGCCCAAATGCCATAGCCGCCATCCGCGTTCCGGCGGATCCTGACGTCGAGCCCGGCCTCGCGGCAGATCGCGGCGCCGCCGGCAATGTCCCACATCGTGGTGACCGGTTGGATATGCCCGTCGAAGCGCCCGGTGGCGGCGAACAGCATCGACACCGACGTCGAATGGAACGCCTCGACCACCCAGCCGGCCCGTCGCAGCCAGCCGTGGAGGACAAGGCTCGCGTCGAGGTCGTCGTCCATGCTGTCGCCCATCGAGACGAGGCGAAGGTCCGCCAGCGGCGCGGGACGGGTGAACGGCTGGCCGTTGCGCAGGATGCCGAGCCCGTCGGCCGCCGCGAAGAGTTCGCCGAGAACCGGCGCGGCGACCGCCCCGACGATCGGAACGTCGTCGACGACGTAGCCGAGCGACACGCCCCAGAGCGGCGAGCCCGCGAGGAAGTTCGAGGTGCCGTCGATGGGATCGACGATCCAGTAGGCCGGGCCGGCCTCACCCCCCTCCTCCTCGCCCACCACCGCCTCGCCGGGAAAGCGCTCCGCCAGCCGCCGGCGCACCAGCGCTTCGATGGCGAGATCGGCGCTGGAGACGAAGTCCTGCGGTCGCTTGGCGTCGACTGCGAGGGTCGCGCGCTGTTCGAACACGGCGAGAGCCTCGCGCGCGGCCTCCTCGACGACCGCGATCGCGGCCTCGCGGCGGGCGGCGAGATCGTGGGGCGTGCTCATGCCTGGCGCCGCCCGACCGCGACGAGGAACGCGACGAGTTCGTTCGCCCGGTCGGTCTGGATGGCGGTGACGCCGGCCTCCAGAAGCGCACCCCAGACCGCCTGCGGATCCGGGAGCGCTTTGGTGTCGGAGAAGCCCGCGATATGGGAACAGTCAAGCGAGTTGACCCAGAGGCGGATCCCGCCCGCCTTGAGCGCCTCGCGCCCTTCCGCCAGCGCCGCGATGCCCTCGGCGTTGCATTCCACCATCATCGGGCGCAGCGGCGCCAAGCGGGCAATGTCGTCAGCGAACCGGCCCTCTCGGGCGGTCAGAAGCGGCATGAACGGCAGCGGGCCGAAGGCGAGGTGATCGCGATCCAGCGCCGCCGCACTCGCCGGGTCGACCGCAGCCTTGATCAGGACGCCCTCGCCGAGCCCGAGATCGAGCGCCACCGCCGAGATCGCCGCGAGGTCCTCGTCCCGCTTGGTGTCGATGTTGACGAGAATGCGACCGCGCGCCTCCTCCAGCGCTTCGGCAAGCGTCGGGATGCACTCGGCAGTCAGGGCTGCGTCGGCACCGCCCTCCGCCTGGCGCAGCCGGGCCTCCTTCAGCGAGGCAAGGTCGAACGCCTCAACTGCCCCGGTCCGGTCGGTGGTGCGATCGAGCGTCGCGTCGTGGATCACCACCGGTGTCCCGTCGCGCGAGAGGCGGGCGTCGATCTCCACCATATCCAGGCCGAGCGCGATCGCCGCGCGGATCGCCGCCAGCGAATTTTCGGGGGCCATATCCCAGACACCGCGATGGGCGATCACCAGCACGTCGGGATTGGCGAGCGAGAGGACGGCGGAAACGGTTCGCGGCGCTTCGGAGAAGGATCGCTGGATCGCGGACGTAGGGGGCATGGCGGGCTCGCTGAGCGGTGTGGAAAGACTGTGCGCGGGAGAGAGCCGACGAAGGAGGGCCTCCGCGTCGGGGCACGACGCGGCCAGCGCCTACGCGCTTCGCATGTCGCTCAGATGACGATTCAACGACTTTGGAAAGACTGTACAGATCTCTATCGCTTGCTGTCTTATTGGACGACGGTAGAAATATCGACGCAGCCACCTGTCATCCAAACTTCATTGTACAGGCGCCGACGCGTCTCCTATTGGCCCGTCCCGACATCCCGGAACGAGGGATGGCGATTTCTCTTTTCGGGACAGGCTTTCATGCTGACGAAGATCCTTGGCGCGGTGAGCACGCTTGCGCTCGCCGCCACCCTGGCCGCTCCCGCCCTCGCGGCACCGGTCAAGATCGACTTCTGGTACGGCAACAGCGGCGACATCTCCAAGCGCGTGCAGGAGCAGTGCGACCGCTTCAACGCCAGTCAGAGCGACTACCAGATCGTCTGTACCAGCCAAGGCTCCTACGACGCCTCGCTGCAGAACACGATCGCGGCCTTCCGCGCCGGCCAGCAGCCGACGATCGCGCAGGTCTCCGATGCCGGCACGCTCGACATCATGCTCTCGGGCGCCTTCTACCCGGCCAACAAGCTGATGAAGGACAATGGCTACGACGTGAACTGGGACGACTACGTCTCGGGCATCAAGAGCTATTACGCGACCTCGAAGGGAGAGATGTACTCCTTCCCCTTCAACTCCTCGACCGCGCTCCTCTACTGGAACAAGGATGCCTACGCCAAGATCGGCAAGGACCACGGCCCGGCCACCTGGGAAGAGGCCTCCGCCGACTTCAAGGCGCTGAAGGCCGCCGGCTACGAATGCCCGCTCGGCTTCAACATCTCGCGCGATGAGGTCTGGCAGCTCGAGGAGCAGTTCCTCGCCGTCCACGGCGAGCCCAACGCCACGATGAACAACGGCTATGACGGCCTCGGCGCCGAAATGGTCTTCAACAAGGGCAAGTGGGTCCAGTTCGTGCGCGACCTCAAGGGCTGGTACGATGCCGGCGAGGCACGCCTGAAGTCCAAGGAGACCGGCCAGACCTTCGTCGAGGCCTTCGCCGCCGGCGACTGCCAGACGATCCTGACCTCCGTCGGCGATCACGGCAATATCGGCCGCACCGCGAAGGAAGGGATGAACTGGGACGTCGCGATGCTCCCGGTCTACGAGGGCACCGAGCGCCGGAACTCGCTCGTCGGCGGCGCCTCGCTCTGGACGATCGCCGGCAAGTCGGATGCCGAGTACAAGGCGGCCGCGGCCTTCTACAACTTCATCGCCAAGCCGGAAGAAGCGCTCACCTGGTCCACCGTCACCGGCTACATCCCGGTGCGCCAGTCCGGCTTCGACTACCTGAACGGCGAAGGCTTCTACGACAAGGCGCCCTACAAGGGCCGCGAGCTCGCCATCCAGAGCCTGACCTTCACGCCGCCGACCCCGGTGACGCGCGGCCAGCGCCTCGGCGGCCTGCTGCAGGTCCGCCAGGAGATCTCGAACGGCCTCCAGGCGATCTTCATCGAGAATGCCGACATCCAGACCTCGCTCGACGAGGCCGCGACTCGCGGCAACGCGATCCTGCGCCGGTTCGAGCAGACCTACGCCGGCAAGACCCTGCCGTAACCGTCCGACGGTTCAAGCCGACCCTTCGTCGCCCCGGAGCGCACACACGCGCTCCGGGGCGACATCACTGGCACGACGGGCAATCTCCATGGAAAAACGCGCCACCTTCGGCTCGACCGGCATCGGCCTGATGTTCGCCGCGCCGATCCTTCTCCTCATCTTCGTGTTCTTCTACTGGCCGGCGGGCCAAGCCCTGTTCTGGGCCTTCACGCTCGAACAGCCCTGGGGCGGCGGCAACACGTTCGTCGGCTTCCAGAATTTCGAGCGCCTCCTCGCCGATCCCGTCTACTGGAACTCGATCGGGCGCAGCCTCGTCTTCGGCCTGGGCTCGACGAGCATCGCCATGGGCTTCGCGCTCGTTCTGGCGCTGCTGACCGACCGCGAGCTCGCCGGCAGCCGGATCTACAAGTCGGTGCTGATCTGGCCCTACGCGATCGCCGCGCCCGCCATCGGTCTCGCCTTCCGCTTCATCATGGCGCCGGAAGCCGGCCTTCTCGCCAACATCAACCGGATCTGGCCCGGCGCCTGGAACCCGGCGCTCGACGGCACGGACGCGATGATCTCGGTGATCCTCGCCTTCTCCTGGAAGTATGTCGGCTACAACTTCATCTTCTTCCTCGCCGCCCTCCAGTCCATTCCCGCGACGCTGACCGAAGCGGCGGCCATGGATGGTTCGGGGCCGCTGCGCCGCATGCGCGACATCCAGCTGCCGCTCCTCATGCCGACGCTGTTTTTCCTGCTGATCATCAACATCACCGAGAGCTTCCAGGACAGTTTCGGCATCGTCGACATCATGACTCTCGGCGGCCCTGCACGGGCGACCGAACTGATGGTCTACAAACTCTATTTCGACGGGTTCAAGGGCCTCGACTACTCGGGAGCCGCCGCGCAGAGCGTGATCCTCATGCTCCTCGTCGTCGGCCTCACCATCGTCCAGTTCCGCTTCATCGAGCGGCGCGTGCATTACAAGTGAGACCGGCATGATCGAGCGCACCCCCGTCTTCGACGCGATCTGCCAGATCGTCCTGTTCATCGGCCTTCTCGTCGCCTTGCTGCCCTTCGCGGTGGTGCTTCTGGCGGCCACGCAGGACATCCGGGCGGTCAACCAGGTGCCCCTGCCGATCACGCCGGGACCCCACTTCCTCGACAACATCCACGAGGCCTGGACGCGCGCCCATCTCGGCTCGAAGCTCTTCAACAGCCTCGTCTTCGCCAGCGCCGTCGCCATCGGCAAGGTGGCCTTCTCGACCATGGCCGCCTTCGCCATCGTCTACTTCCGCTTCCCCGGCCGCATTCTCATCTTCTGGGCGGTGTTCGTCACGCTGATGCTGCCGCTCGAGGTTCGCATCGTGCCGACCTACGCGGTGGCCGCCAACGCGCTCCAGCCGTTCCAGGCCATTCTCGACGTCACCGGACTGACGAGCCTGATCGCCGTGCTTACCGGACTCCAGGTCAAGCTGAACTGGGGCCTTCTCAACTCCTATACGGGTTTGGCCCTGCCGCTGGTCGCCACGGCCACCGGCACGTTCCTCTACCGCCAGTTCTTCCTCACCCTGCCCGACGAACTGGCGGAAGCGGCGAAGATGGACGGGTCGGGCCCGGTGCGCTTCTTCTTCGAGGTGCTGCTGCCGATCTCGCGCCCGACGATGGCCGCGCTTGGCACCATCATGTTTGTCTGGGCCTGGAACCAGTATCTCTGGCCCCTCCTCGTCACCACCGACCCCGCCTTCGGCACCGCTACGACACAGCTCAAGGAGCTGATCCCCTCCGAGTTCGGCCTGCCGGACTGGAACGTCGCGATGGCCGGCACGCTCATCGTGATGGCGCCGCCGCTCCTCGTCATCATCCTCATGCAGCGCTGGTTCGTTCGCGGCCTCAGCGCCACCGACAAGTAGGGCCAGCCCCATGTCCGCCATTTCCATCCGCCAGGTCGCCAAGTCCTACGCCAAGTCGGCCGTCGTCCATGGCGTCGACCTCGAGATCGAGAGCGGCGAGTTCGTCGTGATCCTCGGGCCCTCCGGCTGCGGCAAGTCCACTCTCTTGCGAATGATCGCTGGGCTGGAGGCGATCACCTCCGGCGAGATCGCCATCGGGACCCAAATCGTCAACAAGCTGGAGCCGCGCGAGCGCGGCTGCGCCATGGTGTTCCAGAACTACGCGCTCTACCCGCATATGAGCGTCGCCGAGAACATCGGCTACGCGCTGAAGGTGGCGGGTGTCTCGAAGGCCGAGCGCCGCCGGCGCGTCGAGGCGGTGGCCGCTACGGTCGGGCTCTCCGACACGCTCGACCGCAAGCCCGCCGCGCTGTCGGGCGGCCAGCGCCAGCGCGTGGCGATGGGCCGGGCGATGATCCGCGAGCCGAAGATCTTCCTCTTCGACGAGCCGCTCTCCAATCTCGACGCGATCCTGCGCGTTGGCATGCGCGCCGAAATCCGCCGCCTGCACCGGCGCCTCGGTACGACCTCGGTCTTCGTCACGCACGACCAGGTCGAGGCGATGACGCTGGCCGACCGGCTCGTAGTCATGCGCGCCGGCCGGATCGAGCAGGTCGGCACGCCCGCCGAGGTCTACGACCGGCCGGCGACGCGCTTCGTCGCCTCCTTCATCGGCGCCCCGCCGATGAACCTGATGGACGGCACGCTGGAGCCCGGCGACGCCTTCCGCCTCGCCTGCGGCCGGCAGCTGGCGCTGGCGCCGGGCATGCGTGTCGGCTTCGGCGCCGGCCGCGTCGCCTTCGGCATCCGTCCCGAGCATGTCGTGCTGACGCGTCCGGGGGCGCCCGGCAGCCTCGACGCGAACGTCGACTTCATCGAGGAGCTCGGCGCCTCGCGCGTCGTCTATGCCGAGTTCGGCGGCATCGCCTTCGCCACCGTGGTGCCGCCCGAGGCGCTCGTGCGCACCGGCGACCCGATCGGGCTCCTCCTGCCCGCCCAGCACCTCCACGCCTTCGACGCCGAGACCGGACGGCGCATCCAGCCCGCCGACCGCCGCATTCCCCAGGCCGCCTGAGCCGAACCGCTCATCGAGGACACATTCCATGACCCCACCCCGCATCCAGGCCGTCGGCTTCTCCGTCGATGCCGGCTCCGGCGATTTCTCGGCGCTCGAAGCCTCGCTGCGGCGCGTCGCCGACCTTAGCGCGGATGTCGCCGAGCTTTCGCTCTACGGCTACGACGTCATCGCGGGCGGGCGCATCGTCGAAGCTCGCGCCCGCCAGCTCGAGGCGATCTGCGCCCGCGTGCCGCTGCGCTACACCGTGCACGGCCAGATCGTCTCGAACTTCATGGACGCTGCGCATCTGGAACCGCAGAAGGCGGTGGTGCGATCGATGCTGGAGCTTTGCCGGCGGATCGGCGCGGGCGTCCTCGTCCATCACGGCGGCAAGGCCGTGCTCGGCCCCCGGTCGCGGCGCGAGGCGCTCGACCGGATGGAGCGCGAGGCGCTGCGCGAGATGGCGGATGTCGCCGAGGCCTGCGGCGTGCGCATCGCCCTCGAGAACATCTTCGGCACCGAGGACGGCGAATATCGCCAGACGCCAGCCGAGATCGGCGAAACCGTGCGCACTGTCGCCCACCCCTCGCTCATCGGGCTCGTCGACATCGGCCACGCCTATATCGAGGGCACGCGCGCCGGGTTCGACTGGCGCGAGGAGGTCCGCGCCTTCTCCTCCGTCGCCGGGCACGTGCACCTCCACGACAATTTCGGCCGGCCATATACGCAGAAGCACTTCCATCACGTGAGCGAGGCGGCCGCGCTCGGCATCGGCGACCTGCACCTGCCTCTCGGCTGGGGCGACATCCCGTTCGAGGCGGTCGCGGCCGATCTCGACGTGCTGCCGGGCACCACGATGATCCTCGAACTGCCCCACCGCTTCGACGGCGAGCGCGCGGACAGCCTCGCGATCGCCCGCCGTCTCGCCGCCATCGTCAACGCACGCGGGACGACCAAAGCCGCCGCCTGACGTCTCGGGCCCCGACTGTCCGGCCCTCGGCGCCGCTTCGTCCCGACCGGGCGGGGCGGCGTCTTCGGTTGGCTCAATGGCGGAACACGAGTTCCATCCGGTCGGCGTGGAATCGCGTGCGAAGCGCCTGCACCGGCCGGTCCTCGCCGTCGACGTCGATCGCCGTGGAAACCAGCACCAGGCCGTCCGGCGAGGCCGACAGGTGATCGGCGTCGCCCGGCGACAGGCGCTCGGCCGTCAGCCGCGTCTCGCGGCGGCGGTAGTCGAGGAGGCCCTCGCGGCGCAGGGCCTCGGTCACCGAGCCGCTTTCCGCATAGGCCTGGACGATGCCGGGGAAACGCGCCGCGGAAAACCACGAGGTCGCCACCGACAGGGGCACGCCGTCGGCGACGTGCAGCGTTTCCAGCCGATGCAGTGGCGCGCCGGGGTCGCAGGCGAGAAGACGCGCGATGCCGGCGTCCGCCCGCACCCGGTCGGCCCGGATCAGCCGGCCGCCGGGCTGGCGCGACTGGGCGAGGACATTTTCGGAAAAGCGCGTGCGCGGCCCCACCGGATAAGGCAGGCGCGGCGCGGGCGCGTTAACGAAGGTGCCGCGCCCCTGCTCGGCCCGCAGCAACCCGTCCCGGGCGAGCACCGCGATGGCGCGGCGCACCGTGTGGCGGTTGACGGCGAAACGCTCCGCCAGCTCCGCCTCCGGCGGCAGGCGATCGGCCAGCGAGCCGTCCGCGATCCCGGCACGCAGGAGATCGGATACCCGGCGCCAGCGCGACACTCCGTCCTCGGTCGGTTCCAAATCATCGCCTCCGAAAGCTCAAGGGAACAGGAACCGTCATCGTCCCGTCACCATCGCGAGTGTATCTCCATCACAGGAGATCTTGTTGTCTATACGAATAGACAAATCAAGGGACAAACACGATGCAGCCCGACATTCCCGACATTCGCGCCCGGCAACGCTCGATGGCCGCGCTCGCCCGCATGGACGGTCCCGCCCTGGCCGAGCGCTACCGCCTGCTCGCCGGCGAGGTGCCGGCGGCACAGCCGGTGCGCGGTCCCGAGGTCGGTCTCGTCATGGTGCGCGGCCGGGCGGGCGGCGGCGGCGCACCGTTCAATCTCGGCGAGGCCAGCGTCGTGCGCGCCACGGTTACGCTGGCGACCGGCGAGGTCGGTCATGCCGTGATCCTCGGACGCGACGCCGACAAGGCCCGCATGGCTGCCCATCTCGACGCGCTCTGGCAGCACGGCGACTGGCGCGAGCGCGTCGAGCGCGACTTCGTGGCGCCCGCCCTTGCCGCGCACGCCGATGCGGACCGCGCGCGTGCAGAAGAGACCGAGGCGACACGCGTCGACTTCTTCACCCTCGTTCGCGGAGACAACCCATGAGCCTCGACGCCGCCGCCGTCGCGGGAGGACTGGCGGATCCCGTGATGGGGTCGCAGGGGATCTTCCGCGCGCTGATGACCGCGATGGCCGAGCCGGGGACGATCGCCGAGTTCGGCGCCCTCGTCGCAGCCCCCGCCGCGCTCGCGCCGGCTGCCGCCGCGATCCTCGCCGCGCTCGCCGATCCCGACACGCCGGTCTGGCTGGAGGAGGCGGACGAGGCGGCACACCGCTGGTTGCGCTTCCAGACGGGCGCACCGATCGCACAAACGCCGGCTGGCGCCACCTTTGCGGTTCTGAGCCCCGGTTCGTCGCCCGCCCGGTGGCGCGACTTCGCGGTGGGCACGCAGGAATATCCCGACCGCTCCGCGACGCTCATCCTGCCGGTCGCCTGGCTGGAGGGCGGCCCGCCGCTCGATCTAGCCGGCCCCGGCATCGAGACCCGCCGCACGATCGCGCCGAGCGGACTTCCCGTCGGCTTCCATGAGGCGATGACCGCCAATCGGCGCGGCTTTCCGCTCGGCTTCGATCTCGTGCTCGTCGCGGGATCCCGGGCGATCGCCCTGCCCCGCACCACCCGTATCGAGGAGGCCTGAACCATGTACGTGGCCGTGAAGGGCGGCGAGACCGCCATCCGCAATGCCCATGCGCTTCTCGCCGATCGCCGGCGGGGCGACCGCGACGTGCCGGCGCTGACGCTGGAGCAGATCGCCGGCCAGCTGGCGCTGGCGGTGGACCGCACGATGGCCGAGGGCTCGCTCTATGATCCCGAGTTGGCGGCGATGGCGGTGCGCCAGTCGCGCGGCGACCTCATCGAGGCGATCTTCCTCTTGCGCGCCTACCGCACGACGCTGCCGCGCTTCGGCGCGACGCGGCCCGTCGACACCGCCCGCATGCGCATCGAACGCCGTGTCTCGGCGACCTACAAGGACCTGCCGGGTGGCCAGCTTCTCGGCCCGACCTTCGACTACACCCATCGTCTCATCGACCCCGCCATGGCCGGCGACGAAGCGGTTCCCGCGCCCGAGCGCCGCGCGCTGGAAGGCAAGCCCGAATGCCCGCGCGTCATCGACATCCTCGACCGCGAGGGCCTGATCGAGGGCGACGGCGCGGGCGGCGACGAGCCGGGCGACCTGACGCGCGATCCCGTCGCCTTTCCGGCCATGCGCGACCTGCGGCTGCAGGCGCTGGCGCGCGGCGACGAGGGCTTCCTCCTGGCGCTCGGCTATTCGACGCAGCGCGGCTACGGCCGCAACCATCCCTTCGTCGGCGAAGTGCGGATCGGTCTGGTGGAGGTCGAGGTCGACATTCCCGAACTCGGTTTTGCCGTCTCGATCGGCGAGATCCGCCTGACCGAATGCCAGATGGTGACCCAGTTCACCGGCGCGGCCGGAACGCCCGTCCGCTTCAGCCGCGGCTACGGCCTCGTCTTCGGCCAGAGCGAGCGCAAGGCGATGGCGATGAGCCTCGTCGACCGGGCGCTGCGCGCCGACGAATTCGGCGAGGAGCGCAACGCCCCGGCGCAGGACGAGGAGTTCGTGATGGAGCATTGCGACAACGTGCAGTCCACCGGCTTCGTCGAGCACCTGAAGCTGCCGCACTACGTGGATTTCCAGGCCGAACTCGCGCTCGTGCGCCAGCTTCGCCGCGAGGAGGCCGAGCGCACGACGGCCGCGGACGAGACCCGCCGGGAGGCCGCCGAATGAGCGCCCTGCCCGCCTACAACTTCGCCTATCTCGACGAGGGCACCAAGCGGATGATCCGCCGCGCCATCCTCAAGGGCATCGCGCTGCCCGGCTACCAGGTGCCCTTCGCCTCGCGCGAGATGCCGATGCCCTATGGCTGGGGCACCGGCGGCGTGCAGGTGACGGCCGCGATCCTCGGCCCCGATGACGTGCTGAAGGTCATCGACCAGGGCGCCGACGACACCACCAACGCCGTCTCCATCCGCGCCTTCTTCGAAAAGACCGCGGGCGTCGCCACCACGACGAGAACGCACGAGGCGACGATCGTCCAGACCCGGCATCGCATTCCCGAGGCGCCGCTGAAGGCCGGGCAGACCATCGTCTACCAGGTACCGATCCCCGAGCCGCTGCGCTTCCTCGAACCGCGCGAGACCGAGACCCGCACGATGCACGCGCTGGAGGAGTACGGGCTGATGCATGTGAAGCTCTACGAGGACATCGCCCGCCACGGCCATATCGCCGTGAACTACGCCTATCCGGTGAAGGTCGAGGGGCGCTACGTCATGGATCCCTCGCCGATCCCCAAGTTCGACAATCCCAAGATGCACCGCTCCCCGGCGCTGCAGCTCTTCGGCGCCGGCCGCGAGAAGCGCATCTACGCGCTGCCGCCCTTCACCGACGTCGCCAGCCTCGACTTCGAGGACCATCCCTTCGCGATCCAGCGCTTCGAGCAGCCCTGCGCCCTCTGCGCGGCCCGCGACGTCTATCTCGACGAGATCGTCACCGACGACCGCGGCGGGCGGATGTTCGTCTGCTCCGACACCGACCATTGTGAAACCCGGCAGGCGGAGGGCCATCGCGGCCCCGGCCTGCCGCAGGCGCCGGAGGCCGGCCGATGAGCGCGCAGCCTATCCTCTCCGTGCGCGGGCTCGAAAAGCGCTACGGCACGCGCATCGGCTGCACCGACATTTCCTTCGACCTCTGGCCGGGCGAGGTCCTCGCCATCGTCGGCGAGTCCGGCTCCGGCAAGACGACACTCCTTAACTGCATCTCCGGCCGTCTGCCGCCCTCCGCCGGCACCGTCTCCTACCGGATGCGCGACGGCGCGATGCGCGATCTGGCAACGCTCGGCGAGGCCGAACGGCGTTTCCTCATGCGCACCGACTGGGGTTTCGTCCACCAGAACCCGATCGACGGTCTGCGCATGCGCGTCTCGGCCGGCGCCAATGTCGGCGAGCGGCTGATGGCGGTGGGCGAGCGCCATTACGGGCGCCTGCGTGAGGCCGCCACCGACTGGCTCGCCCGCGTCGAGATCGACGCCGGGCGCATCGACGACCAGCCGGTGGCCTTCTCCGGCGGCATGCGCCAGCGGCTGCAGATCGCGCGCAACCTCGTCACCCATCCGCGCCTCGTCTTCATGGACGAGCCGACCGGCGGGCTCGACGTCTCGGTGCAGGCGCGTGTCCTCGATCTCCTGCGCGGCCTCGTCGCCGATCTCGGTCTCGCCGTCGTCATCGTCACCCACGATCTCGCCGTGGCGCGGCTCCTGTCGCAGCGCATGATTGTGATGAAGGACGGGCGCGTCATCGAGGCCGGCCTCACCGACCGGGTGCTCGACGATCCCCGCCACGCCTATACCCAGCTCCTCGTCGCCTCGATCCCGGAGACCTGACCGCCGATGTCGCAGATCCTCCTCTCCGTCGCCGGCGTGGCGAAATCCTTCCGCATGCATCTGCGCGGCGGCGTCGAGCTGCCGGTGGTGCGCGACGTCGCCTTCGAGGTGGCGGCCGGCGAGTGCGTCGTGCTCGGCGGCCCCTCGGGGGTCGGCAAGTCCTCGATCCTGCGCATGGTCTACGGCAATTACGGGATCGACCGGGGCGCCATCCTCGTGCGGGACCGCGAGAGCGGCGCGATGCGCGATCTCGGCGCCGGCGACCCGCGCCTCGTCCTCGATCTCAGGCGTTCCAGCATCGCCTATGTCAGCCAGTTCCTGCGCGCCGTGCCCCGCGTCAGCGCCCTCGACGTGGTGGCCGAACCGATGCTGGCAACCGGCCTCGACCGGGACACCGCGCGCGCCAGGGCCGGCGATCTGCTGCGCCGTCTCAACCTTCCCGCCGCGCTCCACGACCTGCCGCCCGCCACGTTTTCCGGCGGCGAGAAGCAGCGCGTCAACATCGCGCGCGGGTTCGCCACCGACCATCCGGTGCTGCTCCTCGACGAGCCTACAGCCTCGCTCGACGCCGAGAACCGCGCGGTCGTCGTCGAGATGATCGACGAGAAGCTTAGGGGCGGCACCGCCATCCTCGGCATCTTCCACGACGACGCCGTGCGCGAGCGCGTGGCGACGCGCATCGTCGACGTCTCCGGCTTCTCGGCGCGAAAGGCGGCGTGATGACCAAGCTTTCGGAGCACACCCCGCTGATCCACCCCACCGCCGAGGTCACCGGTTCGACGCTCGGCCGCTACACCGAGGTGGAGGCTCGTTCGCGCCTGTCCGAAACGGTGCTCGGCGACTATTCCTACGTGATGCAGGACTGCGCCATCTGGGCCGCACGGATCGGCAAGTTCGCCAACATCGCCTCGATGGTGCGCCTCAACGCGACGAACCATCCGACCTGGCGAGCGACGCTCCACCACTTCACCTATCGCGCCGGCGACTATTTCGAAGGCGCCGAAGACGAGACGGCGTTCTTCGAGTGGCGCCGCGAGCATGCCGTCACCATCGGCCACGACGTCTGGATCGGGCACGGCGCGACGGTGCTGCCCGGCGTCACCGTCGGCAACGGCGCGGTGATCGGGGCCGGCGCCGTCGTCTCGCGCGACGTCGCCCCCTACACGATCGTCGGCGGCGTTCCCGCCCGCCTCATCCGCGAACGCTTCGCGCGGCACGTCTGCGAGGGCATGGAGCGGATCGCCTGGTGGGACTGGCCGCACGATCGCCTGTTCGAGGCGCTGGCCGACTTCCGCACGCTGGACGCCGCGGGCTTCGTCGCGCGCCACGCCGGCTGACGCCGGCGTCACACCTGACGCGCAAGCGTCACGCAAGTTTCACGCATACGTCACCGACAGCACATCCGCCTTGCATAGAACGGCCGGGACCAGACGAGGAGACGACGATGACCGCGATCGAGGTGTCCCATCTCTCGAAACGCTTCGGCCGCACGCAGGCCCTGCGCGATGTCCGCTTGAGCGTCGCCAAGGGCGAGATGGTCGCCCTCATCGGCGCCTCCGGCTCGGGCAAGAGCACCCTGATCCGCCACCTCGCGGGGCTGGAGGTCGGCGAGGGCACGCAGAGCCGGATCGAGATCTTCGGCCGGGTGGCGCAGGCCGGCGGTCGGCTCGGGCCGCACGCCAAGGAGCTTCGCGGCCGGGTCTCGGTGATCTTCCAGCAGTTCAACCTCGTCGGCCGCATATCGGTGCTGACCAACGTCCTCGTCGGCAATCTCGGCAAGATTTCGCGCTGGCGCGGCACGTTCGGCCTTTTCAACCGCGGCGAGAAGCAGGCGGCCGAGGCGGCGCTCGCCCGCGTCGGCATCCCGAAGGTCGCCGCGCAGCGCGCCTCCACCCTGTCGGGCGGCCAGCAGCAGCGCGCCGCAATCGCGCGCACGCTCGTCCAGCGCGCCGAGATTCTTCTCGCCGACGAGCCCATCGCCTCGCTCGATCCCGCCTCCGCCCGCCGCGTGATGGACGTTCTCGCCGACGTCAACGCCCGCGACGGGATCACCGTCATCGTCTCGCTGCACCAGGTCGAGTTCGCGCGGCAATACTGCCCGCGCACGGTCGCGATGCGCGACGGCACCGTCATCTACGACGGCCCCTCCTCGGCGCTGACCAACGATTTCCTCGCCGAACTCTACGGCGCCGCCGCGGACGAACTCGTGCTCGCCGACACGGGTGCCTCCCATGGCGCCCCTCACCCGGCGCCGCCGCCCGCGGCCGCGCTCCCCGAAAGGCATGGGGTTCTCGAACCCGCCTGATCCCCGACGTCACAACACCGGAGACGACATGAACGCGATCCTGAAAAGCCTGGCGGCGCTCTCGCTCGCCTCGACCCTGATGGCCGGCACCGCACTAGCCGCCGACCCCATCAACTTCGGCATCATCTCGACGGAGTCGCAGCAGAACCTGCGCACCCATTGGGAGCCCTTCCTCGCCGACATGGAGAAGCAGACCGGCCTCGAGGTGAAGCCATTCTTCGCCTCCGACTATGCCGGCGTCATCGAGGGCATGCGCTTCGGCAAGGTCCAGATGGGCTGGTTCGGCAACAAGTCGGCGATGGAAGCAGTGGACCGCGCCAAGGGCGAGATCTTCGCGCAGACGGTGCCGGAAAGCGGCGAGGCCGGCTACTATTCGGTGATCCTGGCGCCCAAGACCTCGCCGATCGCCTCGGTCGACGACGTCCTCAAGTGCGACCAGTCGCTGAACTTCGGCCTCGGCGACGTCAACTCGACCTCGGGCTATCTCGTGCCGATGACATTCGTCTTCTCGGCGCGCGGCATCGACCCCAAGACCTGCTTCAAGAACGTGACGAACGCCAATCACGAGACGAACGCGATGGGCGTCGCCAACGGCCAGCTGGACGTCGCCGCCAACAACACCGAGAATCTGGCGCTGATCGAGAAGAACCAGCCGGCCGCCTTCGAGAAGCTGAAGATCGTCTGGAAGTCGCCGCTGATCCCGTCCGACCCGATCGTCTGGTCCGCCGACCTGCCGGCCGAGACGAAGGAGAAGGTCAAGACCTTCTTCCTCACCTATGGCACCGACCAGTCGAAGGGCGACGTGGCGGAAGAAAAGAAGGTCCTGTCCGGTCTTCAGTGGTCCCCCTTCCGCGCCTCCAACGACGACCAGTTGCTGCCGATCCGGGTGATGGAGACGTCGAAGTCGATCGCCCAGACCGAAAGCGACACGAAGCTCTCGGCCGACGAGAAGGCCGCCAAGCTCGCCGCGCTGAAGGCGAAGAAGGCCGAGTACGAAGCCAAGCTGGCCAGCCTGCCGCAGGGCTGACGCCGCCCGAGAGGGATGGAGAAGCCGGGCCGCCCTCGTGCGGCCCGGCTTCCTCCCACTTCGAACCGACCACGAACCGCGCCCGGCGCGGGATATGAGGCCGAAGACCCATGACGGACGCTTTGAGCCGGGCGGATGCCGCCCGCAAGCTGGATGCCGCCGAGACCCGCACCGAGACGAAGGCGCGCGCCGCCTCGATCCTGACCTGGGTCGGCCTCGGCGCCGCGCTCCTCTGGGCCTGGGGCCCGGCCGAGATGTCGCGCTGGACCTATCTCTTCAGCGATTCCGGCAACATGGCGGAATATGCGCAGGGCTTCCTGCGGCCGGATTTCGCCGACTGGCGCTTCTACACCGAAGAGATGATCGTCACGATCCAGATCGCCCTCTGGGGAACCGCGCTCGCCGTGGTCCTGTCGATCCCGTTCGGCATCCTCTCCTCGCACAACATGGCGCCCTGGTGGGTGCTGCAGCCGGTGCGCCGGCTGATGGATCTCTTCCGCGCCATCCACGAGGTCGTGTTCGCCGTGCTCTTCGTGGTGGCCGTCGGCCTCGGGCCGTTCGCCGGGGTCATGGCGCTCTTCGTCCACACGACCGGCGTCCTCGCCAAGCTCTTCTCGGAGGCGGTGGAGGCGATCGACCCGCGCCCCGTCGAGGCGATCCGCACCACCGGCGCCTCGCGCCTCCAGCAGATCGTCTACGGCGTCATTCCGCAGGTGCTGCCGCTGTGGATCTCCTATTCGCTGTACCGGCTGGAATCCAACGTGCGCGCCGCCACCGTGCTCGGCCTGATCGGGGCCGGCGGCATCGGTCAGGTGCTGTTCGAGACGATCCGCGGCTTCTACTATCCGCAAGCCGCGGCGATTCTTCTGATCGTCGCCTTGACCGTGACGCTGATGGACCTTCTCTCCCAGCAGTTGCGCCGCCGGGTGATCTGATGCGCTTTGCCGTCTACCATGCCCCCCTCCCCGGCAGCACGCTGGCGGAACGCGCCGCGCTCTGGCTCGGCCGCGACGCCTTCGCGGACCGCGCCACCCGCTTGGGCGACCCGCGCCTCGACCCGCTCGTCGCCGAGCCCGCGCGCTACGGCTTCCATGCCACGTTGAAGGCCCCGTTCCGGCTCGCCGAAGGCCGGAGCGCGGACGAACTCGACGCGAACCTTGCCGCCTTCTGCCGGGCGCGCGCGGCTCCCCGGATCGAACGCCTCGTCCTGTCGCGCCTCGGCCGCTTCTTCGCGCTGACGCCCGATGGCCCGGCCCCCGCGATCGTCCGGCTCGAGGCGGAGGTGCTGGAAGCGTTCGAGCCGTTTCGCGCGCCGGCCAGCGAGGCTGAGGTTGCCCGGCGCCGGCCGGACCGCCTGAGCGAGCGCCAGCGCGCCCTTCTCGAAACCTGGGGCTATCCCCACGTTCTCGACGAATTCCGCTTCCACATGACCCTGACGGGTCCGGTCGACGACCCCGATGGGGCGCTGGCGCGCGAGATCGCCGGGCACTTCGCCGGGCTCCTCGATCGCCCCTACGACCTCGAAGGGCTGGCGCTCTTCGTCGAGCCCGAGCCCGGCGCGCCCTTCCGCGTCCACCGCCATCATTCCTTCGGGGCGCCCGCCCCTTCCGAGCACGCCGCATCATGACCGAACAGACCTTCCGCAACGCCGCCATCGTTCTCGACCGCGAGGTCGTCCATGGCTCGCTCCTCGTGCGCGACGGGCGCATCGCTGACATCGCGGCCGGCCCTTCCACGGTCGGCGAGGATCTGGGCGGCGAGTTCCTCGTCCCCGGCCTCGTGGAACTCCACACCGACCATCTCGAGGGCCATTACCTGCCGCGCCCCAAGGTGCGCTGGAACATGATGGCGGCGCTGCAGGCGCACGACGCGCAGATCGCGGCCTCCGGCATCACCACCGTCTTCGACGCGCTGCGCGTCGGCATGGACGAGGACGCCCAGCTGGGCTCCGACGACATGCGCGCCATGGCCGATACCATCGCGGAGGCGAGCGCCGGCGGGCGGCTGCGCGCCGAGCACTTCATCCACCTGCGCTGCGAGGTCTCGGCTCCCGACGTGCTGGACGGGTTCGACTCGATCGTCGGCAGCCCCCTCATCCGGCTGGCTTCGCTCATGGACCATGCGCCGGGCCAGCGCCAGTTCGTCGATCTCGACACCTACCGCACCTACTACCAGCGCAAGATGAAGATGGACGACGTCGAGTTCGACGCCTTCTGCCGGCGCCGCATCGCCCAGTCCGAGGCCCATGCCGAGCCCAACCGCCGAGCCATCGCCGCCCGCTGCCGGGCCGACGGCATTGCCGTCGCCTCGCACGACGACGCGACGGCGGCGCATGTGCGCGAGGGGCTGGAGATCGGCGTCACGCTCGCCGAATTTCCCACCACGCTCGAAGCCGCCGGCCTCTCGCACGAGGCCGGGCTCAAGGTGCTGATGGGCGCGCCGAACATCGTGCGCGGCGGCTCGCATTCCGGCAACGTCTCGGCGGCCGACCTTCTGGCCAACGGCACGCTCGACATCCTCTCCTCCGATTACGTGCCGTTCAGCCTGATCCAGTCGGCCTTCCACCTCGCGGAGAGCGGCGCGGCCGACCTGCCGGGCGCGATCCGGCTGGTGGCGGGCAACCCGGCCGAGGCCGCCGGCCTCGACGATCGCGGCGTCATCGCTGAAGGCCGGCGAGCCGATCTCGTGCGGGTGCGCAAGGCCGACGGCCTGCCGCCGCTGGTCTCCGCCGTCTGGCGGGAGGGCCGGCGTGTCGCCTGAGGCACTCGCCCCCGCCCCCGCCTCGAGCGCGCCCGGACGCGGCGTCCTCGTCGCCGTGGTCGGTCCGAGCGGCGCCGGCAAGGACACGCTGATCGCGGGCGCCGCCGAGTGCCTGCGCGCCGACCCGCTGCTGCGCGTCGCGCGGCGCGTCGTGACGCGTCAGGCGCTGGCTGCATCGGAAGACCATGCCAGTCTCGACGACGAGGCCTTTTGTGCGGCCCTCGGCAAGGGCGCGTTCTGCCTCGACTGGCAGGCCCATGGGCTTCGATACGCCCTGCCCCGCAGCGTGAAGGACGAGGTCGAGCGCGGCTTCGTGGTGATCGCCAACCTTTCGCGTCGCTCGCTCGGCGAAGCCGCCCGCCGCTTCGCCGCGCTTCGCATCGTCGAGGTCAGCGCCGACCCCGACCTTCTGGCGGCCCGCATCGCCGACCGCGGCCGCGAGGGCGCGCAGGCGGTCTCGGCGCGGGTGACGCGGCAGGTGCCGCTGGAAATCCCACCGGGCGTGCCGCCGGCGCTGCGCATCGACAATTCCGGCGACGTCGAGACCGCGATCGCCGAACTCGTCGGCTTCCTTCGGCACGTTCGGGCGGATCTTCCGGCCTAAAACTTGCGGACCCGGGCTTAGCGCCGTCAGGCCGCGCGGGCGGCGAGGAAGACCATTCCGGTGTAGCCGCTGCGAACCTCGCTGTCGGTGAGCCCGATGGTCGAGGTTTGCAGGCTGCTCGTCAGCGGCCGAAAGAGGGTCGCGATCTCGGCCTCGTCGAGGCGCACCACGGGAAAGGCCCGGTCGGCGACTTCGTAGGTGGAGGAGCCGACGAGGAAGGCGGCGATGAGCGAGCCGCCGGGGCGCACGCAGCCGGCGAAGCGGGTGCAGGCGGTCTCGAACTCGGCCCATCGCGAGGTGATGGATTCCGCGCAGAAGAACATCGTCGCCGCATCGAAGCGTCGCGCCGGCAGATCGAAGATCGAGCCCTGCTCTACGGTCGCGATCGCCCGAAGCCGGTCCATCGGGTCGCTCGGCAGGTCGTGGCCCGGCGCGCTCGACCGCACGACGTCCCAGAAATGCCTCCATTGCGGGCGCGCCTTCAGGCGCTGAAGTTCATGCCGGAGCCAGGCGACGTTCGGCGCTGCATAGTCGAAGGCCGTCAGACGCGCCGCGCGCGGCAAGGCTGCGAGCAGGGGAAAGAGGTTCGGCCCGGTGCCGACGTCCACGATGTCGAGCGAGCGGTCGCGCGGCTCGGCGTCCATCAGGGCGCGCACGGCATGGCGCACCACCTCGTCGTCGTCGCCATGGGGCTCGCCGTAATAATGCTGGAAGTAGGCTTCGGGATCGAAGCCGGACCAGTCGACCTCCGCATTGGCGACCGTCCCGCTCTTGTCGTGAGGCGCCGGCCCGATACCCGCGTCCGACTGGGCGCCGCCGGCCGGACCCGGCGTTTCGGCACGTGGGCGCTCAGGAGACATGAGACTTCCGATCCGGGTGAATCCGCATGGCGGTGGCCCCGGTCCGTGCCCGTGCGGCCGCATTGTAGGATGCGGCAAAGGCAATGAAGCCGGCCGCGGCGAGCGGCCGGGCGACAAGATAACCCTGGATGTGGTCGCAGCCGAAGCCGCGCAGGATGGCGCGCTCGCCCTCGGTCTCCACGCCCTCCGCCACCACTTCCATGCCGAGCGCATGGCTCATCTGCACGACGGACTGGACGATCGCCTGCGCCGACAGGCCGTCGTCGATGTTGCGCACGAAGCACTGGTCGATCTTCAGCTTGTCGAACTGGAACGTCGTCAGGTAGTTCAGGCTGCTGAACCCGGTGCCGAAATCATCCAGCGCCACCTTGAAGCCGGCCTCGCGCAGGCCCGCCAGCGTGCGCCGCGTCTGGGGCGTCGAGTCGAGAAGCAGCCCCTCGGTGATCTCCAGCGTCAGGCGCCGTGGCTCCACCCCGTATTCCCCGGCCATGCCGAGGATGAGGGCGACGAGGTCGCGGTGGCGGAACTGGATCGGCGAGAGGTTGATCGACAGGTCCATGTCGGGCCATTGCGACGCCTGCCGGATCGCGGTTCGCAGAACCCATTCGCCGATCGAGGGCATCAGGCCCGCCTCTTCCGCGATGGGAATGAAGACCGCCGGCGATACCATGCCCTTCGTCGGGTGCGCCCAGCGCAGCAGCGTCTCGGCGCTTTCGATCAGCCCGTTATCCTCGCGCACGATCGGCTGGAACACCAGTTCGAGTTCGGCTCGCGCGATGGCGCCCTCGAGGGCGAGCTCGAGTTCGCGGCGCTCGGCGAACTGCTGGCCCATGGCCTGCGTGAAGCGAACGGCACGATCGCGACCCTGTCGCTTGGCCTCGTAGAGCGCGATGTCGGCATGGCGCATGAGGACGTCGATCGTGTGCCCGTCGCCGGGCATCGTAGCCAGCCCGAGCGAGACGCTGACGTTCAGGTCGACGCCGTCGACGTCGATCGGCGTCGCAATCGCTTCGGCGATCGTGCGTTCGAGATCGACCGCGAACGAGCCGCCCCTGTCGATGCGGATGATGGCGAACTCGTCGCCCCCGATCCGGGCGAGGAAATCGGTTTCGCCGAGCCGCGACCTCAGGCGATGAGCCAGCGCCGAGATCAGCTTGTCGCCCATCTGGTGCCCGAGCGTGTCGTTGATATCCTTGAAGCGGTCGATGTCGAGATAGCCGACGATGACGCTCGTTCGCGTCTCGCCGACGGAAGCCGCGAGAACGGCCTCGGCCTCCAGCGAGAACGCATGGCGGTTCGGCAGGCCGGACAGGGGATCAAGCAAGGCGTCGCGCTGCGCCGTCTCGGCGCGGGTCTCCAGTTCGCGCGAGGCGCGCGACAAGCGCTTGAGGACGAGAAGCGAGAAGATGCCAATCGCCACCACGAGCGAGACCACGAGCGGCAGGACGGTGTCGAGCACGGGCTGGCCTGGGGCCGCAGCGGTCCAGACGAGTTGGCCGAGCGGCGTGCCGTCGTCGGCGACGAAGGGCATCGAGGCGTCCGCGCCCTTCGCCTCAAGCTGCGGCATGAGCCGGAGATCGGGAAGCAGCAGGTCGCGGCTGACATTGTCGAGAAAGAGCTGGTCGATCGAGACGACGCTGAGAAGAACGAACGGCTTGCCCGTCAGCAGCGTCGCATCGGTGTTGGGGCTGATGGTGATGGCGGCGACGATCGAGGGCTTTCCGTCGACCCTCAGGATGGCGCCGCTCCACGAGGCGGTCGCCTCCATGCCCTTCAGCTGCTGGTAGCCGCTCTGGCGCGCCGCGAAATTGTCGGGCCGCGGCAGAAGCGCCCCGCGGCTGCGCTCGCGCAGCGCACCGATGACGGGCCGGACCTGCGAGAGGATGTCGCGCACATGCGCCTCGGACTGAACCTCTCCCCCTTCGAAGCTGAAGACCGGGCGATCGCCGGCATCGAGCAGGAGGATGCTGTCGTGGCGATAGGTCTCGGTCAGGAAGATGCCGAACTCGGAGGTAACGAAGCCCTCGTCGAACGCATTGGCGATGTGGACGACAGCATCGTCCCACCAGGCGACGCCGCGCTGCTGGTCGAGAACGTTGGCAATCCCCTGGTCAAAGGCGTTCTCCAGGCGCCTCTGCTCCTGCACGATCTCGGATGCGTTGGAAGCCTTACCGAGATAGGCGGTGATGCCGATGAGCAGCAATCCGCACATGACGATGATGGATCCCATGACGGGAACGGCCATCCTAGCCTTCTTCCGATCCGGATTTTCCCGCGACGTTGATCTTTTGGCCATGTGTTCGATCCACCATCAAGCCGTCAGTATTCCTGATCGATATGAACAACCATTGAACAGGTTGTATTCGTCGGCATCACCACCCGGCAGCCGATGGGCGTTGCATGACTGGCGAACAAAGAGCGTCGAAAGCGCTGCCACTCGCCTCAGCGGATCGATGCGATCTCAGACTTCAGGTCGCGTCGACCTGCCCGGCCGAAAGGAGCCCAAATGATGCCGACGCCGTTCAGGTCCGGTGCCTTCGCCCCGTGGGTCGACGATTTCGTCGCCTGGAGCTTCGGCCAGTCCGACATTTGGCGCCAACCGACGACCGCAGAGATCGCGGCGCATCGCGGGCTGTTCGCGCTCGATGCCGTCCGCAGTCAGCATATCGCGATGTTCTGCCGCCATGCCGTCGGCCCGACGTCGTTCAAGGCTTCGTCCTACTCGCAGTTGGAAGAGCCCTTGGCGGACCTTGGCAGGTTCGAACTGGACGTCGATCTGTGGGTCCGGAGCTTTCTGGCACGCCAGCCGCTGGCGGATGGCAACGGGCGCTGCGCTCGCGCACTGCGCATGTGGCACGATCTTCGACTTCAGGACGCCGACGACGTCGGGCTCCCTGCTTTCGTCGCGCTGCCCGCCAGCAGTCTCGCCGCCCGGCACCATTGAACCTCGGCCCAAACGGCGGCGCGGTCAGGGGGCGTAGGCGACCCAGACGTTCGGCTCTTCATAGAGCCCGAACCCGGATTCGAGGTCGATGCGCACCGGCGCCAATGCGCCGTCGATCGCGTGCAGACCGGAGGTCTCGAAGGGCCGGCCGGCCCAGGTTTCCCAGAACGCCACGTGCTGGTCGACCACCATCGATCGCGCGCACACGCCAAGGAGCCGCGCACCGGCTTGATAGTGGCTGCGTAGCCAAGGGTCGAAGCAGCGCCCCAGCGGATCGATCCGGGCGATGTAGTCGGCCATCGGCTCGTGCACGTGATGGCATTTGGCGGAGGGGCGGACGGGTGCGATCAGTGCCTCGAAGCCGTAGCGTCCGCACAGGCCCTTCATCTCCCGCAGCATGCGCTGCGCGTGACCCTGGCCGCGCTGGCCGGGCGGAACCGAGATCGCCAGCGCCCCCAGCACGTTTCCGGTGGCCCCGAAACGCCGCCCGCCGCTCTCCACCAGCCAGTCCCAACCCTCATTGGGCAGGTCGCTTATCTTGTCCCACCGGGCGGGAATGCAGTTGGCGAGCGCCAGCAGTTCGTCGTTCGTCTCGTCGACGAGGCAGAGCTGGAGATCCTCGTACTCACCTAGGAGGCGATCGTAGTGCCGGCTGTGCGCCTCGGTCGCCCCGAGGAAGCCCAAGGGCGCCCAGACATCGGCTTCCACCGCCTCGGCCCTCGTCTTCAGGCCTGCATCGGAGCTTCTCGCCCTAACCGCCAGTCGCTCCGACATGAGGCGACGCCTCCCTCGCGTGAGTCCCGACCCGCCATCCCGCTCAGATCGTCAGTCTGACTTTCATAGATTGTTGACCATATTGCTAGGGAGTTGCCTGTGGACAAGTCGAGGTTGTCAGGCCCGGCCCGGCCTTTCCGGCATCGCGACGGCGTGATCGGTGGATGGGGCGCGGGCCATCACTCGCGATGGAAGCAGGAGGCAACAGCCGCCGGCCGGCGACATCGGTCGGCGCCGTCGCGCGAAGAACGAGCGCCGGATCCCGCCCGCCCTACCAGAGGGCGGTGTGGCGGTTGACGTCCTTGTAGAGAAGGTAGCGGAAGCGTCCGGGACCGCCGGCGTAGCAGGCCTGCGGGCAGAAGGAGCGCAGCCACATGAAGTCGCCGGCCTCGACCTCCACCCAGTCGCGGTTCAGCCGGTAGACCGCCTTGCCTTCCAGCACGTAGAGCCCGTGCTCCATCACGTGGGTTTCCATAAAGGGAATCGTCGCGCCGGGCTCGAAGGTGACGATGTTGACGTGCATGTCGTAGCGCACGTCGTCGGGATCGATGAAGCGCGAGGTCGCCCAGCGACCGTCCGTGCCGGGCATCGCCGCCATCGGGCGTTCGCTCTCGTGGGCGAAGATCGACTCGGGCGCTTCCAGTCCGTCGACCACCTGAAAGGTCTTGCGAATCCAGTGAAACTTCGCCGCCCCCGCGCCATGGTTGCGCAAGCGCCAGGCGCGGCCAGCCGGCAGATAGGCGAAGGACCCCGCGACGAGCTCGTGCGCCTCCTCGCCGAGCCGGATCGTCAGGCCGCCCTCGACCACGAAGATCGCGCCCTGCGTGAGCGCGTTCGGTTCGGGCCGATCGCTGCCGCCGCCGGGTGCAACTTCCATCAGATATTGCGAGAAGGTTTCGGCGAAGCCGGTGAGCGGGCGCGACAGGATCCAGGCCCGCGTCCCGCTCCAATGCGGCAGGACGCTGGTGACGATATCGCTCATCACGCCGCGCGGAATGACGGCATAGGCGGTGGTGAACACCGCCTTGCCCGACAGAAGCTCGCCCTGTCCTGGCAGGCCGCCCATGTCCGAATAGTAGTTCGCAGTCGTCATCGCCGTTTCCTTCCAGCCCGTCGCATCGCGTCAAAGTCGGGCTGCCCCTTGTGCCGCCCGGCGCCCTCCCGGCGCAAGATGGGCGCGCGTCCTCGTCTCGTTCGCATCGTCCGACGACGAAGCGTGTCCGCTCCATCCGGGCATGCTCTAGACCGCGGTGTCGCCGGACACGGGCCTCACGTCCAGCCCCTTGCGCGTCAGGTACATCTCGACGGCGGCGCGGGTGAGGAAGGAGGCGAGGCCGAGCAGCACGGCCACGACGCGCACGCGATGCTCGTCGTCATCGACCTTGGCGGTACGGATCGCCAGCAGCGCCTTCTCGCCTTCGGTGATCTCGCCGATATCCTCGCGGATCTCGTCCATCGTCGCGCGCTCCATCATCGCGATCTCCTGCCGGCGCGCGGCCTCGAACCCTTCGGCGTCGTGAAGCGCGATGGACTGGGCGAGTTCGCCGAGCTTGCGATCGATCAGCACGTCCAGAAGCTGGATCCGACTCTCTTGCGCGGGATTGTCGGAGACCTTCGCCGCCAGCTCGGGGCGAAGGTTGGCCAGACGCGCCTGCGCCTTTTCGTAGGGGTCGAGATAGCGCCGGTCGCTGCTAAGAAGATAGCCGCGCTGTCCCGTCTCGGCGTCGTCGAGGCCGATGAGGACGTCCTTGGTGATGGTGATGACCTCGTGCGTGTGAACCACGAGATCGCGGTGCTCGCTGAGCAGCGCATGCGTCCAGCCCGTGGCGACGATGCCGGTGGCGATCACCACGCCGACCGGCACCAGCCGCAGCACGGTGACGGTCGTCAGGTAGTCGCGCCGCAGCCGCCGCCAGGACAGATCGGGCATCGTCGGGCCTTTCCAAAAGCGCGGCTCGGGCGTGCCGGCGCCGTGAGGCCTCGCCCCGGACGCCGACAGCCGCGGGTCAACGCCGCGGCCGGGGCTGAGGTTTCACTGGGTCAGCGCGCGCACGTTGGCCGTCACGTCGCGAAGGCTCACCTCGCCCTTGGTCATCACCTGCGCGGCCGACTGCAGGCGCAGGCGCTCCTCGGTGGTCAGGTCGCGCGCGGAGAGGACGATCACGGGAATGTCGCGGTCCGCCGGGCGGCTGCGCAGCGCGTGGAGGAAGCTGAACCCGTCCATGACCGGCATGGTCAGGTCGAGGAGAATGACGCGCGGCGGCGAGGCGGCGACGCTGTCGAGCGCCTCCTGCCCGTTGCCGGCCTCGGCGACCGTCCAGCCGTCGCGCTCCAGCGCGTGGCGCACCCGCGCGCGGGCGTCGAGATCGTCATCCACCACCAGGACGTCGCCGGTCGCCTCGCGGAACCGGTCCATGACCTGCCGGAAGCGCTCCCACTTCACCGGCTTGGCGACGTAGTCGGCCGCGCCGAGCGAAGAGGCCAGCGCCTGTTCGCTGACGAAGGTGACCATGATCACGGGGATGTCGCAGAGTTCGGGATCGGCCTTGAGGCGGCTGAGCACCGTCCAGCCGTCCATTCCCGGCATCATCACGTCGAGGAGAATGGCGCGCGGTCGCATCTCCTTGGCGAGCGCCAGCCCGGTCGCGCCGTCGGCGGCGGTCAGCGTGGCAAAGCCCTCGCGGGCCAGGAAGCGGGTCATCAGCTCGCGCTGAGAGGTGTCGTCGTCGATGACGAGCACGATGTTGGCCCGGTCGCCTTCCGTGACCACGGGAACCTGCGCCTCCTGCGCCGCCAGTTCGGCATCGGGCTCGGCTTCCTCCGCGACGTTGACCGGCAGGGTCAGCGTGAAGGTGCTGCCGGTTCCGTGCGTGCTCTCCACCGCGACGTCGCCGCCGAGCATGGCGCTGAACGCCTTCGTCAGCGACAGGCCGAGGCCGGTGCCGCCGAACTTGCGCGTGGTCGAGGCGTCGGCCTGGCTGAACCGCTGGAACAGGCGTTCGAGCTGCTCGGGCGTCATGCCGATGCCGGTGTCGGACACGGTGAAGACGATCGTCTCGCCGCGACGCTCGACGGCCAGCGTGATCGTGCCGTCCTGCGTGAACTTGGCGGCGTTGCTGAGGAGATTGAGCAGGATCTGACGGACCTTCGTCACGTCGGAATGCATCGTGCCGATCCCGGCCTCGATGCGGGCGACGAGCTCGTTGTTCTTCTTGCCGGCAAGGCGCTGCGCGGTGGCCGCGACGTCCTGCACGATATCGGCGATATCGAAGGTCTCGGCATAGATGTCCATCTTGCCGCTCTCGACCTTGGAGAGGTCGAGGACGTCGTTGATGAGGCCGAGGAGGTGGCGGGCGTTGCTCTCGATCTTGCGAATGTCGCGCGAGAGTTCCTGCGCCTCGGCGCCCTCTTCCGCCTCCTCGATCAGCATCTCGGCATAGCCGATGATCGCCGAGAGCGGCGTGCGCAGCTCGTGGCTCATGTTGGCCAGGAACTGGCTCTTGGCGATGTTGGCCTCCTCGGCCGCCTGCAGAGCCTCCATCGCGGCGCGCTCGGCGAGGATCTGGCTCGTGGTCTCGTTGCAGGCGCAGAAGAGCCCCGCGACCGTGCCCGCGTCGTCGTAGACGGGCGTGTAGGAGAAGGCGAAATGCGCCTCGTCCATCGCGCCGTTGCGCTCGACATGGAGGGTGATGTCGTCGAAATGAACGGCGTCGCCGTCGAAGACGGAGGCGATGAAGGGCTCGATCTCGTCCCAGATCTCGGCCCAGACCTCTTGGAAGGGCCGGCCGAGGGCGGTCGGGTGCTTGCTCTGCAACAGCGTCGAATAGGCGTCGTTGTAGAGAAGGATGCGCTCGCTGCCCCAGTTGACGTACATCGGCTGACGCGAGGAGAGCATCAGCGCCACCAGCGTCTTCAGCGCGCGCGGCCAGCCTGAGGGCGGCCCCAGCGAGGTGCTCGTCCAGTCGAAGCTGCGCAAGCGCGCGGCCATCTCGCCTGTGCCGCTGAGGAAGCGGGATGTCGTCATGATAGGGATCACCCGGAAACGGTTGCAGCGCCGGTCGATGCCCCGGACGCGTGCAGCAGATAGTTGCCCCGCGCGCAGTTGCGAGCGGCCGGATGAAGAATGATGCGCGCAACCGCGCGGGCGGTCGTGCGTCAGTCCATCCCGGACGGGTTGCGGATGGGCGGTTTCAGCGCCGCCTGCGTTGCCCGCCGGGCGCGCCGGTGCCCCATTTCGTCTCGGGCTCTGCATTGGCCGTGTTCTCGTCCCGCAGCTTGCGCCAGCGCTCGACGCGCGAGGGATCGACGGTTCCCGCCTTCACCGCCGCCTGCACGGCGCAGCCGGGCTCGTGGGCATGGGTGCAGTCGCGAAACCGGCAGAGGGGGGCGAGTTCGGTGATCTCGGCGAACAGCGTGTCGAGCCCCTCCCCGACGTCGCTGACCTGAACGCTGCGCATGCCCGGCGTGTCGAGCACCCAGCCACCGCCGACCATGGGGTGCAGCGAGCGGGCCGTCGTCGTGTGCCGGCCTTTCGCGTCGTTCTCGCGGATCGAGCCGGTCTGCTGCAGCCCGTCCTCCGGCGCGCCGGCGAGCGTGTTCACCAGCGTCGACTTGCCGACGCCCGACGAGCCGATCAGCGCCACGGTCTGGCCGGGGCCGCACCAGGGCGCGAGGCGCCCGGCGGCATCGGGCGATTTGGGGTTGAGCATCACCACGACGAGGTCCCGCTGCAGGGCGCGCGCCTGCGTCTCGAAGGAGGCGGGGTCGTCGGCGAGGTCGCCCTTCGTCAGCAGCATGACGGGCGTTGCCCGCGACTGGTTGGCGAGCGCCAGATAACGCTCGAGGCGCGCGACGTTGAAGTCGGCGTTGCAGGACGTGGCGATGAAAAGCGTGTCGATGTTGGCGCCCGCCAGCTGCGGCACGCGCGACCCCGTGACGCGCCGCTCCACCACCGAGCGCCGCTCCAGGCGACGCAGGAGACGATCGGTGCCCGGCTCGAGCAGGACGAAGTCCCCGACCGCGAACTCGCTCGTCCTCGCATGATGCGGCAGCACCGGCTCGACCGGACCGTCCAGCGTGAGCGCGCCCATGCGCGTGCGATGCACCGAGGTGATGCGGGCGGGACGGGCCTGCGCCTCGTCCTCCGCCACCTGCTCCTCGAAGAAGCCGGACCAGCCGAGATCGAGAAGACGACGGGCATCGGGTTCGGTGCGTTCGATCATGGCGGACCTAGTGAGGGCGGACCTCGAACGAGGCCCTGCGGAGACGAGCCAGGCAACGGGCACGTCTCGTGTCCCCTCGCCCGCCCGGCGTCGGCCGGACCCTACAGGGTTCCGCAGCCGACGCCAGCACCGGATGCGCGGGTTGCCCGACATACGCTCGCGCTTGGTCGCACCGGAGCACGGCGTCTCGACGGGGTTGAGACTTCGTCAACGCGCGTCGTTAACCGGTCGTTAACCCGACCGGCCGACCCTGGACGCCCGAAACAGGACAGAGACGCCCCCATGCACAGGAGCAAGCCCTCCCCCTCGCTCGGCATCATGGCCGCGATGCTGGTCTTCGCGGTTCCCTTCGTCGTGGTGATGGTCGCCTGAGCAAAACCGCAGGGCCTCGTCGCCCGACCGCAGCTCGGCGGGGCGGACCGAGCCGGCCCCGCCCGCGCTCACGCCGAACTCGTGGGAACCGTCGTTTCCCGCCGATCAGGCGCCGTGCGAAACCGGTCGCGTCGGCGCCTGCGAGACGAGAGTGCCGCGAGGATCGATGCGAAGCTGAGGCGTGATCCGGTCCCCCGGCTGGAGTTCCGAGAGAACCGAGCGCACGATGCTCTGCGCCTCACGGCGGCTCATGCCTTCGGTCTGAACAGCAAATGCGATCCGGCTGACGACGTCGTTGTCCATGCGAGTTCTCCGAGATGGCTTGGATATACGGACGCGCGATCCGTTTTGACGCAACGCACACGGTGCGAACGGCTTCGAATTCCGTCGCCAGCTAAATGACAGAGGATCGGGTCCGCATGGCCGAGCGAACGCGGCGGTTCGCACCGGCCGAGCGAGCACGGGCGCGTTCGGCACGATGCGTTTGCCGCCTTGGTCGTCGACATGCCTTCGGTGACGGAATGCGCCTCGCGCGCGTGGGACCGAAGGCAGCGCGAGAGCCTGAGACCGTCTTGCGCGCATGCCCTTCGGCGCCTCCGTCGAGAAGCGGGATTAAGAGGATATCCACCTTACGGGCCCAATTTCTGCGGCGTTCTCTTCATCAGGACGAGCGGGACCCTCCATGACCAAGCGCAAGCCGAGCCGGAAGGCGCCGCCCAAGCCGCAGCGCCGGATCGGATGGATCTGGTGGGCCATGGGTCTCGTCGCAATCGGCGGGATGGCGCTCGAGCCCCAGCGCGCAACCCTGTCGCGCTATGCGCCGAGCCTCGCAAGCCTTCTCGGCGAGCCACACTCGCGCCCCGCTTCTCGGACGCAGGCATCGGCGACGCCCGCATCGGCTCGCGAGCGGGTCGAACGGACGGGATCGACGACGCCGGTTCTGCCGGTCGCGCGTCCCGAGCGAAGCGCGGTGTCGCCGCCTCCGCGCCCTGTGTCGTCACCACCCCAACGCATGGCCTCGCTCGCGGCCCCGTCACCGCGCACAGCCTCGATCGCCGCTCCGCCGCCGGTCGCCCCGGCGGTGCCGACCCGGCGCGAGAGCAACGTTGCCGCGCGTCCGAGTGCCGCGGTCGGCGCCGGTGCGCCGGCCACCGCGACACCCGCCGCGGGCCGCAGCGTCACCCGTGAGCGGACTTCGCTCTACCGCGAGCCGTCCGCCGTGGCGCCGGTCTGGGTAACGCTGGAAGCGGGCCTTCCCTTCCGCATCACCGGCCACGACGGCTCGTGGCGGCGCGTCGAGGCCGGCATCTTCACCGGCTGGATCAAGGCCGAGACCACGGTGGCGCCGGCCCCGCCGACCCGCGCGGCGGAGGCGCAGCCGAGGGCGAGCCATCCGGTGCCGCGCGGCGCCATTCCCGAAGCGCGCCGCTGACGGCGCCGGCGCCGGAACGCGATCAGGCCGAGGGCGCGAACAGGGCGCGGATGCGCCGTTCCCCCTGCTGCAGGATGCGGAACGCCTCGTATTTTCGGGCGTGGAACGCGCTCGCCTCCGCCATCGGCTCGATCGTCGCGCCCTGCCGGCACATGCCGGCCGCCGCGTCCTTCAGGTCGGGATAGTGGCCTGACGCGACGGCGCCGAGCATGGCCGCGCCGAGCAGCACCGGCTCGTCCGTCTCGGGCAGCGTCACCTTCAGTCCCGTGGCATCGGCGAGAATGCGGCGCAGGAGCTGCGATCGCGAGGCGCCGCCGGAGACGACGATCGTCTCGACGATGACGCCCTTCTCGCGGTTGGCCTCGATGATCTGGCGCGTGCCGTAGCAGAGGCCGCAGAGCGTCGCGACGAAGAGGCGCGTCAGGTCGTCCTCGTCGGATGCCAGCGTCAGCCCGGCGATGACGCCGGTCGCGTGCGGATCGGCCTCCGGGGCGCGGTTGCCGAGGAGCTCGGGCACGACGTGCAGGCGTTCGGTAAGGATTGCCGCCGCCTCGATCGATCCGGCCAGCCGCGCGGCATTGGCCTCCAGCCGGTCGAAGATCGTCGCCCCCTCCGCCTTGGCGCCGGCGAGCGCCGCGGGATAGGCAGGATGGAGCGCGATGATATGGTCGAGCGCCGCGCCATAGGCGGACTGGCCGCCTTCGAGGAGCCAGGTGCCCGGCAGCAGCGCCCCGAAATACGGGCCCCAGACGCCATCGACGAAGACCGGCTCGCGCGTCAGCGCCATCGAGCAGAGCGAGGTGCCCATGATCAGTGCCAACTCGCTGGTCGGGTCGCCCGCGGTGCCGGACGCGCTCAAAGCGCCCAGCGTTCCAACGCCACCAGCATGCGCGTCGATGAGCGAGGCGCCGACCGGCGTACCGGCTTCGAGGCCGAGTTCGTCGGCGGCCTGCGGCGTCAGCCCCCGACCCAGCGGCGTCGCGATGTCGACGACGCGCGAACCGATGCGGGCGAACCCGTCGTCGGTGAGGTCGCCGAGCCCGATCGCCTCGAAATAGCTGGGGTCCCAGCGGCCCTCATGCGCCAGATAGGTCCACTTGCAGGTCACCGTGCAGACCGAGCGCTCGGTGGCGCCGGTGGCACGGAAGGTCAGGTAGTCGGCCAGATCGAAGAAATGGGCCGCCTTGGCGAAGGTGTAGGGCTGATGCTCCTTCAGCCAGAGCAGTTTGGGCGTTTCCATTTCCGGCGAGATCGTGCCGCCGACATAGTCGAGGACGGGGTGGCCGATGGCGTTGATGCGATCGGCCTGAGCCATCGCCCGGTGGTCCATCCAGACGACGATGTTGCGCGCGGGATCGCCGCTCGGGCCGACGGGGAGCGGCCGGGCCTCGCCGTCCAGCACCACGAGCGAACAGGTCGCGTCGAACCCGACGCCGCGCACGCTCAACGCGGGAACGGCGGCGCTGGCCAGCGCCTCGCGCACGCAGGCCGTGATCGCCTCCCAGATGTCTTCGGACGACTGCTCGACGATGTCGCCGGCCTCGCGCCACATGCGGATGGGGCGCTTGGCGACCGCCAGAAGCCGGCCGGTCGCATCGAACAGGCCGGCGCGGGCGCTGCCCGTGCCGACGTCGATCCCGATGAAATGCTCGCTCATGTGATGGCTGCCCTCTCAGAGATCGACGCTGTGCGGCAGGATGACGAGGTCGCGGATGGTGACGCCGCGCGGGCGCGTCAGCATGAACATCACGGCCGCGGCCACCTCCTCGGCTTCCATCAGGCTGCCGTTCGCCTTGGCCTCGTCGAGCTTGGCCTGCGGCCAGTCGGCGATGAGCGCCGTGACCACCGGACCGGGCGCCACGGCGCCGACGCGGATGCCGTGCTTGATGACCTGCCGGCGCAGCGTGTGGACGAAGGCCTGCACCGCGAATTTCGAGGCGGTGTAGACGGGCTCCCACACGACCGGCACGAAGCCGGCGACCGAACTCGTCACGATGATGTCGCCGGTCTTGCGCTCGGCCATGTGCGGCAGCACCGCATGGATCGAGCGGAAGACGGCGTTGACGTTGAGGTTGAGCATGCGGTCCCAGGCGTTCGGATCGCCCTCGATCACCTCGCCGCCGACATAGGACCCGGCGTTGGCGTGGAAGATGTCGAGATGCCCGGCCACCGCCAGGATCTGCGGCATCATCGTGTCGACGCTCTGGGGGTCGAGCATGTCGACCACGATCGGCACGGCCCGCTCGCCGAGATCGGCACAGGCGGCGCGAAGCCCCTCCTGCGAGCGATCGACGAGAAAGACCTGCGCGCCGGCCTCAACGAGCGCCCGTGCGCAGGCGAGGCCGATGCCGGACGCCCCGCCCGTGATCGCCGCGACCTTGCCGGTCAGATCCTGGTTCATCTTCGTTCTCCCGATAAGATGGGTGGAAAGGCTAAGCGTCAGGCGCGCCCGTGCGAGACGCGGGACTGGCGCGCCAGGCTGTCGACGATGACCGCGATGGCGAGGACGCCGCCGGTGATCATGTAGCGGAGCGAGGACGACAGGTTCAGCAGCGTCAGACCGCTGGCGATCGACTGGATGACGATGATGCCGAGCAGCGCCGACCAGGCGCTGCCGCGCCCGCCGAAGAGGCTGGTGCCGCCGATGACGGCGGCCGCGATGGCGTTGAGGTTGACGTCGCCGGTGCCGGCCTGCTGGCTCGCCGAGGCGAGACGCGCCGAGGAGAGGACGCCGCCGAGCGCGGCGAACATCGAGCAGAGCACGAAGGCGCTCGAATAGATGAAGCCGACATTGATGCCCGCGCGCCGCGCCGCTTCCGCATTGCCGCCGACCGCCGTCATCGACCGCCCCCACTTGGTGCGGGTGAACGCGTAGTTCATGATCACGACGAGCGCCACGAACAGGCCGAACATCCACGGCACGCCGCGGCCCGAATTGAGGTAGGAGACCACCGCGACGAGCGCCACCGTCAGCACCACGGCCTTGACGACGAGGCCGGGGAGCGAACCCGGCGAGAGGTTGGCGGCCTGCCGGCGCGCGCGGGTGCGAAGGCCCATGACGAGCATCACCACGCCCGGCACGATGGCGAGGAGGAAGGACACCCAGTCCGGCATGATCAGCAGCTGGCCGAAATCGACCATGAACGAGCCGTAGGGCAGGTTGATCGAGCCGGTGTTGCCGAGCATGTAGAGCTGCAGGCCGAGAAGCGCGAGGAGGCCCGCCAGCGTCGAGACGAAGCTCGGCATGCCGAGCCGCGTGCGCAGCGCCGCGTAGGTGAAGCCGATGATCGCGCCGAGCGCCACGGCGCCGAGAATGGCCAGGATCAGCGGAACGCCCTGGTTGACCCAGAGGACGCCGACCAGCGCCGAGCCGACGCCGCTCATCGAGCCCACCGACAGGTCGATCTCGCCGAGCATCAGCACGCAGACGATGCCGAGCGCGATGACGCCGATCGTCGAGCAGTCGAAGAGCAGGTTGACGAGATTGTTGGCCGATAGGAAAACCGGGTTCAATACGGTGAACACGGTCCAGATGATGACGAGGCCGACCACCACCGGCAGCGAGCCGACATCGCCCGAGCGCACCCGGTCGAAGAAGGCCTTCAGCGTGCCACCGACGCCGGAGGCGTGTGCGACGCGGCTGTCGCCGCGGTCGAGCAGCGTGGGTGTCTTGGTGCTCTCGCTCATGCTCCGGCCTCCTCGCCTGTATGGGTGTCCGCCCGGCGGCGCTCGGCGCGCCGCGAGACGGCATTGTCGGTGGCGCCGGTGATGGCGCCGACGAGTTCGCTGTTGGAGGCTTCCGGCGTGAAGACGCCGTTGTTCTTGCCGAGGCGCAGCACCACGATCCGGTCGGCGACGGCGCGCACGTCCTCCATGTTGTGGCTGATCATCAGCACCGCGAGGCCCTTGGCGCGCACGCGCTCGATGAGGTTCAGAACCTCGGCCGTCTGCGCGACGCCGAGCGCCGCGGTCGGCTCGTCGAGCATGATGACCTTCGGGTTCAGGAGCAGCGAGCGGGCGATCGCCACGGTCTGCCGCTGGCCGCCGGACAGCGAGGCGACGACGTCGCGCACGTCCGGAATGCGGGCGGCGAGCTCGTTGAGGAGCGTCCAGGCGCGGACCTCCATCGCCGTCTCGTCGAGATGGTAGGGGCTCGTTTCCTGCCCGAGGAAGATGTTGGCGACGACGTCGAGATTCTCGCAGAGCGCCAGATCCTGGAACACCGTGGCGATGCCGAGCTCCAGCGCCGAACTCGGGCCGGTCAGCGTCACCGGCTTGCCTTGGAAGGTCATCGTCCCAGAGGTCGGCTGGTGGACGCCGGCCAGCACCTTCACGAGCGTCGACTTGCCGGCGCCGTTGTCGCCCACGAGCGCCACGACCTCGCCGGCATGCAGTTCCAGATCGATGTCGGTGAGCGCCGAGACGGCGCCGAAATTCTTCGAGATGCCGCTGAGGCCGAGCACCAGCTCGCCTCGCCCGGTTCTCGGACTGGGAAGATTAGACATGGCAGGCGAGCCTTTCGGTTCGAAGGGAAGCGATCGCCGGGAGGCTGCCGGCGCTGCGGGCGTCGGCGCACGCCGGCCGGGAGATCGCACGGGTGGGGTCGTCCGGCGGCGGCTCTGTCGCCGCCGGACGAGGCAGCCCTTACTGGATGCCGAGCGTCTTGCAGCCTTCGGCGTAGCGGCCGGTGCAGAGTTCGGCGGCCGTGTTGATCTTCTTGTCGATGATCTCGGCCTTGAGGTTTTCGGCGGTGATCACGACGGGAACGAAGAGCTCCGAGGGCGTGTCGTAGAGCGTGGTCTTGGCCGCGGGCGTCTTGCCTTCGAGTAGCTCGACGGCGACGCGGGCGGCGGCGGCGGCGACGATCTCGCTCGGCTTGGAGATCGTGTTGTACTGGTCGCCGGCGATGATCAGCTGGAGGCCGGCGATCGTGGCGTCGTTGCCGGTGACGGGCGGCAGCGGGTCGACGCCGGCGGCCTTCAGCGCGGCGATGGCGCCGCCGGCGGTGCCGTCATTGGCCGCGACGATGCCCTTGATGTCCTGGCCGAAGCGGGTGATCTGGCCGCTCGCCCATTCCTGCGCCTTCGGCGGCGCCCATTCCGGCGTGTCGTATTCCGACAACGTCTTGTAGCCGCTCTCCTTGAGGCCGGTGTGGATGCCGTCGCGGATCAGGCCGGCCGCCGCATCGGTGGGCGAACCGTTGATCTGCAGGAGACCGCCCTCGGCGGTCGGCACGTTCTTGGCCTTGAGATGCGCGGTGAGCGAGTCGGTGATGGACTTGCCGATCGCCGTGTTGTCGAAGGAGACGTAGTAGGCCGCGGGAACCGAGGGGATCGGGCGGTCATAGGCGATGACCTTGACCTCCTGCGACTCGGCGAGCCTCACGAGCGAGGCGGCGGCGGTGGAGTCCACGGGGTCGAGGACGATGACCTTGGCGCCCTGCGAGATCACCGAGTTGAACTGCTGCTGCTGCTGCGAGGCGTCGGCATCGGCGTTCTGGTAGATCACCGTGCATTTCGGGCAGATCTTCTCCATCTCGGCCTTGAAGCCGGGGAAGTCGTGCTGCTCGTAGCGCGTCGAGCCCTGGTCGGGCATGAGGAAGGCGACGGTGCCCGTCAGGTCGGGATTGGCCTGCGCGAAGGCCGCGCCGCTGGCGAAAAGGCCGAGGGCCAGGGTCGCGAGGCCCGTCTTCAGGGTGGTGCTGCTGCGGATCATGTCGTTCTCTCCCGGTGGATGGTGGTGGTGGTGGTGATCGCGAGCCGGCCCGAACGTTGGGGACGGCTCGTCTTCGACCGCCGGCGCCGGCTCCTCCCGGCATGGCGGCGAATGGGGTTGCGGCCCGGCGTCAGTGGACCCGCTCGACGCCCGGCGGGGGCGGATCGGGCGGATGCCGCGTTTCGGCGCTCGTCTCGCCCGGTGGCGAAGCGCCGGCACGCTCCGGCGCGCGCTTTCCAACCGACGAGCGCACGACGAGCCCGGCCTGCAGGACGATCGAAGTCGGCGGCATCGCGCCCCGGCCCTGCATGCGGATGCAGAGGCGTTCCCAGGCGGCCTCCGCCATGGCCTCGGCGGGCTGGCGGATGGCCGTCAATCCGGTGTTGCGGGCGCTCATCCAGGCGGAATCGTCGAAGGCGACGATCGAAGTGCGCTCGGGAATGGCGATGCGGAACCGCGCGAAGGCCGAGAGCACGGCGAGCGTCGTGACGTTGGTCGAGGCGATGACGGCGTCGGGCACCGCGTGGCGTTCCAGCCAGCGCGCGACCACCGCACTCCCCTCCTCGACGCTGCTGCCGAGTTCCAGGATCGTCGCCCGCCGGCCCGTCTCTTGAAGGATATGATCGGCGGCGGCCTGCATGCGCTGCTCCACCGGCGCGATGTCCATGTGCGAGGCGGCGAGCACGATGTCGCGGTGGCCGTGCTCGACGAGGTGGCGTGCGGCGATGGCGCCGGCATCGCGATTGTCGATCGTCACGGTGTCGGCGAGCGCCGAGGGCACCATGACGCGATCGACGAGCACGACGGGCATGCGCCCGGCCTCGGCAACGAGCGCTTCGGGCACGATATTCGAGCAGGGCATGGCGATGACACCGGCCGGGCGCCAGGCGAGCAGCGCCTCCAGCCGCGAGGCCTCGACCGAGCGCTGATCGCCGGAACTAGCGACGATGACGTCGTAGCCTTGCGTGTTGGCGAGCGCCTCGAGGCGGGTCACGATCGTGGCGAAGAACGTGTCGGTGAGGTCGGGCACAAGGACCGCCACGACATTGGTGCGGCCGGAGCGCAGTTGCGCGGCGGCGCGGTCGGGCTGGTAGCCGAGCGTTGCAGCGGCCTCGCGCACCCGTGTCGCCAGCGCTTCGTTCACCGGCTTGCGGCCACTGAACACGTTGGAGACGGTGGCCGTCGAAACCCCTGCGAGCGCCGAGACGTCCTTGATCGAGATGCGGCCCTTGATCACCGTTCCTTGCGCCTCCCAACGCGGTAAAACGATTTACTGTTAATCGATTTACAGGGATCGCGCCTGCCTGGCAAGCGGGCATTCTGCAATTTGTGCGGGCATCGAGGGAAATTTGTCTGCGGCCGCGGGAAGCCGATGGGAGACCACGCGAAGGGTCTCATCGCGTCATGAAGGCGCGACAACGCAGTAGGGGCCGGGTGGAGCGCCAATGCGGTGCTGGACCGGAAGACACCAGCGACCGTCGGGCTTGGCGATCGCTTTCGCGCGGCCTGTCGAATCGCGACAGTTCGCAAGCAGGTACGTGCCTCGTCGGCGGGATTCCGGGCCGCGTCGATCTTGCGACGCGGCCCGGACGTTCGATAGGCTCAGGCCGCGGCTTCGGTCCGGCGCGGCAGGACCCAGTTCGGGCGCACGAAGTGGCAGGTGTAGCCGTTCGGGATGCGCTCCAGATAATCCTGATGCTCGGGCTCGGCCTCCCAGAAGTCGCCGACCGGCGAAACCTCGGTCACGACCTTGCCTGGCCAGATCTTCGAGGCATCGACGTCGGCGATCGTGTCCAGCGCCACGGCCTTCTGCTCGTCGTTCTCGGTGAAGATCGCCGAGCGGTAGCTCGCGCCCCGGTCGTTGCCCTGGCGATCCACCGTCGACGGATCGTGGATCTGGAAGAAGAACTCCAGGAGCCGCCGATAGCTCATCACCTTGGGGTCGAACACGATCTCGATCGCCTCGGCATGGCGGCCGTGATTGCGATAGGTGGCATTGGGGACCTCGCCGCCGGAATAGCCGACGCGCGTCGAGACGACGCCCGGCATCTTGCGGATCAGATCCTGCATGCCCCAGAAACAGCCTCCGGCCAGTACGGCGCGCTCGGTGCTCATGCGACTTCCTCCACTTGCGGCAGATAGCTTTCATACCCTTGCGCCGCCATGTCGTCGCGGTGGACGAAGCGGAGCGAGGCCGAGTTGATGCAGTAGCGAAGACCCCCGCGGTCGCGCGGGCCGTCGTCGAACACATGGCCGAGATGGCTGTCGCCATGGGCCGAGCGCACTTCGGTGCGGATCATGCCGAGCGAGGCGTCCCGGATCTCCTCGACATTGGCGGGCTCGATCGGCTTGGTGAAGCTCGGCCAGCCGCAGCCGGATTCGTACTTGTCGGAACTGGCAAAGAGCGGCTCGCCCGAGACGATGTCGACGTAGATGCCGGGATCCTTGTTCTTCAGAAGCGGGCCCGTTCCCGGTCGCTCCGTGCCGCTTTGCTGCGTCACCCGGTACTGTTCCGGCGAGAGCGCGGCGACCGCCTCTGCAGTCTTGGTATAGGTTGCCATGTCAGGTCTCCTTCACGTCCCATAGATGGTAAGCGCGCGGGACGTTTCCAGAACGCGGAAGCGGCGACGCGGCGTTCAGCCACCGCCCTCGCGGATGACGCCCGCCGCCGCCCGCAACTGCGCGAGGAACGAGGCCACCGCCGGCGCGGGCTCGGCGGCCACCCGCATGGTGATGCCGACCGGCCCCAGCGTCTCGGCATTGTCGATCGGCAGCGCGCGCAGCGTGCCATCCTTGAGGTCGGCGAGCACGACGCCTTCGGAGATCAGCCAGACGGCATCGGATGCCCGCACATAGGCGCGCCCGAAGGCCAGCGACACCGTCTCCACCACGCCGCGCGGGCGCGGCAGGCGGGCGGACAGGACCAGCCGGTCGACGGTGGGGCGGATCACCGAGCCCGGCGGCGGCAGCAGCATCTCGTAGTGACGCAACTGTCCGGCGTCGAAGAGGGCAGCCTCCACCAACGGATGGTTCGGCCGGGCGACGAGCACGATCCGCTCCGAATAGAGGTGCTCGAAGGCCAGATCGATCATCTCGGCGGCCTCGCCCATGCGCCCCACCACGAGATCGAGCGCGCCCTCGCGCAACTGGCGCATCAGAACGTCGTTCGGCCCGGTGACGATGCGCGGAGAGGCGCCCAGCCCCTCCCCCATGTAGCGCCCGACCGCACGAGGCAGCAGGCGCGCCGAGACGGTGGGCAGCGCGCCGATGCGCACCGGTCGCGCGTTCGGCGCGGCGGCCTCGCCCATCTCCTCGACGCCCCGGCGCAGCGCCGCAAGCCCCACCTCCGCATGGCGCAGGAAGATCGCGCCGAACGGCGTCAGCGCGGCACCGCGCTTCGATCGATCGAAAAGCGAGACGGCAAGGATCGCCTCCAGCTCGCGCATCGTCTTCGACACCGCCGGCTGCGAGATCGACAGGGCCGCCGCCGCACGCCCGACGCTGCCCGAGCGCGCCACCTCGACGAAGCTGGTGAGATGACGAAGGCGGATGGCGGGATGCAGCACCTGACATATAACCCTGTGGTTATCGATGCGGCATCAATCATCATTTTACATGACCGGGCAAGGGCTTTACCCCTTGGGCACCGATCACCCGCGAGGAGGAGCGCGGCTGCCATGCCCTTTGCCGATCTCGGCGGCCACGCCGCGCATTACCGCCTTGCGGGCACACCCGGTGCGCCGCGTCTCGTCTTCGCCAACTCGCTGGGCTCGGACCTTCGCATCTGGGACGAGGTGACGGCGGCGCTGGCGCCGGACTTCGCCATCCTCGGCTACGACATGCGCGGCCACGGCCTGTCCGGCCTCGGGGCCGAGGCACCGTCGATCGCCGACCTCGCCGACGACCTCCTCAAGCTCATGGACGTCGTCGGCTGGCCGAGCGCCGCGCTTGTCGGCGTCTCCGTCGGCGGGCTGGTGGCGCAGGCCGTGGCGCTCGCCGCGCCCACCCACGTCGACGCCCTCGTGCTGATGGACACGGCGGCGCGCATCGGCAGCCGGCAGAGCTGGAACGAGCGGATCGCGGCCGTGGAAACGGGCGGCCTTCCCGCAATCGCCGAGACGGTGGCGACGCGCTGGTTTTCCGCCGGCTTCGCGGCGCGCCGTCCGGCCGAGTTCACGGGCTGGCGCACCATGCTGGAGCGCATCCCGGCCGCCGGCTATGCCGACATCTGCCGGGCGCTGCGCGAGGCCGACCTCACCGAGGCGGTGGGCGCCATCACGGTGCCGACGCTGGTGCTCTGCGGCGAGGAGGACGTGCCGACCCCGCCGGCGCTCGCCCGCGCCACCGCCGAGCGCATTCCGGGCGCCCGCTTCACCCTCATCGAGAAGGCCGGCCACATTCCCGGCCTCGAGCACCCGCGGGCGGTCGCCGATCTCGTGCGCGCCCATTGGAAGGAGGTCGCCCATGGCCGATGAGACCCGTTTCGAGGCCGGCATGGCGGTGCGCCGCGCGGTGCTGGGCGATGCCCATGTGGACCGCGCCAGCGCGGCGATCACCCCCTTCGACGCTGATTTCCAGCGCTTCATCACCGAGGGCGCCTGGGGCTCGGTCTGGGCGCGACCGCATTTCACGCGCCGCGAGCGCTCCATCGTCACGATCGCCCTGCTCGCCGCCCTCGGCCAGGACGAGGAGGTGGCGATGCATGTGCGCGCCACCGCCAACACCGGCGCGAGCGAGGCCGACATTTCCGAAGCCCTGCTGCATGTCGCCGTCTATGCCGGCGTGCCCGCCGCCAACCATGCGATCAAGATCGCCAAGCGCACCTTCGCCGAGATGAAGGCGGACCGGGAGGGCGCGCGATGAGCGGTTACTTCCCGCGCGACCGCGCCCGCCATCCCGCGGCGCTGACGCCGCCCTACAAGACCTCGATCCTGCGTTCGCCGCGCCACCCGCTCCTGTCGATGCCGACGACGCTCTCGGAGGAGACCGGGCCGGTCTTCGGCCATGACGTGCTCGGCCTGCTCGACAACGATCTCATCCGCAACTTCGCCAAGGACGGCGGCGAGGCGATCGGCCAGCGCATCGTCGTCTCCGGCCGGGTGCTCGACGAGAATGCTCGTCCGGTGCGTGGCGCGCTGGTGGAGGTCTGGCAGGCCAATGCCGGCGGGCGCTACCGCCACAAGAAAGAGTCGTATCTCGCC